>NZ_JBVITE010000016.1:0-131120 GCF_055575155.1 Kitasatospora sp. NPDC034533
GGCTCCCAGTAGACGACTGGGTTGATAGGCCGGATATGGAAGCCCTGTGAGGGGTGGAGTTGACCGGTACTAATAGGCCGAGGGCTTGTCCTCAGTTGCTCGCGTCCACTGTGTTGTTCTGAAACAACGACCCGCCCCGTCAGTTGGGGTGTGTGGTGCACAGTTTCATAGTGTTTCGGTGGTCATAGCGTGAGGGAAACGCCCGGTTACATTCCGAACCCGGAAGCTAAGCCTTTCAGCGCCGATGGTACTGCAGGGGGGACCCTGTGGGAGAGTAGGACGCCGCCGAACAATTCTTCGAGAAGCCCCCGCCGGGGAACCGGTCGGGGGCTTCTCTGTTGTAGGGTCAATGTGCATTGTCGTCACACGGGACAGGAGGCCCCCGAGTGGAGGTCCAGGAGACGCGGGTCCAGACGGATCGCGTCCTCACCATCCCCAACATGCTGAGCATGGGCCGGCTGGTCGGTGTTCCGATCTTCCTCTGGCTCATTCTCTGGCCGGAGTTCGGCGGCCCGAAGAACGACGTCTGGGCGCTGTTGATCCTGGCACTGAGCGGGGTCAGCGATTACCTGGACGGAAAGCTCGCCCGGAAGTGGGGGCAGATCAGCCGGGTGGGGCAGTTGCTCGACCCGCTGGCGGACCGGCTCTATGTGCTTTCCACGCTGGTCGGATTGACCTGGCGTGAGATTCTGCCGTGGTGGCTCACCGCGATCCTGTTGGCCCGTGAGGCGTTCATCGCCACGCTGCTGCCGATTCTGAACCGGCACGGTTACGGCCCGCTCCAGACGAGTTTCCTGGGGAAGGCCGCGACCTTCAATCTGATGTACGCGTTTCCGCTCCTGCTGCTCGGCAGTGTCGACAGCTGGATCGCCCGGCCGGCCGAAGTGGTGAGCTGGGCGTTCATCTGGTGGGGGACCACGCTGTACTGGTGGGCCGCGATTCTCTACGCGGTTCAGGCGAGGCAGATCATCCGGGGGACCACCGCCGGCTCGGCGTCCACAGTCTGAGACGTGATCTGAGAGAAGCCCCACGCCCCATCGGTGCGTCGGACGATCCTTTCCGGGTAGAGATCCCTCTGGAACGCTTTGATGGACCTGCTGGTCCACCACCGCGAAGGAGGACGCACCCGTAATGAAAGCCGTTGTAATGGCAGGGGGCGAGGGCACTCGACTCCGCCCGATGACCTCCAGCATGCCGAAGCCGCTGCTTCCGGTCGCCAATAGGCCGATCATGGAGCACGTGCTTCGGCTGCTGAAGCGGCACGGCCTCTCCGACACCGTCGTCACCGTTCAGTTCTTGGCGTCACTGGTCAAGAACTATTTCGGTGACGGCGAAGAGCTGGGCATGCATCTGACCTATGCCCACGAGGAGACGCCACTGGGCACTGCGGGGAGTGTCAAGAACGCAGAGGACGCGCTCAAGGACGATTCCTTTCTGGTGATCTCCGGTGATGCGCTGACCGACTTCAACCTCTCGGAATTGATCGACTTTCACCGCAGCAAGAACGCTCTGGTCACCGTCTGTCTCACGAGGGTGCCGAATCCCCTGGAGTTCGGCATCACGATCACGGACGACGAGGGGAGGGTGGAGCGCTTCCTGGAGAAGCCGACCTGGGGGCAGGTCTTCTCCGACACTGTGAACACCGGTATCTACGTGATGGAACCCGAAGTCTTCGACTACGTCGCGGCAGGTGAGTCCGTCGACTGGTCGAGCGACGTCTTCCCCCAGCTCTTGAAGGAGGGCAAGCGGGTCTACGGCTACGTCGCCGAGGGCTACTGGGAGGACGTGGGCACCCACGAGAGCTACGGCAAGGCCCAGGCGGACGTCCTGGAGGGCAAGGTCGACGTCGAGCTCGACGGGTTCGAGATCTCCCCGGGCGTCTGGGTGGCCGAGGGCGCCGAGGTGGATCCGGAGGCCGTGCTCCGCGGGCCGCTGTACATCGGGGACTACGCCAAGGTCGAGGCCGGCGTGGAGATCCGCGAGCACACCGTGCTGGGCAGCAACGTGGTGGTCAAACGCGGCGCGTTCCTGCACAAGGCCGTGGTGCACGACAACGTGTACGTCGGGCCGCAGAGCAATCTGCGGGGCTGCGTGGTCGGCAAGAACACCGACGTGATGCGGGCCGCGCGGGTCGAGGACGGCGCGGTGATCGGGGACGAGTGCCTGGTCGGCGAGGAGTCGATCATCGGGGCGAACGTCCGCGTCTACCCGTTCAAGACCATCGAGGCCGGCGCCGTCGTCAACACCTCCGTGATCTGGGAGTCGCGCGGCCAGGAGCACCTGTTCGGGGCCCGTGGCGTGTCGGGCGTCCTGAACGTCGAGATCACCCCGGAGCTGGCCGTGCGGCTGGCGGGGGCGTACGCGACGACGCTGAAGAAGGGCGCGACCGTCACCATTGCGCGTGACCACTCGCGTGGTGCGCGTGCGCTCAAACGGGCGATGATTTCGGCGCTCCAGACGTCCGCGATCGACGTCCGCGACCTTGAGAACGTGCCCATGCCGGTGGCGCGGCAGCACACGGCCCGGGGGAGTGCGGGCGGGATCTTCCTGCGGACCACCCCGGGGGTGCCGGACTCACTGGACATCCTCTTCTTCGACGAGCGCGGGGCGGACCTCTCGCAGGCCGGCCAGCGCAAGCTGGACCGCGTCTACGCGCGCCAGGAGTTCCGGCGGGCCTTCCCGGGCGAGATCGGCGACCTGACCTTCCCCTCCAGCGTCTTCGACTCCTACGCGGGCAACCTGCTGCGGACGGTGGACACCACCGGGGTCCGAGAGGCCGGGCTGAAGGTGGTCGTGGACACCGCGCACGGCAGCGCGGGCCTCGTTCTGCCGAGCATCCTCGGCCGGCTGGGGGTGGAGGCGCTCACCGTCTCCACCGGGCTGGACGAGGCGCGGCCGACCGAGGACGCGGAGGAGCGCCGCGCCGGCCTGGCCAGGCTCGGCGAGCTGGTGGCCTCCTCCCGGGCCGCCTTCGGCGTGCGGTTCGACCCGGTGGGCGAACGCGTCGCCTTCGTGGACGAGCTGGGCCGGGTGATCGACGACGACCGGGCGCTGCTGGTGCTGCTGGACCTGGTCGCGGCCGAGCGGCGCAGCGGGCAGGTGGCGCTGCCGGTGACCACGACCCGGATCGCCGAGCAGGTCGCCGCGTACCACGGCACCCAGGTCATCTGGACCACGACCACGCCGGACGACCTCGCGAAGGCGGCCTCCGCCGAGGGCACGGTGTTCGGCGGGGACGGACGCGGTGGCTTCGTGGTGCCCGAGTTCAGCGGCGTGTTGGACGGTGCCGCGGCCTTCGTCCGACTGGTCGGCCTGG
The DNA here is from genome assembly GCF_055575155.1 of Kitasatospora sp. NPDC034533. NCBI lineage: Bacteria > Bacillati > Actinomycetota > Actinomycetes > Kitasatosporales > Streptomycetaceae > Kitasatospora > Kitasatospora sp. NPDC034533. Next base: position 3,317 of record NZ_JBVITE010000016.1, read on the forward strand.
TGGCGCGGACGCAGCTCACGCTGAGCCAGATCGACGCCCGGATCCCGCAGGCGCACATCCGGCGCCGGGACATCGCGACACCGTGGGCGGCCAAGGGCATGGTCATGCGCTCGGTGGTGGAGGCGGCCGGCAGCCGTCGGCTGGACACCACCGACGGCGTCCGGGTGGTGGAGGCGGACGGGCGGTGGACGCTGGTGCTGCCGGACCCGGCCGAGGCCGTCACCCACCTGTGGGCCGAGGGCCCCGACGACGAGGCCACCGAGGCGCTGCTCGACGAGTGGGCGGCCGTGGTCGACGGCGCGGGGCGGTGACGACCGGGACATGAGCGGGGTCCGGGCCTGATCCCGGAACGACCTCGAACCGCGGGGCGTGCGGAGTGATCCGCGCGCCCCACTGTCCGTTTTCGCATCATTCGGAATGATCCGCCACTTCCGTCATGTGTGCAGCGTGTGTGCAGCTCAGGGGCCGTGCACGGGCCTCTCCGAGGCCATGGGACGATGGTCTCCATGCCAGCGACGCCGACGCCGAGTGCCCCGAACGGACGGTACAACCGTCCGGACGCCTCGATGTCCCTGCTGACCAACGTGATGGACCACGGCCTGGACGAGGGCTACGCACAGGCCGCCGCCGCACGCGGTGGCGCCCGCGACAGCCGGATGCCCGGCACGCTGCCCGGACTGCTCACCCTGGGCGCCGGGCTGGCCCTGGTGGGCGCGGTGGTGACGGTGGGCGCCGTGAACGCCCACAAGGCCGAGCCGACGCTGGCCAAGGAGCGGGACGCGCTGATCCACCGGATCAACGACAGCAACACCGCGGCCGACCAGTTGCAGAAGCAGGTGCAGGACCTGCGGCTCAAGGTCGACAGCACGCAGCAGCAGGCGCTCGCGTCGGGGGACGGCGATCCCGGTGGGTTGACCGGGGCCGTGGGCCTGGGCGAGGTGACCGGGCCGGGCGTGAAGCTGGTCCTGGAGGACGCGGCGGGCACGGGCCGAGGCGGCAACGTCGACCCGCGGGCCGGGCAGGGCTTCTCCAACAGCGGCCGGCTGCGGGACCGCGACCTGCAACTCGTGGTGAACGGCCTCTGGGGCTCCGGAGCCGAGGCGATCGCGATCAACGGGCAGCGGCTGACCGCGCTGTCCGCGATCCGGGCCGCGGGCGAAGCGGTGCTGGTGGACAACCGGCCGCTGGTGCCGCCGTACAACATCCAGGCGATCGGGGACGGCGCCAAGCTCCTCAGCGCCTTCGAGAAGGACATGGCCGGGCAGTACCTGCGGCTGCTACAGGAGCAGTACGGCATCAAGTCGACGCTCTCCGTGCAGAAGGGCCTGACGCTGCCGGCGGCGGTGGGGATGACGCTGCGGACCGCGCAGCCGGTGGCGCCCGAGCCCGCGCCCACGGCGACCGCTCCGGCTGCGGGCGACACGCCGTCGGCCGGAGCCGCGGCCCCGGAGAGCCCGGGCGCGTCCGTCTCACCGCCGGCCCCGCCTGCGGCCTCCGTGCCGGGGTCGCCGGGCTCGCCGGCCGCGACCGGAGGCAGTCCGAGCGCCAAGCGGCATCCGTCGACCGGAGCCGCCAAGACCACGACAGCGACAGGAGCAGCCAGACCGTGATTGCCGTACTGGGTCTTGTGATCGGGGTGGTCGTCGGCCTCTTCGTCCAACCCGAGGTGCCGGACGCCGTGGTGCCCTACCTGCCGATCGCGGTGGTGGCGGCGCTGGACGCCGTGTTCGGCGGCGTCCGGGCGATGCTCGACGGGATCTTCAACGACAAGGTGTTCATCGTTTCGTTCCTGTCCAACGTGGTGGTCGCGGCGCTGATCGTCTTCCTCGGTGACCAGCTGGGCGTCGGCTCGCAGCTGTCCACCGGTGTGGTCGTCGTCCTCGGCATCCGCATCTTCTCCAACGCGGCTGCGATCCGGCGCCATGTCTTCCGTGCCTGAGCCGGGCCGCGAGGCGGCGGAGGAGAAGCCGGAGCCCGTGGTGCCCGCCGAGCGGGCCGCCGGGAAGCCGGACGGGAAGGCTGTCGGGAAGGACGTCGGCAGGGCCGTCGAGAGGGCCGCTGAGGCGTCCGAGCCGGAGACGGCCGAGGGATCCGGGGCGAACGGGCCGGACGGGGCCGCCGGGGCCGCCGGGGCGTCGGAGGGGAACTCTGACGCTAAGGCTGAGGCTGAGGCCGGTCCGGTGTCCGAGCCGACGCTCCGGCTCACGAAGGTGGTCCCACCGGAGCCCGAGGGCTCGTCGGAGCCCGAACCCGGGCCCGAACCCGGGCCCGAGCCCGCGTCCGAGGCGAAGCCCGAGCCCGGAACCGAGGCCGCCGAGCCCGCACCCGAGCCGGAAGCCGAGCCCGGGCCCGCCGTCGCGGAGGCCGCCGAGCAGCCGACGGCCCCGGACCGGAACGCGGGCCGGCGGCGCCTGAAGGCGGCGCTCTGGCCGCCGCGGCTGTCGCGCGGGCAGCTGGTGGTGGCGCTGCTGCTGTTCTCGCTCGGCCTGGCGCTCGCGATCCAGGTGCGGTCGACCAACGACCACCACAGCCAGCTGCGCGGGGCCCGCCAGGAGGACCTGGTGCGCATCCTCGACGAACTGGACAGCCGTCAGCAGCGTCTCCAGCAGGAGAAGGCGGAGCTGGAAGGCTCCCTGGCGAAGTTGGAGAACAGCTCCAACCAGGCCAAGGAGGCCCAGGAGCAGACCAGGAAGAAGATGACGGAACTCGGCGTGCTCGCGGGTACCGTCAAAGCCACTGGTCCGGGCATCGTACTCACGGTCGATGATCCCCAAGGGCAGGTGAAGGCGGATATGCTGCTGGACACCCTGCAAGAACTTCGAGCGGCGGGGGCGGAGGCGATTCAGATCAACGATGTGCGCGTGGTGGTCAACACCTACTTCACCGACCTGTCGGGCGGCGGGGTGCAGATCGACGGGAAGAAGGTCTCGCAGCCCTATCGGTTCACCGTCGTCGGAAACCCGCAGGACCTGACACCCGCGCTGAACATCCCGGGAGGTGTCGTCCGCACCCTGGAGAACAACCAGGCACGGGCGACCATCGCCCAGCAGCAGAAGGTGGTCGTCGACGCCCTCGTGGACCCGAAGTCGCCGCAGTACGCCAAGCCGGCTTCGAAGTGACGGGGCACCCGACGAACGGCCCGTCAAGGGCGGGCGGCACCCGCTGCGGGGCGCCGCCGTCACGTGGGCGAGACTGGTTCGCACCGGTACGCTCCGGAGCAACAACCGCAGCACCAGCCGTCGGAGCACCGCTCCGGCGGGCCCGAGCCGCAGCATCCGGGCTCGCAGCATGTCCGAGGTTCTCACCCTGCCCCGCGGGCGGGTCTGTCACACGCAAGGGGATTCGCCCGTGAGTTTCTTCTCGAAGTTGTTCGGTCGCAACAAGGGCCGCAACTCGGCCGCCGTCGAGGCGCCCACCGCACGTCACCGCCGGCCCGAGGACGAGCCGGCCGTCCCCGGCATGCGCCCCGCCCCCGAGGGCGGGCCGTACGGGGGGCAGCAGCTGTACCGGGACGGCGCCGCCGCCCAGTACGCGGGGAATCCGGCGGGCTACGGCGCGTCGGTTGACCCTTCCGGCGAGCCGCGCATAGGTTTCCCGTCAGCACCCTCAACCTCTGGTGGAGGGTTTGCCCCGGATCCGTACGCCGGGCACAACCCGTCGGGTGTGCCGCGCCAGGAGGCTGTGAACATGGCTGGCCCCACTCCGTGTCCCAGGTGCGCCAACCCGAACCCGGCCTCGGCCCGGTTCTGCTCCAACTGCGGGACGGCGCTGCGCGGCGGTCCGCTCCCGGAGGGGGCGGCGGAGACCACGTCGACCATCTCCATCTCCGGCCTGGAGTCGTACGACCCGACCGCCACGACCGGCACCGGTGCCACGCCGGCCCTGTCGGCCGAGGTGCTGTCGGCGATCGACGCGCTGCCGCCGGGCGCGGCCCTGCTGATCGTCCAGCGCGGTCCGAACTCGGGCAGCCGCTTCCTGCTGGACTCGGACGTCACCACGGCGGGACGTCACCCGCAGGGTGACATCTTCCTGGACGACGTCACCGTCTCGCGCCGCCACGTGGAGTTCCGCCGCACCCCGGCCGGCTTCAGCGTCGCGGACGTGGGCAGCCTCAACGGCACCTACGTGAACCGGGAACGGATCGACGAGGTGGCGCTGAACAACGGCGACGAGGTGCAGATCGGGAAGTACCGGCTGGTGTTCTTCGCCGGCCACCACCGGGGGTACTGAAAACGACGCAGGCAGGAGCCCGAGTGAATACGAACCCCCCTTCCTCTTCTCTCGGGGCGACCACTCCGACCCCGTCCGGTCCGCAGGCGGACCGCGGCGGGCGCGGGGTGGTCGCGGGCCCGCGGCAGCCGGCCCGGACGGAGCGATCCGCCGGGCGCCGGCGCGGCGGTGACGAACTGCTGAGCATCGGCGCGGTGCTGGCCTTCCTGCGCGACGACTTCCCCGAGGTCACCATCTCCAAGATCCGCTTCCTGGAGGCGGAAGGACTGGTCGAGCCGCAGCGCACGCCCTCGGGGTACCGCAAGTTCAGCCCGGCCGACGTCGAGCGGCTGGCCTACGTCCTGCGCATGCAGCGGGACCACTACCTTCCGCTGCGGGTGATCCGGGAGCACCTGGACGCCATCGAGCGCGGTGAGAACCCGCCCGCGCTTCCCTCCGCCGACACCCGTCCCGGGCCGCTGGAGGAGGCGGACCGGGAGCTGGTGGCCGCCGGCGAGGCGCAGTCCGGGGTGCGGCTGGGGCGGGCCGAGCTGCTGGCGGCGGCGGAAGCGGGGGAGTCGGAGCTGGCCGAGTGGGAGTCCTACGGGCTGGTCGTGCCGGGCCCGGACGGCGGCTACGACGGCGAGGCGCTCCAGGTGGCCCGGCTGGTCGCGGAGCTCGGCCGGTACGGGCTCGAACCCCGGCACCTGCGGGCCATGAAGGCGGCGGCGGACCGCGAGATCGCGCTGGTGGAGCAGGTGGTGGCGCCGCTGCGCAGGCACCGCAACCCGCAGACCCGGGCGCACGCGGAGGCCACCGCGCGGGAACTCGCGACGCTGTCGGTGCGGCTGCACGCGGCGATGGTCCAGGCCGGTCTGCGAACCCGCGGGTAGCGGCCGCGGCGTCCGTCGGGCGACGGGTGCACCGCGCTGACCAGCGGCGTCGGCTCTGCGCTTTCATATCCGGGAGCGGAGCCATAGGGTTGCGTGTGTGAATGAGCTCGACGTCGTGGGTGTCCGAGTGGAGATGCCTTCCAACCAGCCGATCGTGCTGCTGCGGGAGGTCGGGGGAGATCGCTACCTGCCGATCTGGATCGGCCCCGGCGAGGCGACCGCGATCGCCTTCGCCCAGCAGGGCATGACTCCGGTGCGCCCGCTGACGCACGACCTCTTCAAGGACGTCCTGGAGGCGCTCGGCCAGCAGCTCACCGAGGTCCGGATCACCGACCTGCGGGAGGGCGTGTTCTACGCCGAGCTGGTGTTCGCCGGCGGGGTCGAGGTGAGCGCCCGGCCGTCCGACGCCATAGCGCTGGCGCTGCGCACCGGCACGCCGATCTACGGGAGCGAGGAGGTGCTCGCGGAGGCGGGCATCGCGATCCCGGACGAGCAGGAGGACGAGGTCGAGAAGTTCCGGGAGTTCCTCGACCAGGTCTCGCCCGAGGACTTCGGCGGCAGCGGCCCGCAGTAGCCCGGATCCGGGCCCTCCGCCCGCGGCGGGGGTCGGCCGTTCGGCCTTTTGGCCCGCCGTTTTGCCAAAAAACGCCCGCTTACCCACACTGGGGGCACGAAAAACCACTCTCCTGAGTGATGTGGTTTGTCTGACCCGGCGTGGCGATCGTTGACGGGTCATAGGGGACTGCCTACCGTCAGGAGTGGCTGTCCGGGTGGCCGATGCCCGCAGTCGGGTTGCCCGCAGCACAAGGGACGGAGGCAGGCATGAGCAGCACCGGCGATGACGCGGCGGTGGGGGGCCGGTGCGCCGTACACATGCCGCGCACCGCTCGCACCGTCACCGACCTGCCCCGGGTGGGCAGGTTCCCGGCCGTGCAACCGGGCCAGCCGGCCATCGAGCGGCTGGCCCCGACGTCCGACCTGCTCGGCTTCCGAGGCCCGACGGCCTGCGCGGCGGCCGGCATCACGTACCGCCAGCTGGACTACTGGGCCCGGACCGGACTGCTGGAGCCCAGCGTCCGTACGGCGTACCCGTCGACCAGCCAGCGGCTCTACAGCTTCCGGGACATCCTGCTGCTGAAGATCGTGAAGCGGTTGCTCGACGCGGGCGTCTCGTTGCAGAACATCCGGGTGGCGGTCGCCCACCTCCAGGCCGCCGACCAGGCCGACCTGGCCGGGATGACGCTGATGTGCGACGGCGCGACGGTGTACGAGTGCACCACGCCGCAGCAGGTGGTGGACCTGCTGAAGGGCGGTCAGGGAGTCTTCGGCATCGCGGTGGGAGCCGTCTGGCGCGAGCTGGAGCTGACCCTGGGGCGGCTGCACGCCGAGCGCACCGACACCGGTGAGACCCTGGTCGGGCACGACCCGGGCGACGAGCTGGCGCAGCGGCGCAACCGGGCGGTCTGAGCAGTCGTTCGACGAGGCCGCGGACCCGAGCGGGGAACCGTTCGGGGCCGCGGCCTCGTCGTGTTGCCTGGTTGACGCGACCGAGCCCGGTCGGGTGCGAGCGAGGGAGGGCACGTGGGGGTGGGCACCGGGATGGCGGGGCTGCTGAGGCGCCGGGCCGGGCTGCTGGCAGCGCGGCTGCGGCGGCGGCCGACCCAGCGCAGGGTGTTCCAGGCCGGTACGGTGCTCTGCTCGCTGGCCCTGGCGCCGAGCGCCTGGGTGTGGCTCTCGGCGGGGGACCGGGTGGGCACGGTGGAGAGCGCCCCCGCCGCGCCCGTCGCGGTGGTCTTCGGCGCCGGGCTGGACCAGGGCAGGCCCTCGCCGTACCTGGAGCACCGGCTGGACGCCGCGGTGGACCTGTACCGGCGGGGGAAGGCGCGGGCGATCCTGGTGACCGGGGACAACGGGCGGGTCGGGTACGACGAGCCCGACGCGATGTACACCTACCTGACCGAGCACGGGGTGCCCGCGGACCGGGTGGTCCGGGACTACGCCGGCTTCGACACCTGGGACTCCTGCACCCGGGCGCGCCGGATCTTCGGGGTGGACCACGCGGTGCTGGTGAGCCAGGACTTCCACGTCCGGCGGGCGCTGGCGCTGTGCGAGGCGGCGGGCATCCGCTCGTACGCCGTCGGGGTGCCCGAGCCGCACGACGTGACCTGGCTCTACGGCGGGCTGCGGGAGGTCGCCGGGGCGGGCAAGGCGGCGGTCAACGCCTGGCTGCGGCCGGACCCGCTGTTCCTCGGGCCCGAGGAGGACGGCATCCCGAAGGCGCTCGCCCGGGCCGCGGACGAGTAGCCGCCCGGACGGGCCGCGGGGCCTGCGGCCGGGTTCGCACGCACTGTCGGACCCGTACGCGATGATCGGCGGGTGCGTTCTCTGCCGAGCATCATCCACCTCGACATGGACGCCTTCTTCGCGGCGGTGGAGCAGGCGGCCAAGCCGAGCCTGCGCGGCAAGCCGGTGGTGGTCGGGGGGCTCGGCGGGCGGGGGGTGGTCTCCACGGCCTCGTACGAGGCGCGGAGGTTCGGGGTGCACTCGGCGATGCCGATGGCGCAGGCGCGCAGGCTCTGCCCCAACGCCGCCTTCCTGGCGGGGCGGTTCGAGGCCTACCGGCAGAACAGCGAGATCGTGATGGGGCTGCTGCGGCAGCTCTCCCCGCTGGTGCAGCCGCTCAGCCTGGACGAGGCCTTCGTGGACCTGGAGGCAGGCCCCTACGGCCCCGCCCTGCTGGAGGCGGACCACGAGACCGGCGAGCGGCTGGTGCTGGCGCTGGCGGAGGACCTGCGGGCGGACATCGAGCGGCTGACCGGGCTGACCGGCTCGGTGGGGGCGGCCGGGTCCAAGCTGATGGCCAAGATCGCCTCGGAGCAGGCCAAGCCGAACGGGCTGGTCATGATCGAGCCCGGGCAGGAGCGGGCGGTGCTCGGCCCGATGCCGGTGCGGGCGCTGCCCGGGATCGGGCCGGCCACCGAGCAGGTGCTGCGCCGGGCCGGGCTGAACACGGTGGCCGACCTCGCGGAGGCGGGGGAGGCGGAGCTGGTGCAGCTGGTCGGGAGGGCGCACGGCACCGGGATCTTCCAGATGTCCATAGGTCTGGACGAGCGGCCGGTGGTCGCCGACCAGGACGCCAAGTCGGTGTCGGTGGAGGACACCTACGAGGTGGACCTGGCCGACCGCGACCGGGTGCTGCGCGAGGTGGAGGCGCTGGCCGCCCGGTGCGTACGGCGGTTGCGGGCGGCCGGGCGCTCGGGGCGGACGGTGGTGCTCAAGGTCCGGCGGTTCGACTTCTCGACGCTGACCCGCTCGGAGACGCTCGGCGGGCCCACCGACGACGAGGCGGTGATCACCGCGACCGCGCGCCGGCTGGCCGAACAGGTGGACATCACCGGCGGAGTCCGGCTGCTCGGTGTCGGCGTCGCCCAACTCGCCGACTACACCCAGGAGGACCTGTTCGCGCAGGCGCTGCGGGAGGAGGCCGCGGAGCACGCCGAGGTGGCGGCCGCGGCGGAGCGGGCCGAGGAGGAGCCGGAGGCCGTCGTGGTGCGGCGCTGGATGCCCGGCCAGGACGTCCGGCACGCCGAGTTCGGTCCGGGCTGGGTGCAGGGCAGCGGCGTCGGGAGGGTCACCGTGCGGTTCGAGACGCCGTGGAGCGAGCCGGGGCGGGTGCGGACCTTCGCGGTGGACGATCCGGCGCTCGAAGCGTCCCGGCCGCTGCCGCTGCGCCGGGGCGAGGACGAGGACGAGGTCGAGCGGGAGGTCGGGGACGACGGGGCGGACCGGGGGGACTGAGGCACGAAAACGGCCCCACCCGGTGGGGGAGTTACCGGGTGGGGCCGATCACCGTGCCGGCTCCGCACGTTCGTGATGCCCTCGCGACGTACGGAGGCCGGGTGCCCCGCGCCCTGTCCCTGAGCGCGGGGCCGGACGCCTCGTCAGGCGTCGGTCTTGACCAGCTCGGGGCTGGAGTCCTGCTGGGCCGAGCCGCGGGCGACGGTCGCGGTGGCGGCCGACGTGCCGCCGCGGATCAGGAACGGGACGACGCCGGCGACGACGCAGACGACGGCCGCGGTCCAGAACGCGTGCTCGTAGGCGTCCAGGGTGGGCAGGGAGAGCGGGATCTGCGGCGGCAGCTTCAGGGTGTCGCCGGTCAGGATGGCGGCCATGACGGCGGTGCCGATCGCGCCGCCGACCGTGCGCAGCACGGAGTTCATGCCGTTGGCGATGCCGCTCTGCTCGACCGGGACGGCGCCGTTGATGTAGGCGGGCATGGCGGCGAAGGCCAGGCCGACGCCGAGACCGAAGATCGCCGACGCGGTGTAGATGTCGGCCTCGTGGCCGTGGCGCACGGCCAGGTAGGCCATCGCGACGGCACCGAGGACGCCGCCGAGGACCAGCGGCAGGCGCGGGCCGCGACGGGCGATCAGCAGGGCGCCGACCGGGGCGGCGACCATCGAGCCGATCGCGGACGGCAGCAGCATGATGCCGGCGTGCAGCACGGTGGCGGTGAAGCCGTAGTGGGCCAGCTTCTCCGGGGTCTGGGCGAAGTTGCTGATGACCATGAAGGAGCCGTACATGCCGAAGCCGATCAGCAGGCCGGCCGCGTTGGTGAAGGCGACGGCCGGGCGGGCCATCATCTTCATGTCCACCAGCGGGTGGGCGACCTTGGTCTCGATGATCCCCCAGAGCAGGGCGACCACGGCGGCGACGGCGAACAGGCCGAGGGTCTTGTTGGAGGCCCAGCCCCAGTGGTTGCCCTGGCTGACCGCGACCAGCAGGGCGGAGAGCCAGCCGGCCAGGGTGAGGGCGCCCAGCGGGTCGGCGCCGCCCTCCTTGTCGGTGACCGGGTCGGTCGGGACCCGGAAGGCGACCAGGGCGACCGCGACCAGGCCGCAGACCAGGCCCATCCAGAAGATCGACTTGTAGCTCCAGTGCTCCAGCAGCAGGCCGGTGGCGACCAGGCCGAGGCCGGAGCCGACGCCCATCGAGGCGCTGATGGCGGCGACGCCGCCGGTCACCTTCTGCTTGGGCAGCTCGTCGCGGACGATGCTGATCGCCAGCGGCAGGACGCCACCGCCGGCGCCCTGGAGGACGCGGGCGACGACCAGCCAGGTGAACGAGTGGGTGCTGACCGCCAGCGCCGAACCGGCGACCAGGCCGGCCAGCGAGATCAGCAGCATCGGCTTGCGGCCCCGGAGGTCGCCGAAGCGGCCCAGGAGGGGAGTCAGCACGGCTGCGGAGAGCAGGTTGGCGGTCATCAGCCAGGTGATGCTGGAGGCGGAGACGTCCAGTTCCTTGGCCAGCGAAGGCAGGATCGGGACGACCGCGGTCTGCACCACGCTGAACGACAGCATCGCCAGGATGAGGGCCGGCAGGACCCGGGCGCTGCTCTGCTTCTCGGCCGCGGTGGTGGGCTGTGGTGCCTCACTCACGGTTGCTTCCTCCCGTACATAGTGAATGAACTGAAGTAACTTTGCCGAGGATAGTTAAGAGTGTCAAATATCGAGTGGTTAAGCCTTGGTAAAGACGAAGGGTCGGGTACGCGACAAGGTGGCCGGAGCGCGCCGAGGGCCCCGGACGGGTGTCCGGGGCCCTCGGATCGGAGGCCGGTGTCAGGCGAGTGGGCGCAGGGCGGCGGGGCGAGCAGTGTCGGGGGCGGAGGAGGCCGGGGCGGTGGTGTCATGGACCTCGACGCGCTCGCGACGCAGTTCGTCCCGGACCACCTCCTCGGTGGTGTAGCGCTCGACGACGAGGCGGACCCGTTCGACGGGCGCGAGGTACTTGCGGATCACCGGGCGCTCCTCGCGGAGGGTGACCTCCTCGACGGCCTCGGCGACCTCCTTGTCGGTGAGGGCGGCGCGCTCGGCCTCGCTGACCGGCATCCGCTCGACCCGGACGCGCTCGTGGACCACCGGGACGCGGCGCTCGACCTGTTCGGTCGTCACGTACCTGCGCAGCTTCGCGGTGCCGATGGTGTGCCACTCGGTGGTGATGTCCATCCGCTCCTCCCGGCAGGTGATCTCGACCGGGCTGCTGGTGGGGGCGGACGGGGTGGCCGGGCGTGGCGCGGCCGCGGCCGCGGCGGGTTCGGGCGCCGGGGCGGGCTGCGACGGGTGCTTCGGCTCCGCCGCGGGGGCGGGTGCCGCAGGGGCGGCGGTGGGTGCGGGGGCGGCGAGGGAGCGGGGGTCGGCCCCCGGGGCGGTCCTGTCGGCGTCGGCGGCGGCCGGGGCGGCCGGGGCGGCGGGCGCGACGGGGGGCCGGGCCGGGGCGGGCTCGGCGGTGCGCTCGGGGTGGTGGAAGGTGAGCGACTTGGCGGGGGCCGCCGCGGTCGGCGAGGCGGCGGCCGCGGTGGTGCCGAAGTCGAGGTCGGGCTGCTCGGCGCGGCTCCGGTCCTCGTCGTGCGGGTGGCCGTCCACCGGGGTGTCGAGCCCGTAGTAGCGGTAGAGCTGGAGCTCCTGGGCGGGGGACAGGTGCTGGCCGACGCCGAAGTCCGGCGACTCCTTGACCAGTGACTTGTCGTAGGGCACCCGGAGCTCGTCGCCGGCGAACTCGCTCGTGGTCAGCGGGACGAAGGCGTCCCGGCCGAAGATGCCCGTCCGGACCGCGGCCCACTCGGGCCGGCCGGTGGCGTCGTCCAGGTAGACCTCGTCGACCGTGCCGATCTTGTCTCCGTTGCGGTCGACGGCCCTGTGGCCGATGAGGTCCCGGGGGTCGATGTCGGTCTGCACTCGTTCCTCCAGTGCGCTGGGCTGCGTAACTCCCGCAGGAAGGCGGCCGGAGCACCCGTTCCGTCCGCCACTTCACACCAAAAGCCATGAAGCGGACGAACGCGACCGGGGTGCGCCGGACGGGCTGCGCACTGGCCCGTCCGAGGGAACGCGCGTAGACCCCGAGTGACCTGACGCACCGGTGATCGGAGGGCCTCCCGCTGGTAACCTGGGCGGCGACCGCCGAGCCCGCTCGGGAGAGTCCCCGGCAGTGAAAACCGCTGGTCGGGGCGCCGAAGGAGCAACTCCTCCCCGGAATCTCTCAGGCATCCGTACCGTGCGGGCTAGGTCACTCTGGAAAGCAGGGCAGGAGCGCCGGCGCGGGAGCCGACGACCACCACCCTCACCGACGGTGCAAGCCGACGGAGCGCCACAGCGCGACGTGCGGGCGAAGCTCTCAGGTCCCGATGACAGAGGGGGAGGCCTTTCGGGTCCGTACGCCCAGGCCGGTCCGCTGTCCGCAGCGGCGTTGGCCGGCCCGGCGTGCGTACCCCCGCCGGTCCGTGACCAGGAGGCCTCGACCACCATGAACGCCCAGCCGAACGCGGGACGCCCCACCGGCGCCTCGACCCTCACCGAGCTTGAGCTGGCCAGCCCCTTCGAGAACCGCCACATCGGCCCCGACGCGGCCGCGCAGGAGAAGATGCTGGCGTCCGTGGGCTACGGCTCGCTGGACGAACTCGCCGCCGCCGCGGTGCCCGAGGCGATCCGCTCCATCACCGCCCTGGACCTTCCCGGAGGCCGGACCGAGGCCCAGGTCCTCGCCGAACTGCGCGAGCTGGCCGGCCGCAACCAGGTGCTCCAGCCGATGATCGGCCTGGGCTACTACGGCACCTTCACCCCGCCGGTGATCCTGCGCAACGTCATGGAGAACCCGGCCTGGTACACCGCCTACACGCCGTACCAGCCGGAGATCTCGCAGGGCCGTCTGGAGGCGCTGCTCAACTTCCAGACCCTGGTCTCCGACCTGACCGGCCTGCCGACCTCCGGCTCGTCGCTGCTGGACGAGGGCACCGCCGCCGCCGAGGCGATGGCCCTGGCCCGGCGCGTCACCAAGGTCAAGGGCGGAGTGTTCCTGGTCGACGCCGAGACCCTGCCGCAGACCATCGCGGTGATCAACACCCGTGCCGTGCCGACCGGCGTCGAGGTCGTCGTCGCCGACCTGTCCGAGGGCATCCCGGCCGAGATCGCCGAGCGCGGCGTCTTCGGCGTGCTGCTCCAGTACCCGGGCGCCACCGGCGTGGTCCGCGACCTCGCCCCGGTGATCGAGCAGGCGCACGGTCTGGGCGCGATCGTCGCCGTCGCCGCCGACCTGCTCGCGCTGACCCTGCTCAAGTCCCCCGGCTCGCTGGGCGCCGACATCGCCTGCGGCACCTCGCAGCGCTTCGGCGTGCCGATGGGCTTCGGCGGCCCGCACGCCGGCTACCTGTCGGTGCGCGCCGAGTACGCCCGCTCGCTGCCCGGCCGCCTGGTCGGCGTCTCCGTCGACGCCGACGGCAACCGCGCCTACCGCCTGGCGCTCCAGACCCGCGAGCAGCACATCCGCCGCGAGAAGGCGACCAGCAACATCTGCACCGCCCAGGTGCTGCTCGCCGTGATGGCCTCGATGTACGCCGTCTACCACGGCCCGGACGGCCTGGCCGACATCGCCCGCCGCACCCACCGCTACGCCGCCGCCCTCGCCGAGGGCCTGCGCGCCGGCGGCGTCGAGCTGCTGCACGGCGAGTTCTTCGACACCGTCACCGCCGTCGTCCCGGGCCGCGCCGCCGAGATCGCCGCCGCCGCCCGCGCCAACGGCATCAACGTGTACCAGGATGGCGAGGACCGGATCTCGGTCTCCACCGACGAGACCACCACCCGCGAGCACCTGGCCGGCGTCTGGGCCGCGTTCGGGGTCGAGGGCGTGGAGATCGCCGAGAGCGCCGAGGCGCTGCCCGCCGCGCTGCTGCGCCAGGACGAGTACCTGACCCACCCGGTGTTCCACAGCCACCGCTCGGAGACCGCCATGCTGCGCTACCTGCGCCGCCTGTCGGACCGGGACTACGCGCTGGACCGCGGCATGATCCCGCTGGGCTCCTGCACCATGAAGCTCAACGCGACCACCGAGATGGAGGCGGTGACCTGGCCGGAGTTCGGCCAGCTGCACCCCTTCGCACCGATCGACCAGGCCGAGGGCTTCCTGACCCTGATCCGCCAGCTGGAGCGCCAGCTGGTCGAGGTGACCGGCTACGACGCCGTGTCGATCCAGCCGAACGCGGGCTCCCAGGGCGAGCTGGCCGGTCTGCTGGCCGTGCGCGCCTACCACCACGACAACGGCGACACCCAGCGCGACGTCTGCCTGATCCCCTCCTCGGCGCACGGCACCAACGCGGCCTCCGCGGTGATGGCCGGCATGCGCGTGGTCGTGGTGAAGACCCTGGTCGACGGCGACGTCGACGTCGAGGACCTGAAGGCCAAGATCGAGCAGCACCGCGACAACCTCGCCGTGCTGATGGTCACCTACCCGTCGACCCACGGCGTGTACGAGACCCAGATCACCGACATCTGCGCCCTGGTGCACGAGGCCGGCGGCCAGGTGTACGTGGACGGCGCCAACCTGAACGCGCTGGTCGGCCTCGCCAAGCCGGGCAAGTTCGGCGCGGACGTCTCGCACCTGAACCTGCACAAGACCTTCTGCATCCCGCACGGCGGCGGCGGCCCGGGCGTCGGCCCGGTCGCGGTGCGCGCCCACCTGGCGCCGCACCTGCCGAACCACCCGCTCCAGCCGGAGGCCGGCCCGGCCACCGGCGTCGGCCCGATCTCGGCCGCGCCGTGGGGTTCCGCGGCCATCCTGCCGATCTCCTGGGCGTACGTGCGGCTGATGGGCGGCGAGGGCCTCAAGCACGCCACCCAGGTCGCGGTGCTGAACGCCAACTACATCGCCAAGCGCCTGGCCCCGCACTTCCCGGTGCTCTACACCGGTCCGGGCGGGCTGGTCGCGCACGAGTGCATCATCGACCTGCGCCCGCTGACCAAGGAGACGGGCGTGACGGTGGACGACATCGCCAAGCGCCTGATCGACTACGGCTTCCACGCGCCGACGATGTCCTTCCCGGTGGCCGGCACGCTGATGATCGAGCCGACCGAGTCCGAGGACCTGCACGAGATCGACCGCTTCTGCGACGCGATGATCACCATCCGCGGTGAGATCGACAAGGTCGGCTCGGGCGAGTGGGCGGCCGACGACAACCCGCTGCGCAACGCCCCGCACACCGCCGCCACGCTGGCCGGCGACTGGGCGCACGGCTACTCGCGGCAGGAGGCGGTCTTCCCGGCGGGCGTGAACCCGGCGGACAAGTACTGGCCGCCGGTGAGCCGGATCGACGGGGCGTACGGCGACCGCAACCTGGTCTGCTCGTGCCCGCCGCTGGACGAGTACGGCGTCTGACCGGTCGAGCGGGAAAGGGGCAGGGCCCCGGCGGAGCTTCCGCCGGGGCCCTGCCCCTCGTGCTGTCGAGTCGGCGGCTGCCCCCGCCGTACGGCCTGACCGGGTGGTCAGGCCGCGTGGGCGACGGGGCGGCGCGGGGCGATGACCCGGCCGTCGGGCAGCAGTTCTCCGGTGTCCTCGAACATGACCACGCCGTTGCAGAGCAGGCTCCAACCCTGCTCCGGGTGGCGGGCCACCGAGGCGGCCGCCTCGCGGTCCTCGGACTCGGCCGACGGGCACTCAGGACGGTGCTGGCACATACGCGTACCCTCGCTTCGCTCTGCGATCCTCCCCGTGGGGCGGGCGCCGGAGGTCGTGCCGTCCGGAGCCGCCGCGGCGGTCGGATCCTGTCCGCGCGTCGACCAGGTGTGGACCGACGCTCAAGTGGGTAGGACAGGTGGTCCTTCCACGCTGGTTCCCAGTGTCGGCATCCGCGGACCCGCGCGCAGGGATTTCGTGACATGCGCCACAACTCCCGGTCAGAGATCACCCGTTCAGGTGGGGCCGACGGGAAAAGGCGCACCGGTGGGCCAGGCAGGGCATGGCCCGTTGGGGCCATGGCGGATGGCCCGGCCGGACGAGGCGTGCCGGGCGGGTGTTTCCGGGCGGGGCCTTCGGGGGCCGGTGTGTCCGGGTGGGGCCTTCGGGCGGGCGCGAGGCGGAGCGCGAGGGCGGGCGTGCGGGCACGGCTGTGGGCCGCCGGGCGGGTGGGCCCGGCGGCCCGGGGTGCCGATGGGTCAGGAGGAGCCGAGCAGCAGCGGCCTGGCGAGCGGCGCGCGGGTGAGCAGTGGCAGCAGTTCGGAGGCCGGCCGGGCGCGGTGCGCGGTGACGCCGAGCGGGGCCGGGGCCAGTGGGATCAGCAGGTCGGCGGCCGTCCCGGGGTCGGGGTCGTGCAGCCACAGCGCCGTGGCGTACTGACCCGGGAAGGTCAGCAGCCGGGGCTGCCGGGGGGGCCGGGAGCCCTGGGCGAGCTGCCAGGCCTCGCGCAGCGCCCTGACCGTCGAATCGAGGTAGGGCCCGGCGGTGAAGTGGGAGAAGGTGTGGCCCTCGGCGCTCTGCACCACCTCGGCGGCGGCGGCGACCTCGGTGCCGTCCTTGATCAGGAAGCGCCAGCCGGTGCGGCGGGCGGCCGGGAGCCCCGGGCGCGGGCCGTTCAGGACGTACACCGCGAGCGGGTGGGCGGGGAGCAGGGGGCCGTTCGGATGGCGGAGCGCCGCGGCGGCGGGCTGGCGCAGCGCGGTCGGGGAGTCGAGCGCGCCCAGGACCGCGCGCAGGGCGCTCGGCGGGGGCTGGGGGGTTTGCAGAGTCATGGCGGGATCCGCCTCTCCAAGCGAGATCGGCGTGCGAGTGCGGCATACCGGCGTGGCGCGGCGACGCGTCGACGGTGACGGGGCCTGCCGTGTCCGGTTGTGCAGGATCGCGGTGCCGGCGCGGTCGCCGCCGTCGATGAGACTTCGGGGCAATGGCTGACCGGCCGGGCGCTGTGCAATTCGAACAGGTGCGCAGGGTGACCTGTTTATCACGGGCTGTGGTGCCGGGCAAGTCTACAGTTCGTCTGATATTCCGTCAGTTGCCTTGCAATGCAAGCCAGTACACGCGTTCGGGTATCGATCTTCGAGGTGGGCATATTGGTTGCACGGTCGGTCGACCGGGGTGCTCGACGGGGTGGCTCTTGAGGAGGGGACCGTGGGCGAGAAGGTCGTGGCGACTCGGGCGGAACTGGCGGACCGGCAGCTGTACCGGCGCAAGCTCCAGGCGTGCCTCGAAACGCTGGGACGGATGATCCGGGAGGACCGGTTCGACCGGCCGCGGGCGGTGATGGGCCTGGAGATCGAGCTCAACCTGGCCGACGAGCAGGGACTGCCGGCCATGACCAACGCGCAGGTGCTGAGCGAGATCGGCTCCAGCGACTTCCAGACCGAGCTCGGCAGGTTCAACATCGAGGTCAACATCACTCCGCACCGGCTCTGCGGGCACGTTTTCGAGGAACTGCGCGAGGAGATCGACACCGGGCTGCGCTACGCCGACCGGCGGGCGGCCGAGGCGGGCAGCCGGATCGTCATGGTGGGCATCCTGCCGACGCTGGAGCACGCCCACACCGGACTGGACGCGATGAGCCACAACCAGCGGTACAGCCTGCTCAGCGAGCAGATCCTGGCCGCCCGCGGGGAGGAGATCGCGCTGGACATCGAGGGGGTCGAGCACCTCCAGCTGGAGTCGATCACCATGGTGGCCGAGGCCGCCGCCACCTCGCTCCAACTGCACCTCCAGGTGACCCCGGAGCGGTTCTCCTCGGTGTGGAACGCGGCCCAGGCGATCTGCGGGCCGCAGCTGGCGCTCGGCGCCAACTCGCCGTTCCTGTTCGGGCGGGAGCTGTGGCGGGAGACCCGACCGGTGCTCTTCCAGCAGGCCTGCGACACCCGTTCGGCGGAGCTCAAGGCGCAGGGCGTGCGCCCGATCACCTGGTTCGGCGAGCGCTGGGTGGAATCGGCCTACGACCTGTTCGAGGAGAACCTGCGGTACTTCCCCGCGCTGCTGCCGATCTGCGACGACGAGGACCCGCTGAAGGTGCTGGCCTCCGGCGGCGCGCCCAAGCTCGCCGAGATGCGGCTGCACAACGGCACCATCTACCGCTGGAACCGGCCGGTGTACGACGTCGCCGGCGGGGTGGCGCACCTGAGGGTGGAGAACCGGGCGCTGCCGGCCGGGCCGACGGTGGCCGACACCCTGGCCAACGCCGCGTTCTACTACGGGCTGGTGCGGGCGCTCGCCGAGCAGCCCCGGCCGATCTGGACCCGGCTGCCGTTCGAACGGGCGGACGAGAACTTCCGCCAGGGCGCCCGGTACGGCATCGACGCGGTGTTCCAGTGGCCGCGCCCCGGACGGGCCGGGCGCGGCGGCGGATTGCAGACGGTGTCCGCCGTCGACCTGGTGCTGAACGAACTGCTGCCCCTGGCCCACCAAGGGCTGGACGAGTGGGGCGTGGAGCCCGCCGACCGGGACCGCTACCTGGGCATCATCGAGCAGCGCTGCCTGCGCCGCACCAACGGCGCGTCCTGGCAGGCCGCGACCTTCCACCGGCTGTGCGAGCAGTACGGGATGGACCGGCCGACCGCGCTCGCCGCGATGACCAGGCGCTACGCCGAACACATGCGCGGCGGCGAGCCGGTGCACACCTGGCCGGTGGGCTGAGCCCTCCCCACGGGGCCGTCCGGCGGCTGTGTCAGGATGATCGCTCCGGCGGTCGGCCGACGGCCGGAGCGACCGCCCGTCCGCTGGAGCCCCCGTGACGACCGTCCCGACCGCGCCGGAGACCGCGAAGCCCACCCGCCGGCTGTTCGGCGTGGAGTTGCTGATCGTCCTCGGGCTCTCCCTCGGGGCCAGTGGGATCAGTGCGCTGATCAGCTTCACCGGCTCGCTCACCGAACCGCTCAAGCTCGGCCAGCAGGTCGCCACGCTGAACGGTTCGCGGGCGCCCGGGCGGCCCTGGCTGGACCTGGTGTGGCAGCTCTACTACATCGGACGCGGGCTGATGCCGGTGGTGCTGGTCGGCTACCTGCTGGTGCGCGAGGGCGTCGCGCTGCGGGTGCTGGGCTTCGACCTCGGGCAGAAGCTGCGCGACCTCGGCCGGGGCGCCGGCGTCGCCGCCGCGATCGGCGGATCGGGCTTGGCGCTCTACCTGGCCTCGCAGGCGGCCGGGTACAACCTGACGGTGGCGCCGTCCGGGCTGCCGGACGTGTGGTGGCGGGTGCCGGTGCTGGTGCTGTCGGCCTGGCAGAACGCCGTCCTGGAGGAGGTCGTCGTCCTCGGCTACCTGCTGCGCCGGGTGGGGCAGCTGGGGTGGTCCTGGCCGGCCGCGGTGGCGGCGAGTTCGGTGCTGCGCGGCTCGTACCACCTGTACCAGGGGGTCGGCGGGCTGATCGGCAACATGGTGATGGGCGTGGTGTTCTGCCTGCTCTACCGGCGCTGGGGGCGGGTGATGCCGCTGGTGGCGGCGCACGCGCTGATCGACACGGTGGCCTTCGTCGGGTACGCGCTGCTGGCCGGACACGTCAGCTGGCTGCCGACCCCCTGATCGACGGCGCCGCGAGCGACCGCGCCCGGACGCGCGGCGGGCGGGCGAGTAGCCGGTCGACGTGCCGGCGCTCCAGGCCCCGGCCGGGGTCGACGGGCAGCAGCACGCGGTCCCGGCGCCAGCGGGAGCGGCGGACCAGCCGGGGCGGGATGACGTCGTCCACCCAGGCGAACGGCCGGCCGGCGGCGTAACGCAGCAGCGGGGCCCACTTGGCGGCGGAGAGCAGCTCCATCAGCGGGACCCGGGGGTCGCCGGGCTGCGGGACGTAGCCGGTGAAGGTGACCAACGGGAGCGGGTCGAGGCCGATCGCCGGGGCGACGTGGGTGTTGGCGTGCCCCTCCCAGGTGGTCGCCCACACCAGGTCGTACGTTCCGGCG
Organism: Kitasatospora sp. NPDC034533; assembly: GCF_055575155.1. Taxonomy (NCBI): domain Bacteria; kingdom Bacillati; phylum Actinomycetota; class Actinomycetes; order Kitasatosporales; family Streptomycetaceae; genus Kitasatospora; species Kitasatospora sp. NPDC034533. The sequence goes on from NZ_JBVITE010000016.1 coordinate 23,110, forward strand.
AGCTCGCGCAGCCAGGCACCGTGCCGGGTGGAGAGCAGCACGGTGTGGCCGAGCAGGGCGTGGGCGTCGAATCCGGCGTCCGGATCCGGGCAGAGCGGATTCAGGACGCCGTCGACGTCCAGGAACAGCAGTGGCTTCGGCACCGGTGGCCCCCCGGGACAGTGGTGTTTCCCCACTTCTCGGACGTCCCTCCGGCCCCTCCGGTTGCGCCCCTCGGATGGGGGCACGTGGGGGCGCACGGAGCGCGCGGGCGGCGGGTGCGGGCTCGGGGGCGGGCAACGGTGCGCCGGTCGCGCTTCCGCGGCCCGGCCGGTGGACCCGAGGGGCCGCCGGGGCCCCGGATGGCAGGATCAGCCGAGGTGGCCCCGGAGGAACGTGAGGGTGCGGCGCCAGGCGATCCGGGCCTGGAGCGGGTCGTAGGTGCCGATCAGGTTCTCGTCGTTCATGAAGGCGTGGCCGGCCGGGTAGAAGTGGATCTCCGGACGGACGTCGGTGGCCTCGCCGATCCGGATCGCCGCCTCGTCCACGGTGGCCATCGGGATCGAGCCGTCCAGCTCGCCGAAGTGGCCGAGGACGTGGGCGGTCAGGCCCCGGTAGTCGAAGTCCGGGTCGGGCGGCAGGCCGTAGAACGGGACCACGGCGGCCACCTTGTCGCCGGCCCGGGTGGCCAGCAGCAGGGCGAAGCCGCCGCCCATGCAGAAGCCGACCACGCCGACCGCGTCGCCGACCACGCCGTTCAGCGCGAGCAGGTGGTCGACGGCCCCGGCGAGGTCCGCCACCGCCCGCTCGACCGGGAGCTCGCGTCTGAGCCGGGCCGCCTCGGCGCCGTCATGGGTGGTGGCGCCGCCGAACAGGTCGGGCGCGAGGACGGTGAACCCCTCCGCGGCGAAGCGGTCGGCCATGGCGGCGATGTGCGAGGTGAGCCCCCACCACTCCTGCACCACCACCAGGCCCGGCCCGACGCCCTGCGGCGGGCGGGCCAGGTAGCCGTGCGCGGTGCGGCCGTTGCTCGGGAAGGTGACGTTCTGCCGGGAGCCGCCCTGGTCAGGCATGGCTTCCTCTCGGTGGGTCGGGCCGCGCGGGGTGGGCCGGGTGCGGCGGGGGGTCGGCGGGGCGGGCCGGGTCAGCCCATCTCCTCCAGGGCGCGGCCCTTGGTCTCCTTGATGCAGAAGGCCACGAACGGGATGGAGAGCAGCGCGAAGGCCGCGTAGATGACGTACGTCGCGGAGAGGTTCCAGTCGGCGAGGTCCGGGAAGCTGACGGTGATCGCCCAGTTGGCGATCCACTGCGCCGAGGCGGCGACGGACAGGGCCAGCGCGCGGATCCGGTTGGGGAACATCTCGCCGAGCAGGACCCAGACCACCACGCCCCAGGAGAAGGCGAAGCAGAGCACGAAGACGTGTGCGGCGACCAGCGCGACGGTGGCGTGGGTGTTGTCCAGGGTCGCGGTGTCGCCGGTGCCGTGCCGGTAGGAGAACGCCCAGGCGGCGGTGGCGAGCGCGGCGGCCATGCCGATCGAGCCGGCCAGGGCGAGCGGTTTGCGGCCGATCCGGTCCACCAGGGCCATCGCGATCACGGTGCCGATCACGTTGATGATCGAGGTGGAGAGGCTGATCAGCAGTGAGTCGGACTCGTTGATGCCGACCGACTGCCAGAGGAAGGACGAGTAGTAGAAGATCACGTTGATGCCGACGAACTGCTGGAACACCGAGGCGCCGATGCCGATCCAGACGATCGGCAGCAGGCCGAAGCGGCCGCCCAGCAGGTCCTTGAGCCGGGGCTTGCGCGTGGACTCCAGCACCGCGCGGATCTCGGCCACCCGGGCGTCCAGGTCCACGCCCTCGCCCTCGACCTCCAGCAGCACGTTGCGGGCCTGCGCCTCGCGGTGGTCGGCGATCAGGTAGCGCGGCGACTCCGGGATGGCGAGCGCCATCCCCCCGTAGACCAGGGCCGGGATGGCCTCGACGCCGAGCATCCACTGCCAGGCCTGGACGCCGCCGAGGTGGTTGGTGGACTCCCCGCCGGCGGCCTGGTTGAGGGCGTAGTTGGCGAGCTGGGAGACGGTGATGCCGAGCACGATCGCCATCTGCTGGAAGGAGGCGAGCCGGCCGCGGTAGGCGGTCGGGGCGACCTCGGCGATGTAGGTGGGCGCGATCACCGAGGCGATGCCGATCGCGATGCCCCCGACCACGCGCCAGACGGCCAGGGTCTCGATGTTCGGCGGGAACATCGAGCCGATGCCGCTGGCCGCGAAGAGGACGGCGGCCAGCAGCATCGTGCGCACCCGGCCCAGGTGGTCGGCGAGCCGCCCGGCGATCACCGCGCCCACCGCCGAGCCGAGCAGCGCGATGGCCACCACGAAGGCGGTGGTGCCGTGGCCGACGGCGAAGTGCTTCTGGATGCCTGTGACGGCGCCGTTGATCACCGCGCTGTCGTAGCCGAACAGGAAGCCGCCCATGGCGGCGGCCGCCGAGATGAACACCACGTGACCGAGGTGGGCCTCGCCGGCCGCCCGTTGGCTGTGGACTGAGGACACGCGCGCTCCCGGGGGGTGGACGGGCCCGCTCTGACGCCGAGTGGGCAGGGCTCGTCTCACATTCGATCAGCGCCGCGCCCGGCCTGCGCGGGTTGGCGGCCGACCGGGTGATCCCGGGTCAGCCGGCGGCGCGCGGTCGGTCGGCGCGCGGGGCGGCGGTGCGCGGGAGGTCGGTGCGGGGGCCGGAGGGGGTCGTGCCGGCGGCCTCCGCCCCGGGGACGCCCGCCCCGGTGTCGGCCGCCCCGGCGGTGCGTCGCCCGTGCCGGCGGAGCAGCTGGGTCCGGGCGGCGGCGTACTGGTCGCGTCCCCGCCCCCGGCCCCCGGCGCGCTCGGCGAGGCGGTCGGCGATCGCGTACTGGGCCTCGGCGGGCTTCTTGTCGTCGTACTTGAACTTGGCCCGTACCTCGTTCACGGTCAGCCGCAGCCCGCGCAGCCCCGGCAGCTGCCGGGCCAGCCCCTCCTCGCCGGGCACCACCCGGACCTCCGGCGTCTCGGGCTGGAAGTGCGCCAGTTGGCGGTTGAGGATCTCCGCCTTGCCGGCCGCGGACTCCACCACCTCGGCGGTGCAGTGGAAGTGGACCGAGGCGTAGTAGCTGGTCGGCGTGCCCGGTGCGCCCCGCCAGTGGCCCGGGGCGAAGGCGTAGCCGTCGGTGACCGCGAGGGTGACGTGGGGATCGGCCCGGACAGCGGCCAGCAGCGGGTTGGGCGCGGCCAGGTGGAGCAGGACCTCACCGCGCTCGGCGTCCAGCAGGAAGTGCGTCGGGACGAGTACCGGCCCTTCGCCGGGGGCGCCGTTGGCGGCGAGCAGGCCGAAGTCGCGGCCCTCGGCCAGCCAGGCGCGCCACTCCCGCTCGTCGCCGCGGTCCCAGGATCTGATCAGCATCGGCGCGCCTCCCGTCAGCGGGGGTAGCCGCGCAGGTGCGCGGGGAGCGGGACGGTGGTGCCGGGGTGGGGCTCGGGGGTGCCGTGCACGGTGGTGACCGGGATCAGGCCGGACCAGTGCGGCAGGTCGGCGTCCTCCGGATCGTCGTCGGCGCTGTCGTCACGGGTCTTGGCCGAGACCTCGTCCAGCTCCAGCCGCAGGACGGCGGTGGCGGCGAGCTCCTTGGCGTTGGCCGGGCGGACCTCGGCGGAGCGGCCCGGCACCGCGTGGTCGACCAGGGCGGCGAGCGCGACGTCCAGCTCCTCGGGGTCGGTGACCTGGTGCGCGGTGCCGTGGGCGACCACCGAGCGGAAGTTCACCGAGTGGTTGAAGGCGGACTTGGTCAGCACCAGCGCGTCGACCTGGGTGACGGTGACGCAGACCGGCATGCCCTGCTCGCCGGAGGCGTTGCGCAGCGGCCTGCTGCCGGTGGAGCCGTGGATGTAGAGCCGGCTGCCGACCCGGGCGAAGATCGTCGGCAGGACCACCGGGGCGCCGTCGACGACGAAGCCGAGGTGGCAGATGTAGGCGCTGTCGAGGATGGCGTGGATCGCCTCCTGCTCCCAGGTGGCCCGGTCCCGGTAGCGCGTGGGGGTGCTCCTGGGGGTGCGGGAGTAGCTGGGCGAGCCTTCCGGGGTCGCTGACATGACATCCTCTATGTACTAGTGCATAATTTGCTTTGTGCTAGGAGACTATCCGCTGAAAGGGCGACGCGCCAGCGAGATCGCGGCCCACATCGAACAGGGCGTGAGCAGCGGAAAGCTCGCCCCCGGAACGACGCTCCCCCCGCTGCGCGACCTCGCCGTCGAGCTGGGCGTCAACCCCAACACCGTCGCCGCAGCCTACCGGCTGCTGCGCGACCGCGGCGTGATCGAGACGGCCGGCCGCAAGGGCAGCCGCATCCTCCCCAGGCCCGCGCTCACCCCGCGCGACGAGATCCGCATCCCCGTCCCGCCGCACGCCCGGGACCTGTCCACCGGCAACCCCGACCCGGTCCTGCTGCCCGACCTCGCCCGGGCCCTCGCCGTCGCCGCCGAGGCCGCGCGCACCGACCCGGTGCTCTACGGGCACGCGGCCGTCGACCCCCGGCTGCGCGCGCTCGCCCGCGCCTCCTTCGAGGCCGACGGCCTACCCGGTGGCCCGGTCGTGGTCGCCTCCGGCTCGCTGGACACCATCGAGCGGATCCTCGGCGCCCGGCTGCGCCCCGGCGACGCGGTGGCCGTCGAGGACCCGGGCTGGGGCAGCCTGTTCGACCTGCTGCCCGCGCTGGGGCTGAAGCCCGTTCCCGTCCGGCTGGACGACGAGGGCCCGCTGCCCGCCTCGCTGGACGCGGCGCTCGCCGGGGGCGTACGGGCAGTGGTGGTCACCAGCCGGGCGCAGAACCCCACCGGGGCGGCGCTCACCGCTCGCCGGGCCGAGGCGCTGCGGGCCGTACTGGCCGGACACCCCGGGGTGCTGCTGATCGAGGACGACCACGGGCACGGCATGGTCGACCAGCCGTACCACCCGCTGGTCGGCGCGAGCACCCGGCACTGGGCGGTGGTGCGCTCGGCGGCCAAGACGTACGGGCCGGACCTGCGGATCTCGGTGGCGGTCGGTGACGAGGAGACGATCGGACGGGTGGCCGGGCGGCTGCGGCTGGGCGCCGGCTGGGTCAGCCACCTGTTGCAGCGCGCCCTCGCGGAGCTGTGGAGCGCCGACGCCGCGCCGGTCGACCGGGTGGCCGCCGTGTACCGGGCCCGGCGGGACGCGCTGCTGGGCGAGCTGGCGGCGCGGGGGATCGAGGCGCACGGGGAGAGCGGGCTGAACGTCTGGGTGCCGGTGCCCGACGAGACCGCGGTGCTGGCGGCGCTGGTGCAGCGCGGCTGGGTCGCCGCGCCCGGCGCTCGCTACCGCATCCAGTCGCCCCCGGGGATGCGGTTCACGACGGCGGGGCTGGAGCCGGACCGGGCGCGGGAGCTGGCGGAGGACCTGGCGGCGGTGCTGGGGACGGGCGCGGGCGGGTCCCGGCTGGTGTGAGTCCTCGGGCGAGCCGGTTCGCGGGCGCGGTCGCGGAGGCGCCCCCGCGGTGCCGGTCGCGGAGGCGCCGAGGCGTGCGGTCGGTCAGCCCTTGGCGAGCAGTGACTGGGCGTGGGCGCGGACCTGATCCTTCGTCAGATAGGCGTCGGTGTACTCGAAGTCGCGCAGCCGGGCGGGCTGGCGGGCGAGGAAGCCGGTGCGGACGAAGTCGTCGCCGGCCGTCGCGTTGAGCATCCAGTTGGCGCCCACCCGGAGCTTGGCCACGTTGGTGCGCATCGCCATCAGGTGGTAGCCGCGCGCCACCAGCTGGGCGGGCACCCCGCGCAGCTCCACGCCCAGCGGCTTGGAGACCGCGTCCTTGCCGCCGAGGTCGACCACCAGGCCCAAGTCCTTGTGGTAGTACGGCTCCAGCGGCTGGTGGCGGAGCGAGGCGATCACGTTGTTGGCGACCGCGCGGCCCTGGCGGGCGGAGTGCTGGGCGGTCGGCGGGCAGACCGCGCCGTCGCCCTTGGCGAGGTCGGGGACGGCGGCGGCGTCACCGAGCGCGAACACGTCCTCGAACTGGGGCACCCGCATCTCCGCCGTCACGGCGAGCCGGCCGCGGACCGTCTCGGCGTCCAGGGTGCCGATCAGCGGGCTCGCGGCCACCCCCGCGGTCCAGATCAGGGTGCGGCAGGGGAGCACCCGGCCGTCGGTGAACTTGACCGTCTCGGCGCCGACTTCGGCCACCGAGACGCCCAGCGAGACCTCGATGCCGCGCTCGCGCAGCACCTCCAGGGCGGCCTCGCCGAGCGGGTCGCCGAGCTCCGGCATCAGCTTCGGGGCGATGTCGATCAGGTGCCACTTGATCTGCCGGGCGTCCAGGCGCGGGTAGCGGCGGGTGGCGGCGGTGGTGAGGCGCTGGAGGCAGGCGGCCGTCTCGGTGCCCGCGTAGCCGCCGCCGACCACCACGAACTGGAGCCGGGACTCGCGCTCCTTCTGGTCCAGGGTGGCGGAGGCGAGGTCGAGTTGGGCGATCACGTGGTCGCGGACGTAGGCCGCCTCGGCGAGCGTCTTCATGCCGCGGGCGTAGTCGGTGAGGCCTGGGATGTCGAAGGTGCGGGTGACACTGCCGGGGGCGAGCACCAGGTAGTCGTACTTCTGCGCGACCACCTCGTCGGTGATCTTGCGGATGACGCACACCTTGGAGGCCGGGTCCACCCCGATCGCGCCGCCGGGGACGATGTGGGTGCGGCGCAGCGAGCGGCGCAGCGAGACGGCCACGGACTGCGGGGTGAGGACGCCGGCGGCGACGTGGGGCAGGAGGGGGAGGTAGAGCTGGTAGCTGAACGGCGTGACCAGCGAGATCTCGGCCTCCGACGGTGACAGCTTGTGTTCGAGACGGCGGGCGCACTCCAGGCCGGCGAAGCCACCGCCCACGATCAGGATCCGAGGTCGTTCCATCGCTCATCCCTTTGCCGTGAAGGTCCCCACTACTGTCCGCCACACTCGCACGGAGCAGCGGGGGCTGCCACCGGGGAGGGGCGGATGAGGGAGGTGGTGCGGGAGGGGCGGTGGTGGGGTGTGGGGTGGGTGTGGTGGATGAGGCGACGGGGTTTTGGTGGGGCAGGATGCGGGCGGCGGGGAGGAAGGGAGAGGCGGAGCCCGGGACACGGATAAGCTGTCGGCCGTGCTACCCGAGGTGACGGCGATCCGGTACGTGACGCCACTGCGAGAAGGCGGCTCGATGCCGGGCCTGGTCGAGGCCGATGACCGGCGGCTGTACGCGCTGAAATGGGTCGGCGCGGCGCAGGGCCGCAAGGCGCTGGTCGCGGAGGTGCTGGCCGGGGAACTCGGTCGGCGGCTCGGGCTGCCGGTGCCGGAGCTGGTGACGATCGACCTGGACCCGGTCCTCGCGCGCAGCGAGCCGGACCACCAGATCCAGGACCAGATGCGGGCCAGCGGCGGGACCAACCTCGGGATGGCCTTCGTCAGCGGCGCGCTCAACTTCGACCCGCTCTGCTTCGAGGTGGACCCGGAGCTCGCCGGGCAGGTGCTCTGGTTCGACGCGCTGATCGGCAACGTCGACCGCTCCTGGCGCAACCCCAACCTGCTGGTGGCGACGGGTGGGCTGCGGCTGATCGACCACGGCGCGAGCCTGATCTTCCACCACAACTGGAAGGGCGCCGCCGGCTGGATCCGCCGCCCGTACGACGCCTCGGATCACGCGCTGCTGCGGGCCCGGCCGGACCTGGCGGCGGCCGACGAGGCGCTCGCGCCGCTCGCCGAGGCGGCGATCGAGGGCGCGGTGGCGCAGATCCCCGACGTCTGGCTGACGGACGAGTTCGGCTTCGACTCGCCCGACGAGGTGCGCGCCGCGTATCGCGTCCAGATGACCGAACGACTGGCCGGTCCGCGTGACTGGCTGCCGGAGGTGCCCGCATGACCGAGTCCTCGCCGTCCGCGCTGCCGGCCGTCGTCGAGCTGCACGACTACGAGTACGCCGTGATCCGCGCGGTGCCGAGGGTGGAGCGCGGCGAGTGCGTCAACGTCGGGGTGCTGCTGTACTGCCGGCAGAGCTCGCACCTGGCCGCCCGTACCCATCTTGACCAGGCCCGGCTGCTGGCGCTGGACCCGGTGGCGGACGTGCAGGGCGTGCGGCGGGCGCTGCACGGGATCGAGGCGGTCTGCCTGGGCGGCCCGCAGGCCGGTCCGGCGGCGGGGGACAGCCCGGGGCAGCGGTTCCGCTGGCTGACCGCGCCGCGCAGCGCGATCGTCCAGCCGGGGCCGGTGCACACCGGGCTGACCGCGGACCCGGACGCTGAGTTGCGGCGACTGTTCGATCAGCTCGTCCTCTAGGGTCTGTCTTCATCTCCCGGGCGAGGGGCGGACGACGGGGGTTCGTACGCGGGCCCTAGGATGCGAGGCGGCACACTGACGGTTGCCAGGGTCAAAGCTTGAGTTGGTGAAGCACCTGGCCGTACGCTGGCCCCATGGGTTCGACAGCGACGACGACCGTACCGACCAACGCCGAGTTGATGGAGGCGTTGGCCGCCGTCGGCGCCGCGTACTTCCACGACTTCGCGGCCGCCGCCGCCCGCCACGGGCTCTCCTCCTCGCAGGCCAAGGCGCTGGGCGCGGTGCAGGAGCCGGTGCCGATGCGGGCGCTGGCCGGGCGGCTGGGCTGCGACGCCTCGAACGTCACCGGGATCGTGGACCGGCTGGAGTCGCTGGGCCTGGCCAACCGGGAGGCGGCGGCCGGTGACCGCAGGGTGAAGATCGTGGTGGTCACGGCCGAGGGCCGGCAGATCCTCGACCGCATCCGCGGCGAGATGGCCCGGACCCACCAGGCCTTCGAGGCGATGACCGACGAGCAGCGGATCGCGCTGCACTCGATCTGCGCCCAGGTCCTGCCGGTGCTGACCGGCCGTACGGGCGGCGCGCAGTAGGAGCGCGCCGCCCGTACGGCCGGTGGCACCCCGGTCAGAGCAGCTCGGCGAGTTCCGGCGGCAGCGGCCGGTGGTGCAGCAGGGTGAGCGAGCGGGTGGCCCGGGTGAGCGCGACGTAACGGTCGCGCGGGCCGAGTTCGGCGGGCTCGACCACCACGACCGCGTCGAACTCCAGCCCCTTGGCGTCCGCCACGGTGAGCGCGCCCAGCTCCGCGGCCAGGGCGTCCGGCGCGATCACGCCCAGGGTGCCCGGGCCGCTGGGAAGCCGCGCCAGCGCGGTGGCGAAGTCCCCGTCCGGGACGGGGACCGCGTGCGGTCGCTCGGTGCCCGGGCGGATGGACTCGGGCGGCCGGTGGCCGGGCAGGGCGGTGCGCAGGACGGCGGTGGCGAGGGCCATGATCGGCTCGGGCGTGCGGTAGTTGACGGTCAACCGCTCCTCGCGCCAGCGGCCGGGCAGGTGCGGGTCGAGCATCTCGGCCCAGCTGCGGGCGCCGGCGGGTGATCCGGTCTGGGCGAGGTCGCCCACGATGGTGAGCGAGTTGGTCGGCACGCGCCGCAGGACGGCGCGCCAGGCCATCGCGGACAGTTCCTGGGCCTCGTCCACGACGACGTGGCCGTACGCCCAGGTGCGGTCGGCGGCGGCGCGTTCGGCGGTGGAGCGGTACGGGCCGTCGTCGCGGAAGCGCTCGGCCAGGGCGGCGGAGTCCAGCAACGGGTCGTCGGCCTGGCCGGTGATGGTCAACACGCCCTGCGCGTAGGCGAGTTCCTCCGGATCGCGGTCGGACGGGACGGACTCGCCCTCGGTGCCGAGGAGTTCGGCGGCCTCGTCGAGCAGCGGGACGTCCTCGACCGTCCACGGGGAGCCGGGCGGGCGGAGCAGGGCGGCGGCGTGCTCGGGGGCCGTGTCGGCGAGCAACTCGCGGTCGGTGAGCAGCCGTTCGACCAGCTGCGGGGGATCGAGCCGGGGCCAGAGCGGGTCGAGTGCGGCGCGGACGTCCGGCCGCTCCCACAGCTCGCGCGGGGCGTAGTGCGCCTCCTCGTCGTCGTACGGGCGGCCGAGGGCGAGCGCCTGGGCGATGGCGAGGGCGTCGAGCAGGGTGCCCAGGTAGTAGCTCCGGGCCCGGTTGTGCGGCAGCCGCAGGCCGCGGGCGGCGTCCCGGGCCTCGGCGCACGCGCGGGCGGAGAGCCGCAGTCCCTCGCCGAGGTCCAGGCCGTCGGCGGGGGCCGTCTGGTGGGCGGCCACGGCGCGGCGCAGCACCCCGGCCATCCAGGGGCCGCCCTTGGCGAAGGCGGTGCCGGGGGCGTCGCCGCGGGTGGCGGTGACACCCGGGACCAGTTCGCCGACGGTGCGCAGCACCACCTCGGTCTCGCCGAGGGCGGGCAGCACCTGGTCGATGTACCGCAGGAAGCCGGCGTTGGGGCCGATCACCAGCACGCCCCGGCGCTCCAGGGCGGCGCGGTGGGTGAACAGCAGGTAGGCGGCGCGGTGCAGGGCGGCCAGCGTCTTGCCGGTGCCGGGCCCGCCCTGGACGACCAGGGCGCCGCGCAGTGGGGAGCGGATCACCCGGTCCTGTTCGGCCTGGATGGTGGCGACGGCGGTGGTCATCCGGCCGGTGCGCTCGCGGTCGAGGGCGGCGAACAGTGCGGCCTCGCCGACCAGTCCGCGCCGGCCGGGCTCGTCCAGCCCGGCGAGGTCGAGCGCCTCGTCGTCCAGGCCGGTGAGGGTGCGGCCCCGGGTATGCAGGTGGCGGCGGCGCACCACCGGGCCGGGGTGGGCGGGGGTGGAGGTGTAGAAGGGGCGGGCGGCCGGTGCGCGCCAGTCGAGCAGCAGCGGCTCGTACGCCTCGTCGGTCAGGCCGGTGCGGCCGATGTAGTGGACGGTGCCGTCGCGCTCGTCGAGCCGGCCGAAGCACAGGCCGCGTTCGACCGCGTCCAGTCGGGCGGCGTGGCGGGCGGCCTCGCGGGCGCGGACCTCGCGTTCCAGCCGGGCCTGGTGGGTGCCACCGGGGGCGGCTGTGTCATGGGCGCCGTCGGCGGTGCGGCGGGCCCGTTCGCGTACGGTGTCCAGCCGGGCGTAGAGGCGGTCGAGGTGGGCCTGCTCGGTGCGCAGGGCCTCGGCGAGGGGGGAGTCCGACGGGGCCGCTGGAGGTTCGCTCATGGATGTGGTATCCTTGCGGTGAGGAGGCTGCGAGGCGTCGTCTGAATGGCGCCCAATCCACCCAGCCTACCCCATCCGCCGACGTCCGGCGTGACCTCGGCTGTTACCCTTGCGAAGCGTGAGCGCGAAGCCCCAGATCCCCAATGTCCTGGCCTCCCGGTACGCCTCGGCGACCCTGGCCCAGCTGTGGTCCCCCGAGCACAAGGTGGTCCTCGAGCGCCACCTGTGGCTCGCCGTCCTGAAGGCTCAGCAGGACCTCGGCATCGAGGTGCCGGCCAACGCCGTCGCCGACTACGAGCGGGTGATCGACCAGGTCGACCTCGGCTCGATCGCCGCCCGTGAGCGGATCACCCGCCACGACGTGAAGGCCCGGATCGAGGAGTTCAGCGACCTCGCCGGCCACGAGCAGATCCACAAGGGCATGACCTCCCGGGATCTGACCGAGAACGTCGAGCAGCTGCAGATCCGCCAGTCCCTGGAGCACGTCCGGGACCGCACGGTGGCGGTGCTGGTGCGCCTGGCCAGGCTCGCCGCCCAGCACTCCGAGCTGGTCATGGCCGGCCGCTCGCACAACGTGGCCGCGCAGGCCACCACCCTGGGCAAGCGGTTCGCGTCGATCGCGGACGAGCTGCTGGTCGCCTTCCGCCGCCTGGAGGAGCTGATCGCCCGCTACCCGCTGCGCGGGATCAAGGGCCCGGTCGGCACCGCCCAGGACATGCTGGACCTGCTCGGTGGCGACACCGGGAAGCTGGCCGAGCTGGAGCGCCGGGTCGCCGCGCACCTCGGCTTCGACAACGTGCTGACCAGCGTCGGCCAGGTCTACCCGCGCTCGCTGGACTTCGAGGTGCTCACCGCCCTCGTCCAGCTGGCCGCCGCGCCGTCCAGCCTGGCCAAGACCATCCGCCTGATGGCCGGCCACGAGCTGGTCACGGAGGGCTTCAAGGAGGGCCAGGTCGGCTCCTCCGCGATGCCGCACAAGATGAACACCCGCTCCTGCGAGCGCGTCAACGGCCTGGCCGTCATCCTGCGCGGCTACGCCTCGATGACCGGCGAGCTGGCCGGCGATCAGTGGAACGAGGGCGACGTCTCCTGCTCGGTGGTGCGCCGGGTCGCGCTGCCGGACGCCTTCTTCGCCTTCGACGGCCTGCTGGAGACCTTCCTGACCGTCCTCGACGAGTTCGGCGCCTTCCCCGCCGTGATCGAGGCCGAGCTGGACCGCTACCTGCCGTTCCTCGCCACCACCAAGGTGCTGATGGGCGCGGTGCGCGCGGGGGTCGGCCGGGAGACCGGGCACGAGGTCATCAAGGAGCACGCCGTCGCCTCCGCGCTGGCGATGCGCGCGGGCGCCCGCGAGAACGAACTGCTGGACCGCCTGGCCGCCGACGAGCGGATCCCGCTGGACCGGGCCGCGCTGGACGCGCTGCTGGCCGACAAGCTGTCCTTCACCGGTGCGGCCGGCGCCCAGGTCGCCGAGGTGGTCCGCCAGGTGGAGGCCGTCGCGGACGCCTACCCGGAGGCCGCCAAGTACGCGCCCGCCGACATCCTCTGACGTAGCGTCAGTTCTCGGCCGAGGGCCCCGCTGCCGGACCGGTGGCGGGGCCCTCGCGCGTCACGGGGACGTGACCCGGATCGAGCGGCGGTGCGGTCGGGCCGCACGGCCAGTCGCAGTTCGGCTCGGCCACCGGCTGCGCCTCGGGCGCGAGCACATTGCCCCGTACGGTCACGAGGGCGATCAGGGCGCCGCCGACCAGCAGGCCCGCGCAGATCAGCATCGCGGTGTGGAAGGCCGCGTCGACCGCGGAGGGCACCCGGTAGGCGTCGCCGCTCAGCCCGGCCAGCGCCGGCAGGGCGGCCACCGCGAGCAGTCCGGCCGCGCGGGCGGCGGCGTTGTTGACCCCGCTGGCGATGCCCGCGTGCCGCACCTCGACGGCGGCCAGCACCGTCGCCGTCAGCGGTGCGACCAGCAGCGTCATCCCGCAGCCCATCACCGCGACGGCGGGCAGTACGTCCGCCCAGTAGGAGGAGTCCGGGCCGGTGCGCAGCATCAGCAGCACCCCGGCGGCGCACAGCAGGGGGCCGGCGGTCAGCGGGATGCGCGGGCCGATCCGCTTGCCGAGGCGCCCGGCGCGCGCCGAGAGCGCCAGCATCAGCACGGTGATCGGCACCAGTGCGAAGCCCGAGACCAGCGGCGAGAACCCGGACACGATCTGGAGCTGCACCACCAGGAGGAAGAAGACGCCGCTGAACGCCGCGTACACGCACAGGGTGACCAGGTTCACCGCGGTGAACAGCCGGGAGGAGAACAGGCCGAGCGGCAGCATCGGTTCGGGTGCCCGGCGTTCGACCGCGACGAAGGCGGCGCCGAGCAGCAGCCCGAGCACCCCGCTGACCCAGACCGCGGGGGACAGGCCCTCGCCGGCCGCGGTCAGCGCGTAGGTGATGGCGCCGAGGGCGAGGGCGGCGAGCAGGGCGCCGAGCACGTCGAAACGGCCGGAGGCGCTCTCGTCCCGGCTCTCCGGCACCGATCGGGTGGTCACCGTGATCACGGCGGCGGCCAGCGGCAGGTTCAGCAGGAAGATCCAGCGCCAGCCGGGGCCGTCCACCAGCCAGCCGCCGAGGAAGGGGCCGACCGCGGCCGACACCCCGCCGAGGCCGGACCAGAGGCCGACCGCCGCCGAACGGTCGTCAGGGTGGAAGACGGCCTGGAGCATGGCGAGCGAGCCGGGGGTGAGCAGCGCCCCGCCGACGCCCTGGACGGCGCGGGCGGCGATCAGCACCTGGATGTTCGGCGCGGCGGCGCAGGCCGCGGACGCCACGGCGAACCAGACCACGCCGACCAGGAAGACCTTGCGCCGCCCGTAGCGGTCGCCGAGCGCCCCGCCGAGCAGGATCAGGCCCGCCAGGGTGAGCAGGTAGGCGTTCAGCGTCCACTGGAGGGACGCCAGGGTGGCGCCGAGGTCGGCGCCGATCCGGGGCAGCGCGACGTTCACCACGGTGCCGTCGAGCATCGCCATGCTGGAGCCGAGCACCGTCGCCAGTAGTACCCAGCGACCCTGCGCGGTGCCCAGGCGCAGGGTGCCGGCCTCGGAGGTGGCCACGGGCGAATCCTGCGTTGCCCGGGGCGTACGTGACAAGGGTCACCGGCGGGTGTGTCGGCCGGGCGCGGAGGGTGAGCGGGCGGCTGCGCGGCGTCCCCGATCTCGGCACAGGGTCGTGGATCAGTGGCGCGGGGTGAATGGATTGTGTACGTATCGTGCGTCGGGGCCTGCGGAGGGTCACCGGGTGCGGGGGAGTCGTTGCCGTTTCAAGAGATCGACATTGCTTCACCCGAACGGATGAGTTTTAGTTCAGCGACCGCCCGGCCAGTCCGGACGGATCCACCGGGTGGAACGCCGAGTCCTGCCGCTGCCCGGTGGTTCGAAACGAACTCTGTACGGCAGGAGCGGGGGACCCACAGGTAAGTCGCCGGACCGGAGTTCGCGCCTCAGGGCGCGGGCGTCCAGGACCGGCTAGGGGTGAAGCCGCGCATGCGGCCGGGCAACTCCAGCCCGAACCCGACAGCTCACCTCGCAGGCGTCGGAGAGGAATCTTCCATGCCTGCACAGGCTCGTCGTATCGCCCTGCCCCGCGCCGCCCGCATCGGCATCGCCACCGCCGTCACCGGCGTGTCGTTCGCCCTCCCGCTGGTGACCGCGATCAGCGCCGAGGCCCACTCCGCCCCGGCCGCCCCGGCCGCCTCCGCTTCCGTTGCCGCCGGCCAGTCCGCGCGGTCCGCCGCTCCGGCCGCGCAGGAGAGCTACCGCGTCGTCAGCGGCGACACCCTGTCCAAGATCGCCGACGTCAAGAACGTCGAGGGCGGCTGGCACGCGCTGTACGAGCGGAACCGCTCGGTCGTCGGCGCCGACCCGAACCTGATCTTCCCGGGCCAGCAGCTCGCGCTGCCGGGCCACGCCGCCGCGCCGTCCGCCGACGCCGCCCCGGCGAAGCCGGCCGCTCCGGCCAAGCCCGCCAAGCCGGCCAAGCCCGCCGCTGCGGCGACCCAGGCCGCCGAGCCGCAGGCCCAGGTCCAGGTGCGGACCGAGGCCGCCAAGCCGGCCGAGCAGCTCCAGACCCAGCTCCAGGTCGCCACCCCGACCCAGGTCGTGACCGCCACTCCGGTCGCCGCCGCCACCTCCGGCTTCGTCGCCCCGCTGGCCAACCCGAAGCTCGGCACCGCCTACGGCGTGGCCGGCTCGATGTGGGCCTCCGGTCACCACACCGGCCAGGACTTCGTCGCCTCCACCGGCACCCCGCTGCGCGCGGTCGCCAACGGTGTCGTGGTCAAGGCCGGCAACGGCGGCGCCTACGGCAACGAGGTCGAGATCAAGCTCGCCGACGGCCACTACGCCGAGTACGCCCACCTCTCCTCGATCGGCGTGAAGATCGGCCAGTCCGTCAAGGCCGGCCAGCAGATCGGCCTCTCCGGCGCCACCGGCAACGTGACCGGCCCGCACCTGCACTTCGAGATCCGCAACGGCTCGGAGTACGGCTCGGACATCAACCCGGTCGCCTACCTGCGCGCGCACGGCGTCGCGCTCTGAGCCCGAGCGCTCTGAGTCCGAGGGATCTGACCTCTGACGGGCTCTGACCCGCGGGGTCTCGGGAACCGCCGCCGCTGCGGGGCGAATCGGTCCTCCGGGATGGTCATGTCGGGTGACCGCTCGACCGGGTGACCGCCGCACGGCGGACATGGGCGCGGGACACGCCCAGGCCGGCCCGGCCACACGGGGAACTTCCTCGTGCGGCCGGGCCGGCCACTGTCGTTCCCGCCCCCGTTCGAATCGTCGAACGGGACGTCAACTCCGCTGCCGCGAACGGTGATCACGGACGCCCTGGGCGTGCTCGGCGCGCGATGCTGTCGGTCGGTCAGCGCCCGGCCGGTCCGGCGGACGGGCGGGTCCGGGAGGCGAGGAGGCCGGATGGCGGTCCGCAACGGGGGCGCGGTGGGGGAGACGGTCGGGCGGAGGCGCGCGAGCGACGGGGTCGACCGGCTGAAGGCGGACTCGGTCGGCCTGGTCGGGGTGGTGTTCATGGCGCTCGCCACCGCCGCCCCGATCACCGCGATGACCGGCAACCTGCCGATCATCGTCGGCCAGGGCAACGGCGGCGGGGCGCCCGCCGCGTACGTGGTGGCGACCGTCGCGCTGACGGTGTTCTCGATCGGGTACGTGGCGATGGCCCGGCACATCACCGCGGCCGGTGCCTTCTACGGGTACGTCTCGCACGGGCTGGGGCGCGTGGTCGGGATGGCCTCGGGGCTGCTCGCGGTGCTCGCGTACGTCGTCACCGAGGCCTCGGCGATCGGCTTCTTCGCGTACTCGCTGCGCGGGCTGGTCCGTTCGCAGCTGGGGGTGGACCTCGGCTGGGGCTGGTACGCGCTGGGCGGCGTGGCGGTGATCGGGGTGATGGCCTGGTTCGACCTGCACCTGACGGCCCGGGTGCTCGGCGTCGCGCTGGTGCTGGAGGTCGGAGTGCTGGGCGCGGTCTCGCTGGCGGTGCTGGGCACCGGCGGGGGCCCGGACGGGCTCGTGCCCGAGACCCTGAACCCGCTGAACGCGCTGAAGGGTGCCGGGAGTTCGGGCGCGGAGGCGGCCGGGCTCGGGCTGTTCTTCGCGTTCTGGTCCTGGGTGGGCTTCGAGTCGACCGCGATGTACGGCGAGGAGTCCCGCGACCCGAAGCGGGTGGTGCCCCGGGCGACGCTGATCTCGGTGGTCGGGGTCGGGCTGTTCTACGTCTTCGTGTCATGGATGATCGTGTCCGGCAACGGGGTCGACCACGCGATCGCGGTGGCGAGCGGGGCAGTGCCGGGCAAGGAGGGCAACAGCCTGTTCTTCGATCCGCTGCGGGCCCACCTGGGGGCCTGGGCGGTGAAGGTCTTCCAATGGCTGGTCGTCAGCGGCTCGTTCGCCTGCGCGATGGCCTTCCACCAGTGCGCGGCCCGGTACCTGTACGCGATCGGGCGCGAGGGGCTGCTGCACCCGGCGCTCGGCCGCACCCACCCGCGCCACGGCTCGCCGTACGTCGCCTCGGTGGCGCAGTCGCTGACGGCGGCGGGGCTGGTGGCGGCGTTCCTGGCGGCCGGGATGGACCCGTACGCGCACCTGTACACGCTGCTGGCGCTGCTCGGGACGATGGCGATCCTGGTGGTGCAGACGCTCTGCTCCTTCGCCGTGGTCGGGTACTTCCACGTGCGACGGCGGCACCCGGAGACCGCGCACTGGTTCCGGACGCTGGTCGCGCCGCTGGTGGGCGGGGTGGCGATGGCCGGGGTGGTGGTGCTGCTGGTGCTCGACAAGGAGGCGGCGGCCGGGGCGGCGGCGCACACGCTGCTGTTCCGGGTGACCCCCTACCTGGTGATCGGGGTGTTCGCGGGCGGGGTGGCACTGGCGCTCGCGGTGCGCCGGTGGCGGCCGGAGCTGTACGCGCGGATGGGGCGGGTGGTGCTGGAGGACACGGTCGAGCGGTGACGGGGCGGCGGGCCCGGTCTCAGTGGCGGTGGACCGGCAGGCCGCGCTGGGCGGCGGTCAGCAGCTCGTGCATCCGGTGGCCGAAGTCCTCGGTGTCCCGGGCCGGTTCGGGAAAGGCCAGGCGGACGTCGCGGTGGCCGTGCGGGTGGTCCAGACGCAGCACCAGGCCGTAGCGGTCCAGGGCGAGCGGGCGGACGGCCGGGTCGTGGGTGAGCACGGCCGGGTCGAGCAGCCGGGTGAGGAGGTCGAGCGCGTCGGCGTGGTCGTCGGCGAAGTGGGTGAGCATCGCGGCCTCGTGCCGGGCCAGTGGGTCGGGGCCGGCGCCGGCGAGGTCGGCGGCGGTGACCGCCCGGGTGCCGTACGGGGTGGCGAGGACGGCGTGGGCGACGTCCACCCGCAGGTGCGCGCTGAGGCCGTCGTCGGCGAGGTGGGCGAGGTGGAGCCGGCCGGCCAGGGTGAGGCGGGCGCGGACCCGGTCGCGCACGGCGACGGGGGAGACGTCGGTGACGTCCACGACGACGGCGAGGCCGTCGTCGGCGCCGGCGGCGGCCGTGGTGAGCGGGTCGTCCAGGGCGCAGCGCAGCCGCAGCCGGGAGCCGTGCACGGAGACCGGGGTGTCCAGGTGGTGGTGCTCGCCCAGGGCGCGGACGCTGAGTGAGGAGGTCGTGCGGAGCAGGCTGTGGATCCGTTCGGCGGTGGTGGGCTCGGGGACCTCGGTGTCGCCGGTGGGCAGGCTCATGGGGCGGACCTCCAGTTAGTTAGGTGAGCCTAACCTAATATCCCCGGGTGGATGGGGCAAGCAGGCGGAAGGGCCCGGACGCGCGGGTGGCGTCCGGGCCCTTCGGGGTGCCGGTGCGTCAGCCGATCACGGCCTGGGCGTCGATCTCGACCAGCATCGGCTCCTGCGGCAGCTCGACGAAGACGGTGGTGCGGCACGGCTTCACGCCGCCGGGCTTGATGTTCTCGTCGATGAACTCGGCGTAGACCTCGTTCATCAGCGGGAAGTCGGCGCGCTTGGTGAGGTAGACGCGGAACATCACCACGTCCTCGATGGTGGCGCCGCCGGCCTCGACGATGGCCTTGACGTTCTCCAGGGTGCGGCGGGTCTGCGCCTTCACGTCGCCGTGGTGCAGGTACTCGCCGGTGGCCGGGTCCTGCGGGCCCTGGCCGGAGACCTGGAGGATCGGGCCCTTGCGGACGCCCTGGGAGAACATCCAGGCCGGGGCGGGGGCGCCGTCGGTGCGGATCTCGGTCTTGGTGGAGGACATGGGTTCCTTACTCTTTCCTGATGGTCCGTCAGTTGCGTTCGGGCCGACCGCAGTCGGCCGAGACGGCGCGGGTGGTGGCGAGCAGCTGCGGGAGCAGGTCCAGCACCTGCTCGTACGGCAGGACGACGTCCGGGACGGAGATGGAGGCGGCGGCGACCACCCGGCCGCTGGCGTCGCGGATCGGTGCGGCCACGCAGTTGATGAAGGCCTCGTGCTCGGCGTGGTCCTGCGCCCAGCCCTGGGCGGCGACCTTCTCCAGCTCGGCGAGCAGCGCCTCGGGGCCCGTCAGGGTCCGCTCGGTGTGCCGGACGAAGTCGATCCCGGCCACCACCCGGCGCCGCTCGGGCAGCGGGAGGTCGGCCAGCAGCACCTTGGAGACGGCCGCGCTGTGCAGGGCGGCGCGCAGGCCGATCCGCGAGTACATCCTGACCGGGTGGCGGGAGTCGAACTTGTCGATGTAGACCACCTCACCGCCCTCGTACGCGGCCAGGTGCACGGTCTGGCCGGTGGCGGCGTTCAGCTCGGCCAGGTGCGGGGCGGCGATCCGGCGCACGCCGCGCTGCTCCAGGGCCAGGCCGGAGAGGGCGAAGAGGCCGGCCCCCAGGTGGTAGCGGTAGGTCGCGTCCCGGTAGACGAACCGTTCCTCCTCCAGGCTCTGGAGCAGCCGCAGCACGGTCGTCTTGTGGACGCCGAGCACCTCGGCGAGCTGGTCGAGGGAGCGCTCGCCGTCGCCGAGTTCGGCGAGGATGCGCAGGGCGCGGGTGACGGTCTGACTCATCGTGCTCCGCTTCGAGGGTGGGGTTCCTGCTCATTGTGCCCGGGACCGGTCGGCGGACGGCGCCCGGTCGGCCGGGCGGACCGGATCGGCGGAGGGGGCGGGCGCGGCGGCGCGGCGGGCGGCGGCGGTGTCCAGGGCGGGGCCGGTGATGCCCTCGGCGGTGACCCGGGTGGCGGCCCACTGCCCCGGGGAGGCGTCGAGCAGCGCGGCCACCACGGCGGCGTCCGGCAGCTCGGCCTGGTCGCCGTGGGCGGTCAGCGCGCAGGCGGCGCTGAGGTGGCCGAGGCGCAGTCGGCGTCGCTGGTCCAGGCCGCGGACGGTGCCGGCCAGGTAGCCGGCCGCGAAGGCGTCGCCGGCGCCGGTGGCCTCGACCACCTCGACCGCCAGGGCCGGCTCGGTGACCGCCGTGCCGTCCCGCTCCAGGGCGGTCACCTGTCGGGCGGCGTCCTTGACCACGACGGTCGCCGGGGAGGGGAAGCGGCGGCGCAGGGCGGCCGGATCGCCGGTGCCGAAGGCGGCCTCGGCCTCGTCGGAGCCGAGCAGCAGGAGGTCCGCGGCGTCCAGCAGCGGCGGCAGCACGGCCGGGTCGCGGTCGCGCCAGAGCGAGGGGCGCCAGTTGAGGTCGAAGCTGACCGTCCGGTCCGGGCGGCGGTCGGCGAGCAGGGCGCGCAGCAGGGCCAGGCAGTCGTCGGAGAGCGCGGCGGTGATGCCGGACAGGTGCAGCAGCCGGGCGCCGGCCAGCAGGGCGCCGGCGGCCGGGTCGGTGAGCAGTTCGGGGGAGAGCGCCGCGGCCGCCGAGCCGCGCCGGTGGTAGTGCAGCCGGCTGCGGCCGGGGCCGAGGTCGTGGCGGTGGCCGGTGGTGCCGCCGACCTCCTTGAGGTAGAGGCCGGTCGGGCGGTGCGGGTCGACCGCGACCCCCGAGACGTCCACCCCCCGGGCGGCGACCTCGGCGAGCAGCCGGCGGCCGAAGCCGTCGTCGCCGACCCGGCTGATCCAGGCGCTCGGCACCCCGAGCGCGGCCAGGGCGCCGGCCACGTTGGACTCGGCGCCGCCGACGGACAGCCGGAAGCTGCCCACCGACTCCAGCGGGCCCGGACGGTCCGGCAGCAGGACGGCCATGGACTCGCCCACGCACACGGCCGTCGGGGGAGGACCGGGGCGGGTCGGGCCCTGGGTGTCCTGTCGCGGCATGTGCGGGGCTCCTCGTCTGCGGCCGTTCCGTCGAGAGCGGGCCCACCGGGTCGACTCCGCCGCACGTGAGCGCCGCACGGGAGCCGACCCCGTCGACCGGGAGTCAGGTCCGTTGACCGTGATCCGGCGCCGATGCTAGAACCGTGCTGCCAGCATGTGCAACCCTCGTTGCGCATGTTGCAACCTGTGCGGATGGAGGAACACGGTGGAGCAGACCTTCGCAAGCGGTGCGAACGGGCCGGGCATCGCCCGCGGCGCGGTGGCGGCCCTGGCCGACGAACCGCTCGACTGGCGGTTCAAAGCCGCCCCACCCGCCTCCTGGGGCCGCACCACCCGGGAGTGGCTCGCCACCGGCCCCACCCTCTCCTCGCTCGGCACCCCGCTGCTCACCCTCGACGGCGCCGCCCTCGACCACAACGTCCGCACCATGGCCGACTGGTGTGCCGAGGCGGGCGTCGCGCTCGCCCCGCACGGCAAGACCACCATGGCGCCCGCCCTCTGGCAGGCCCAACTCGACGCCGGCAGCCACGGCATCACCCTCGCCAACCTGCCCCAGGTGCGGATCGCCCGGGCCTTCGGAGTGCAGCGCGTCCTGCTCGCCAACACCCTGCTCGACCCGGCCGGACTGGCCTGGCTGGCCGACGAACTCGCCGCCGACCCGGGCTTCGCCTTCCTCTCCTGGGTCGACTCCGTCGAGAGCGTGCCGCTGATGGACGAGGCGCTGCGCGCCGCCGACGCCGAGCGCCCGGTCGAGGTGATGGTCGAACTCGGCGGGCCCGGCGGGCGGACCGGCGCCCGCGGCGTGGACAGCGCCGTCGAGGTCGCCGCCGCGGTGCTGCGCACCCCCACCCTGCGCCTGGCGGGCGTCGGTGGCTACGAGGGCGCGCTCGCCCACGACGCCTCGGCCGAGGGGCTGGCCGCCGTCCGCGGCTACCTGCGGCAGCTCGGTGAACTGCACGGCCGGCTCGCGAGCGCCTACCCGGACGGCGCCCGGCCGGTGGTCTCGGCCGGCGGCAGCGCCTACTTCGACCTGGTGGTCGAGGAGTTGGCGGACCTGCCGGAGGCGTTCGTGGTGCTGCGCTCCGGGGCCTACATCGCCCATGACGACGGCTTCTACCGGGGCATCTCGCCGCTCTCCCGGGGCGGCGGCGAGGCGTCGTTCCGCGGCGCGCTGCACGGCTGGGCCCGGGTGGTCTCCCGGCCCGAGCCGCAACTCGCGCTGCTCGACGCCGGCAAGCGCGACCTGCCCTTCGACGAGGGCCTGCCGGAGCCGCAAAGAGTGCGCGGCGGCGCGGAGTTGACCGGGACGGCGGCCCGGATCACCGCGCTCAACGACCAGCACGCCTTCCTGCGCGACGCGGGCGACCTCGCGCCGATCGGCGCGGTGCTGAGGCTGGGCGTCTCGCACCCCTGCACGGCCTTCGACAAGTGGACGGCGATCCCGGTGCTGGACCGCGCGGACGCGGCGGAACCGAAGGTCACCGGCCTGGTCAGGACGTTCTTCTGATGTCCGGCGAGAGAGCGGCCACCGAGGGCGGACCGGGCGTGACGGTCTTCCGGGGCGCGACCGTCGTCGACGGCACCGGCGCGCAGCGCTACCGGGCGGACGTCCGGATCGCCGACGGCCTGATCACCGGGATCGGCCACGGCCTGGCCGCGCCCGAGGTGGTGGACGCCGACGGACTGGTGCTGGCCCCCGGCTTCATCGACATGCACGCCCACTCCGACCTCGCCCTGCTGCGCGAACCCGAGCACCCGGCCAAGGTCACCCAGGGCGTCACCTGCGAGGTCCTCGGCCAGGACGGCCTGTCCTACGCCCCGGTCGACGGCGTCACCCTGCCCGCGCTGCGCCGCCAACTCGCGGGCTGGAACGGCGATCCGGACGGCTTCGACTGGGACTGGCGGGACGTCGCCGGCTACCTGGACCGGATCGACCGCACCGGCGTCGCCGTCAACGCCTGCTACCTCGTGCCGCACGGCACGCTGCGGATGCTCGCCATGGGCTGGGCCAACCGGCCGCCCACCCCGGCCGAACTCGACCGGATGCGGCAGGTGCTGGCGAAGAGCCTGCTGGACGGCGCGGTCGGCATGTCCAGCGGCCTCAGCTACACCCCCGGGATGTACGCGGACACCGCCGAACTGGTCGAGCTGTGCACCGTCGTCGCGGCCTACGGCGGCTTCCACGCCCCCCACCAACGCTCGTACGGGGCAGGAGCGTTGGAGGGCTACGCGGAGATGCTGGAGATCGCCCGGCGCAGCGGCTGCGCCCTGCACCTGACCCACGCCACGATGAACTTCGGGGTCAACCGGGGCCGGGCCGGCGAGCTGCTGGAGCTGCTCGACGAGGCGCTGGCCGACGGCGTCGACCTCACCCTCGACAGCTACCCCTACCTGCCCGGCTCCACCACCCTGGCCGCCCTGCTGCCCAGTTGGGCCACCGAGGGCGGCCCGGCCGCGACGCTCACCCGGCTCGCCGACCCGGCGCAGTGCGCCAGGATCCGCTACGAGGTGGAGGAGAAGGGCAGCGACGGCTGCCACGGGGTGGTCACCGACTGGACGACGATCCAGATCTCCGGCGTCCGCTCGGACTCGCTCGCCGGCGCGGTCGGCCGGACCGTCGCCGAGATCGCGGGCGAGGAGGGGCGGACCGGCACCGAGGTCTTCCTGGACCTGCTGCGCCGCGACGAACTGGGCACCACGATCCTCCAGCACGTCGGGCACGAGGAGAACGTCCGGGCGATCATGCGCCACGAGGCGCACACCGTCGGCAGCGACGGGCTGCTCGTCGGCGCCCGGCCGCACCCCCGGGCCTGGGGCACCTTCCCGCGCTACCTCGGCCACTACAGCCGGGAGTTGGGCGTGCTGACGCTGGAGGAGGCGATCGCCCGGATGACCGGGCGCCCCGCCGCCCGGCTGGGGCTGCACCGGCGCGGCCGGATCGCCCCCGGCCACCACGCCGACCTGGTGCTCCTCGACCCCGACACGGTCCGGGACACCGCCACCTTCGAGGACCCCCGGCAACCCGCCGAGGGCATCGAGTACGTGTACGTCAACGGCACCGCCGTCGTCCGGCAGGGTCGTACCACCGGCGCCCGCCCCGGGCGCGCCCTGCGCCGCACCGACCGAGGAACCCTGGCCCTATGACCGAGCTCTTGGCCCCGACCGATCTCCCGCTGCTGCGCGACGACCCGGTGATCGCGGTGGTCCGCGCACCCCGGATACCCGACGCCGCCGCGCTCTGCGCCGCACTCGCCGAGGGCGGCATCAACCTGACCGAATTCACCTACACCACACCGGATGTGACGGATCATCTGCTCCGGGCATCCAAGGCCGGCTGGCGGGTCGGCGTGGGGACGGTGCTGACCGCCGAGCACGCCCGGCGCGGGGTCGAGGCCGGGGCGTCGTTCCTGGTCACCCCCGGCTGCCGCCCGGAGGTCGCCGAAGCGGCGGCCGCCGCCGGGGTGCCGGTGGTGCTCGGGGCGCTCACCCCGACCGAGGTCGCGTACGCGGTGGACCTCGGTGCCGCCGCCGTCAAGATCTTCCCGGCCCGGGCGTTCGGCCCCGGCTACTTCAAGGACCTGCGCGGCCCGTACCCGGACGTCCCGCTGGTGGCCTCCGGCGGGGTGAACGCGGGCAACGCCGCCGAGTTCCTGGCGCACGGTGCGCTCGCCGTCTGCGCGGGGACGGACGTGGTGCCGCCGGACGCGGTCGCGGCGGGGGACTGGGCGGAGATCACCCGGCGGGCCCGGGCGTTCACGGCGGCCTGCGCGGGCAAGGGCTCGTAGCGGCGGTCCCGGCGGTCCCGGCGGTCCCGGCGGCCCCGGCGGCCCCGGCGGCTCCGGCGGCGCGGCCGGGGCGAGGCGGGCTGTCGGGCCGGCCGGGATTGGACGAGAATCGGGGGCACCCCGGCTCGGCCCCGGCCGAGCCCGCACCGGCTCAGCTCCCGCCCGGCCAGCCCCGGGCCCCGGATCCGGCAGGAGGAACCGCCCATGACCTCGACCCGCCCCGGCCCCGACTGGCTCGCCGACGCCGTGCTGTACCAGATCTACCCGCAGTCCTTCGCCGACTCCGACGGCGACGGCATCGGGGACTTCGCCGGCATCGCCGAACACCTGGACCACCTCGCCTGGCTCGGGGTCGACACCGTCTGGCTCAACCCCTGCTTCACCTCGCCGTTCCGCGACGCCGGGTACGACGTCTCCGACTACCTCACCCCCGCCCCGCGCTACGGCACCGCCGAGGACCTGGCGGCCCTGGTGGAGGCGGCCCGGAGCAAGGGCATCCGGGTCCTGCTGGACCTGGTCGCCGGGCACACCTCCGACCGCCACCCCTGGTTCCTGGCCTCCGCCGAGGACCCGTCCGACCACCGGTACATCTGGTCCGACCGCCCGGTGGACGGCTTCGTGGCCTCGCCCGGCAGCCGCCCCGGCTGGTACCGGCCGAACTTCTTCGACTGTCAGCCGGCCCTCAACTTCGGCTACGCGCAGAACAGTCCGGCGGAGCCCTGGCGGCAGGCGGTGGACGCGGACGGGCCGCGCGCCAACCGGGCGGCGCTGCGCGGGATCATGGCGCACTGGCTCGGCCTCGGCATCTCCGGCTTCCGGGTGGACATGGCGTACTCGCTGGTCAAGGACGACCCGGGCAAGGTGGAGACCGCCAAGCTCTGGACCGAAGTGCGCGACTGGCTGGACCGCACCCACCCCGAGGCCGCCCTGCTCGCCGAGTGGGGCGACCCGGCCACCGCCGTCGCGGCCGGGTTCCACGCCGACTTCTTCCTGCACTTCGGCGGCGCGGACCACGGCCTGCCGCTGCGCTCCCTGTGGAACAACAACGGCGGGACGGTCGAGGAGTTCTGGCGCCAGGAGGCCTGCTACTTCGAGGCCGAGGGCCGGGGCACCCCGCAGCCCTTCCTGAACGCCTGGCGCTCCGCCGCGGTGCTCACCGAGGGCAGCGGGCAGATCGTGCTGCCCACCGCCAACCACGACTTCTCGCGGCTGGCCACCGGTCCGCGCACCGCCGGGCAACTCGCCCCGGCCTTCGCCTTCCTGTTCACCTGGCCGACCCTCCCGGCGGTCTACTACGGCGACGAGATCGGCATGCGCTACCTGCCGGGCCTGCCCGACACCGAGGGCAGCGTGCTCGGTCCGACGTTCAACCGGGCCGGCTCGCGCACCCCGATGCAGTGGACGCCCGGCCCCACCGCCGGCTTCTCCAGCGCGCCGCCCGAGCGGCTGTACCTGCCGGTCGACCCGGACCCGCACCGCCCGGACGTGCTCTCCCAGCGCGCCGACCCGACCTCGCTGCTGCACACCGTCCGGCGGCTGATCGCGCTGCGCCGGGCGCACCCGGGGCTGGGCTCGGCCGGCGGGGTGGAGGTCCTGCACGCCGGGTACCCGCTGGTGTACACCCGCGCCGGGCGGTACCTGGTGGCGGTCAATCCGCGCCGGGAGCCGGCCTCCGTCCGGCTGCCGGGCCTGCCGGGCCCGTCCGGCCTGCCGGGGGAGGGCGCCGGGAAGCCGGCGGGCTTCCGGCCGCTGGAGGTGCAGGGCGTGCGGGTCGCGGACGGGGAACTGCGGGCGGACGGGTTCTCCTACGGGGTTTTCGAGCGCCGCTGAGCGCGGGCGGGGAAGCCGGGCCGAGGCCGGCCCGGCTTCCGATCGATGTCGGATGGTTGTAAGCTACATCGATAGATCGTTGCATTTGCCATCTGTATTGGTTGCATTTGCCACCTTCTCGCGCGAATCGAGAGACCCCACCGGAGGACGGTACGAACCCCATGAGCACACCCCGGAACCCCGCCGCAGCGCCCACCCTGGGGCACTCGCTCAAGCACCTGGCCATCCACCTGCTCACTCCGCTGCTGATGTGCCTGGGCATGGCGCTCGCCTACCAGGGCGCCTTCCACCAGCCGGAGCCGCACCACCTCAGGGTGGCCGTGGTCGGCACCACGCCGCAGGCCCAGGGCCTGGCGCACGCGATCCAGGGCAAGGCCGGGGACGCGCTGGACGTCCGCACCGTGGACGACCGGGCCGCCGCCGAGCAGCAACTACGGGACCGGAGCCTGGTGGGCGCCTTCGTCCCGGACGCCAGGAGCCCCGAGCTGATCGTCGCCAAGGGGAACTCGGACACCTCGGTGGTTGCCGCCACGGCGGTGTTCACCAACGTCACCGACCAGCAGGGCGTGCCGCTGCACGTCACCGACCTGACCACCCCCACCGAGGGCGACCCGACCGGTCAGGGCCTGTTCTTCCTGCTGGTGGCGCTGAGCATCGGCTCGTACGCGAGCGTCGCGGTGATCGGCGCGGCCGGCGCGGCGCTGAGCGTCCCCGTCCGGGCGCTGGTCGGGGTGGCGGTCTCGCTGGTGGTCAGCGTGATCGGGATCGTCACCGCCGGGCCGGTCTTCCACGTGGTCGACCACCAGTACGCGGCGATCTGGGCGCTCGGCTGGCTCTACTCCGCGGGCATCGTGCTGATCGGCACCGGCCTGCACAGCTTCCTGAAGAAGTGGACCACGCTGGCGCTGATGGTGCTGTTCGTGATGCTGAACTTCACCTCCTCCGGCGGCATCTACCAGCCGGAGCTGCAGAACGGCTTCTTCGGCGCCCTGCACGGCTTCTGGACCGGCGCCGGCTACCTGGAGGGCGCGCGCAGCATCCTCTACTTCGACGGCGGCGCGGGCCTCGGCGGGCACCTGGCGACCCTGCTGGTCTGGCTGCTGCTCGGCGGGGCGGCCCTGGTGGCCGCGGCGCTGTACGAGGGCCGCGGGCGCCGTCCGGTGGAGACGCCGCAGGAGGCCGAGGAGGAGATGGAGGAGGCGGTCGCGGTCTGACCACCCCCTCGGAGAAGCTCCACCCGGGCCACGGGCATCGGTACCGGATGGGGATCGGCGGCCCGCGTCCGGCTCTGGACAAGCCGGACGCGGGCCTCAGCCACTCACCGGTAGGCGGCCTGCCCGGTCAGCGCCTGGCCGACCACCAGCGTGTGGATCTCGCTGGTGCCCTCGTACGTCAGCACCGACTCCAGGTTGTTGGCGTGCCGGATCGGCGAGTACTCCAGCGAGATGCCGTTGGCCCCGAGGACCGTCCGGCACTCGCGGGCGATCGCCAGCGCCTCGCGCACGTTGTTGAGCTTGCCGACGCTGACCTGCTCCGCCCGCAGCCGCCCGCCGTCCTTGAGCCGGCCGAGGTGGACGGCCAGCAGCGCGGAGTTGCCGAGCGCCAGCGCCATGTCGGCGAACTTGCGCTGGGTCAGCTGGAATCCGCTGATCGGCCGGTCGAACTGGACCCGCGAGTCCGCGTACCGCAGCGCCGCCTGGAGCGAGTCCCGGGCGGCGCCGACCGCGCCGAACAGGATGCCGAACCGTGCCTCGTTCAGGCAGGACAGCGGGCCGCGCAGCCCCTTCGCCTCCGGCAGCCGCGCCTCGGCGGGCAGCCGGACGCCCTCCAGGTGCAGCTCGGAGGTGACCGAGGCGCGCAGCGACAGCTTCTGCTTGATGTCGCGGGTGGTGAAGCCGGGCGTGCCGCGCGGGACCAGGAAGCCGCGCACGCCGTCCTCGGTGTTCGCCCAGACGGTGGCGACGTCCGCGATGCCGCCGTTGGTGATCCACGTCTTGGTGCCGTCGAGGATCCAGTCCGAGCCGTCGCGCACCGCGCGGGTGCGCATCCCGGCCGGGTTGCTGCCGAAGTCCGGCTCGGTGAGCCCGAAGCAGCCGATCGCGGTGCCCGCGGCGAGCCTGGGCAGCCACTCCTGCTTCTGCTCCTCCGAGCCCCACCGGTGGATCGAGTACATCGAGAGCGAGCCCTGGACCGAGACGAAGCTGCGGAAGCCGGAGTCGGCGGCCTCCAGTTCGAGGCAGGCCAGGCCGTAGGAGACGGCGTTGGTGCCGGCGCAGCCGTAGCCCTCCAGGTGCATGCCGAGCAGGCCCAGGGCGCCGAGCTCGGGCGCGAGTTCGCGGGCGAAGTGGGCGTTGTCGAACCACTCCGGCAGGTGCGGGCGGACCCGGTCGGCGAGGAAGCGGGCGACGGTGGCCTGGATCTCGCGCTCCTCGTCGGTGAGCAGGGTGGCGAAGTCGATCAGGTCGAGCGGGTCGGACATGGCAGTGGTGGTGCGGTGGGCGGTGCTCATGGGCGGTCCTCGGGGTCCTTGTGGTGCGGGTGCTTGCCGTGCGGGCGGCCGTCGTACGGTTTCGCGTCGTGGACGGGCAGGCCGTGGACGGGCAGGTCGTGGGAGGGCAGGTCGTGGGAGGGCGGTTCGTACGGGGCGTCCAGCCAGACGGTGAGTTCGGCGGTGTGCTCGCCGAGCCCGGGCGGGGGCAGGTGGTAGCGGGGCGGGGTGCGGGAGAGGCCGATCGGGTTGGCGACCAGGTCCAGCGGGCGGCCGTCCGGGCCGGGCAGCGGGGCCCGGGGGTTCAGGCCGAGCGAGTCGGCGAGGGCGAAGGCCTCGGCCAGGTCGTTGACCGGACCGCAGGGCACGCCGAGCGGGGTGAGCACCGCGAACCACTCGGCGGCGGTGCGGCGTTCGAGCCGGGCGGTGAGTTCGCGGGCCAGCGCGTCCACGTGGGCGACCCGGTCGGAGTTGGTGGCGAAGCGAAGGTCGGCGGCCAGCTCGGGCGCGCCCACTCCCCGGCAGAGCGCGGCGAACTGCCGGTCGTTGCCGACCGCGAGGACCAGTGGACGGTCGGCCGCGGTGAACACCTCGTACGGCGCGATGGACGGGTGGCGGTTGCCGAGGATGCCCGGCACGGCGCCGGCCAGGGTGTAGCCGGCGGACTGGTTGACCAGGCCGGAGAGCAACGTGGAGAGCAGGTTCAGCTCCACCAGCTGGCCCCGGCCGGTGGTCTCGCGCTCGCGCAGCGCGGCCAGCACGCCGACCGCCGCGTGCAGCCCGGTCAGCACGTCCACCAGCGCGACGCCGGCCTTCACCGGCTCCCCGGGCGCCGGGCCGGTCACCGACATCAGACCGCCGACGGCCTGCACCAGCAGGTCGTAGCCGGGCAGTTCGGCGCCCCGGCCGGAGCCGAAGCCGGTGATCGAGCAGTAGACCAGCCGCGGGTTGAGGCCCTGGGCGCTCTCCGGGCCGAGCCCGTGGCGGGCCATCGTGCCGGGGCGGAAGTTCTCCACCAGCACGTCGGCCCGGCGGACGAGTTCGACGGCGCGGGCGTGGTCGGCCGGGTCGCGCAGGTCGAGGGTGAGGGAGCGCTTGTTGCGGTTGACGGAGAGGAAGTAGGTGGCCTCGCCCTGGGCGTGCGGCGGGCCCCAGGCACGGGTGTCGTCGCCGGTGCCGGGCTGCTCGACCTTGATCACGTCGGCGCCGAGGTCGGCCAGCAGCATGGTCAGGTAGGGCGCGGCGAGGACCCGGCCGAAGTCGGCGACCAGGACGCCGTCGAGGGGCAGGCTCATGCGTCCGCTCCCCGTCCGGTCGCGTCGCCGGAGGGTGCGTCGCCGCGCAGGTGCGGGCGGGCCAGCAGCAGGTAGAGGCCGCCGGCCGCGAACACGACCACCGCCGAGAGCAGCACCAGGTAGTTGTCGTACCAGGCGGCGTCCGGGGTGCGGCCCCAGCAGATGTTGACGATCGCGGCGACGCCGTAGACCAGCGCGCCCACGTTCACCGCCAGGCCCCAGCGGCCGAGCCGGAAGTCCCCGCTCGGGCGCCAGCCGCGCAGCCGGGCCCGCAGGGCGGCCAGCACCACCATCTGGAAGGCCAGGTAGATGCCGATGCTGGAGAAGGAGATGATCTTCGTGAGCGCCCCCTCGGAGAGCGCCGAGGCACCCACGATGATCACGCCGGGCAGCGCCGCGGCCAGCAGCAGCGCGTACGGCGGCACCCGCAGCCGGTCCGAGACGGTCGCCAGCACCCGGCTGCCGACGATCATCCGGTCCCGGGCGAAGGAGTACGCGAGCCGGCTGGCCGCGGCCTGGAGGCTCAGCACGCAGGAGAGGAAGGAGATCAGCACCACGCCGATCACCACCCGGGCGCCGGCCGCGCCGAACGCGTCGTGCAGCACCCTGGCCACCGGGTCCTTGTCGTCGCCGGAGACCACCGCGCCGATGTCCTGGATCGACATCACGAGGGCCAGGCTGACGCCGATCGCGGCCGCGCCGCCGACGTAGATGGTGCGCCGCATCGACTTGGGGATCTGTCGACCCGGATTGGGCACCTCCTCGGCGACGTCGCCGCAGGCCTCGAAGCCGAAGAACAGGAAGACCGCGATCAGCCCGGCGGCCAGGAAGGCATCGGCGTAGCTGCCGTCGCCGCCCGCGCCGAAGCGGTCGAAGACCACGCCGAGACCGTGGTAGCGGTGCGTCAGCAGCAGCCAGGCGCCGACCGCCAGGGCGCCGAGCAGTTCGGCGGCGAAGCCGAACACCGCCGCCGCCGACAGCACCCGGGTGCCGCCGAGGTTGATCACGGTGGCGAGGGCCAGCAGGCCGAGCGCGCACCAGACGGTGGTCGCGGTGCTCGGCTCGACGCCCAGCAGGACGGCCACGTACGGGCCGGCGCCGTAGGAGACCGCCGCGATGGTGGACATCAGGGCCAGCAGGTAGACCCAGCCGGTCAGCCAGCCCCAGGTGCGGCCCCAGAGCCGGCGCGCCCACGGGTAAACCCCGCCGGCCACCGGGAACTGGGCGACCACCTCGCTGAACACCAGGGCCACCAGCAGCTGGCCGAGGCCCGCGATCAGGAAGCTCCAGATCATCGGCGGCCCGGCGGTCTGGAGGGAGGTGGCGAAGAGGGTGTACACGCCGACGACGGGGGAGAGATAGGTGAATCCGAGCGAGAAGTTCGCCCACAGGCTCATGTCGCGCTTGAACTCGGAGGTGTAGCCGAGGGCGGCCAGCCGTTCGGCGTCCGGGTCGGGGGAGTGGAGGGTGGCACGTGCACTGGCATCGGTCATGACCAGCTCCTGGGAACGTGTCGTGATGCGTGGGGAGCACTACGGGGTTGACGCTCGGGCCGAGGTTGCGGGAAAACATACGAGATTGAGTTTCAAGCGGCAAGGGTGCGCGCTCGGCCGGAGGTACCCTGCCGGGAGGCATCCGGCCGGACGGGGATCCGGCGACTGCGATCGGAGAGGGGCGGCGTGACGACCATCGGCGGTGCGACCCCGCTGCTCAGCGCCGTGCTCGCACCGCTGACCGACCTCGGGCGCGCCGACGCGGTGGCCCGCCGGATCACCGAGGCGATCGCCCTCGGACTGGTCGCCGACGGGGACCAGCTGCCCAGCGAGAACGACCTCGCCGACCAGCTCGGCGTCGCCAACGGCACCGTCCGCGAGGCGCTCGCGCTGCTCCGCGAGGCCGGACTGATCGAGACCCGGCGCGGCCGCAACGGCGGCAGCTTCGTCCGCACCCCCGCCGAGGGCTCGGAACGCCTCCAGCTCGCCCGGCTCGGCGACCTCGCCACCGTGGACCTGCGTGACCTCGGCGACGAGGAGCTGGCCGTCTCCGGCACCGCCGCCAGGCTGGCCGCCGAACGCGCCCCCGCCGACCTCGGACCCCGGCTCACCCGGCTGGTGCACGAGCTGCGCGACGCCACCGGGCCGGCCGAGCAGCGCCGCGCCGACGCCCGCTTCCACATCGAACTCGCCGTCGCCGCCCAGTCGGTGCGGCTCACCCAGCTCGCCGTCCGGCTCCAGGCCGAACTGGGCCCGCTGCTCTGGCTGCCCGCCCCGTACGGGCCGGACCAGGAGCGCTTCGCCGAGCAGCACCGGGAGATCCTGGTCGCGGTGCTGGCCGGTGACGCGGCGGGCGCCCGGGCCGCCGCCGAGGCGCACGCGGTGGCCTGTGTGCACCATCTGGTCCGGCGGCACCTGGAGTTGGCGGACGACGGCTGAGCCGGGGCCGTGCCGTCGTTCCCGGAACCCTCCCTCGCCGCCGGAGCCGTCATGACCAGCACGTCCAGCCTCACCCTGCCCGAAGCCGTCGAGCCCGTGGCTCTTGAGTCCGGAACTCCTGAGCCCGCGGTGCCTGAACCCGCAGCCCCTGGGCCGGTGGCTTCCGGGCCCGTGGCCCCCGGGGCCGATGCCGCCGATCCGGCCGCGGTCGAGCGGTGCGCCCGGCGGATCGCCGCCGTCGTCGACTCGGTGCTCGCCGAGCTGGACGGGCTGCGGGCGGCCGCCGCCGACTGCTGGGCCCGGGCGGCCGACGACGGGCGCCGACCCGCCGCCGGCGAACTCGCCGCGGTGCACGGGGCGGTGAGCGAGCTGCTCGCCCGGCCCGGCTCGTGCTGGTTCGGCTGCGGGGCGGTCGCGGCGCCGGGCGCGCTCGCCGACGCCGAGCTGCACGTGGAGTGGTGGTACCGCGGCGCGCGGGGGGCGGGGGAGCGGCGGCTGCGGCTCGCGCTCGACCCGGCGGACGCCGAGTTCTACGACTACCGGGCGCTGCCCTGGTTCGCCCGGCCCCGGGACGAGGGGCGGCCCGCGGTGGCCGGGCCGCAGGTGGACCTGCTCTGCGCCGACCGGTACGTGCTGTGCTGCGCCCGTCCGGTGGTCGTCCCGGGAGCGGGCTTCGTCGGGGTGGCGGCCGGGGACGTCCCGCTGGCCGCGCTGGAGCGGTTGCTGGTGCCGCCGCTGCGGGCGCTGCCCGGTGAGGCCGCGCTGCTCGACGGCGAGGGGCGGGTGCTCGCGGCGACCACCGCGGCCCTGCCGGTGGGTTCGCTGGCGCGCGGGCTGCTGGCGGACCCGGCGGTCGGGCGCGCCACGGTGCCGTCGGTGGCGGTGGACTGGACCGTGGCGCGCGGCTGAGAACGGCGACCGGAGGACGGGACGGGCGGTATGACCTTCATGTGTGAAGGTATTAATCGTTCCGCTTCCGGCGACCGGGCGGCTCGCTGAAGCAGCAGTCCCCGCAGAGCCCGGCGCCCGGCCCGGCGCGGTAGTAGAGGCAGCAGCTGTTGCGCCGGAACGCCGTGCCGCGCGGGCCGGTGCGCAGGGTGCCGGACCCGGACAGTGGCGGACGGTCCAGCAGCTCCGCGGCCAACGCCCGTGCGGCGCCCGGCGCATGGGCGTCCAGCACCCGCAGCGTGCCGGCCAGCGCGGACGCGGCGTTGCCCAGCAGCAGGCGCGAGGAGAGCGGGGCAGCGGCCCGTACGGCGGTCGCCAGCGGCTCCAACCGGCCGATCAGAACGGCCTGGTGGAGTTGGTCGGCGAGGGTTCCGGCGGCCGGACGGGCGGGCTCCGGCGGGCTCCACAGATCGATCGGGCCCTGGTCCGGAATCCGCACCCAGGCGTCCTCCAGGGTCGGGACCGTCCCCAGCAAGACGGCCGAGCCGAGGCCCACCGACCAGAAGCGGGCGGCCAGCCCCAGGTGCAGGATCGAGGCGGCGACCCGGGGCTCCCCGGTGCCGAGCCGCCGCGCCACCACCCGCAGCCGGGCCGCCAACGGCGCGTCCGGCCCGGTGCCGTGGAGCTCGGCCAGCGGCCGGAAGCCCTCGGGGGGCTGCCCGGCCCGTTCGGACGGGGCGGTGTCCAGCGCGAAGTACGGCCCGACGGCGGCGAGTCGGGCGTAGTCCGGCGGCCGGCGATCGGGCCCGGGGTTCAACGGCCCTCCCCTGTGCGGTCGTTGAACCCCGGGCCGGCTGGTGGGGGCATGGTCGGAAGGTCGGTCGGAAGGTCGGGGGACAACGGGGCCTCCAGGTCCTCGGGTGCGGGGTGGCGGCGCGCGTCCCCGCACCCTGCCCGAGAGGCCCTGGCGGGACCGCTCGGCCCGCTTGGTCCGCTCGGTCCGCTCGGTCCGCTCGGTCCGCTCGGCCTGGGCGGTCCGACGAGGCCGGGCGGTCCGGTGTCGGTGGGCCCCGGGATCAGCCGCGCACGGAGAAGTCGCCACTCGTCGTGCGGACGAACGGTACCGTGCCCTGGCAGTCCGACACCGGCTGGCCGAACACGCCCCAGACCCAGCCCATCCGGTCCCCGCGCCGCCCGTCGTCCTCCACCGAGATCGAGACCTTCTTGCCGACCAGTTCCACGCCCGGGAACCACGGCGCCTCGCCCTTGGTGATCACCCCGGTGGCGATCGCCTCCCGGCCGCCGACGGCCAGGCAGCCGATGTCCCCCTCGAAGTCGGCGACCAGCCGGCCGTCGGCGCGCACATGGCGGACGTGGAAGTGGCCGGTGGTCGTGCGCGGATCGGTGTTGGTGGCGGCGCGGGCGTCCACCGAGATCCGGACCGGGTCGCCCTCGAAACCCGGGAAGGCGGCGGTGAGGACGGTGTCGCCGGTGCCGCGCACGCTCACCGCCCCGAAGTCGCCGGCGGCGGCGCCTGGTTCGGTGGTGCCCCGTTCGGCGATGGGGGCCGGTGCGGCGGCGCTGATCCCCGGAGCGGTGACGGCAGGCGCGGCCGTGACGGCCGGCGCGGTGGTGACGGCCGTCGCGGCCAGCAGGAGGAGCGAGACGGCGACGGTGGTGAGGCGGCGTTCCATGACGGTTCGTTCTCCTTCGGCGCTGCTGTTTTCCGGTGCCACAAGCTTGCTCCCGTCCGGCCCGCGCGCACCTCCCAGCACGGAGGGGAGTCGGCACCGTGCCGCTCCCTCCCGTGGAGGAGGGCCTCCTCCCCCGGGGGAGCTGCCCGTAGGCTCGGCCGGGTGCGCACCGACTCCCCCTCCGCCCGCCCCGGCCCCCCGCGGTCGCGATCGGTCCGGATCCGCCGGCAGCTCGCCGCCGCCCCCGTGCTCGCCGTGCTCGCGCCGGTCCTACTGGCCCAACCGGACGCCCGCGCCGCGGCCCTGCTGCTCGCCCTGACCGCCGCGCTCGCCGTGGCGGCGGCCACGCTGCCCTGGCCCACCGGGCGGATCACCCTCGGCATGGCCGGCGCGGTGGTGGCCACCGCCTCGCTGCTGGTCGACCTGCTCTACTCCGGGCCGTTCCGGCTGCCCGCGTTCTGGCTGCCCTTCGAGTGGCCCGCCCTGCTCGGGCTGCTCTTCCGGGCCGTCCGCAGGCTGCCCGACCGCTGGGCCGGACCGGTCGGCGGGCTGCTCGGGCTGGCGGCGCTGGTGCTGCCGCTCCGGTTCGCCCTGCGGGTCCCCCACGGCGGCGCGGCCTGGCCGGTGGCCGGGATGCTGCTCTCGCTGCTGCCGGTGCTCCTCGTCGCGGGGGCGGCCCTCTACCTGCGCGTCCTCGACATCCGCCGCGAGCGGGCGGTGGACCGGGCCCGGCGCGAGCAACGACTCGAAGTCGCCCGGGGGCTGCACGACTTCGTGGCCCATGAGGTCACCGGCATCGTGCTGGAGGCCCAGGCCGGCCAACTCCCGGGCCAGGACCCGGAGGAGACCGTCGCCCTGCTGCGCCGCCTAGAGGAGGCCGGGCTGCGGGCGCTGGACTCGATGGACGAGATGGTCGGCGCCCTGCGGGAGCCGAGCGGCCAGGGCGACGGAGCCGGAGAGGACGAGCGGGCCTCCACGACGACCACCCGGCGGCAGGGCCTGGCCGACCTGCCCGAACTGGTCGCCCGCTTCGGGGCCACGGGCACTCTGCGCGCCACCGCGCACCTGGCCCCCGACACCGCCGGGCGGCTGTCCGCCGAGGCCGAGGCGACCGCCTACGCCATCGTCCTGGAGGCCCTCACCAACATCCGCAGGCACGCCCCGAAGGCCACCGAGGTGACCGTCCGGGTCGCGCCCGGCGAGGCCGGCGCGGTCGAGCTGACCGTCACCGACGACGCCGCCGGCCCGACCGGCACGCCGCTGCTGCGCCGCCGCCCCGGAGCCGGCGGCACGGGCCTGGCAGGCCTCGCCGCCCGGGCCGCCGCCCACGGCGGCTCGCTGACCGCCGGACCCGGCACCTCCGCGGGCTGGCGGGTCAGCTGCTCGCTGCCGGGGCGCTGAGGGGCCCGAGCGCTGAGGTGCCGGGTCGCCGAGGTGCCGGGGCACCGGGGGCCGGGGCACCGGGGTGCCGGGTCCGGCGGGGCAGGTGCCCGGTGGCGCCGCCTCCGGGCACCCGGCGCCACCGGGCGAACGCGTCGCAGGTCAGTGCCCCCGGCCGCCGCCTCGGGCGCCGCGCGGGCGGGTCAGGGTGAAGCGGTCGACCGGGACGAGCTCCCCGTACGGGCCACTGACGGAGTAGTAGGTGACGCCGATGGTGGTCTGCCCGTTGCGGCCGCCCGGATCGACGTCGAAGGACGCGAAGCCGTACGGGTTGTCGGCGTCCCGGAAGGCGGACCAGGGAGCGTCCTCGATCACGTACACCGGCGGGCGCTTGCCGGTCGCCGGGTCCACGGCGCCGACCCCGGTGATCACCCGGGCCTTGGCCGGGCTGAAGAAGAGCTGGTTGGACGGGGCCGAGGTGCCGCCACCGCCGATGACCATGTGGACGGTGCCCTTGGTGGTGTCGATGGTCCCGGTGTTCGTGGAGACCGGGATGGGCGTGCGGGTGTCGGTGGGCTGCTGGCCGCGGATCGGGTGCGAGCGCTCGTAGTGGTGCTCGTGGCCGCAGACCACCAGGTCCACGCCGTACTTGTCGAACAGCGGCACCCAGGCCTCGCGGACGCCGAGGTCGGCGCCGTTGAACTTGTCGGCGGTGGAGATCACCACCTGGTGCATGCAGACCACGATCCAGTCGATCCCCGGGTCCGCGTTGGCGGCGATCAACTCCCGCTCCAGCCAGCGCTGCTGGGCGCCGCCGGAGTACCCGTGGACGTAGCTGTTGCCGCCGTCCTGGTAGGCCACGTCGTCGTTGTTGAGGCTGATCACGCGCACCGAGCCGGCCGTGAACGAGTACCACAGGCCGCTGGTCTCCGCGTCGGAGCGGGCGTCCGGCAGCTCGAAGTACGCCTGGTAGGCGCCGAAGCCGATCGGGCCGTTGCCCTTCTCGTTCTCGTGGTTGCCGGCCGCGGGCATCCAGGGGCGGTGGCGGGCCGAGCGGCTGTTGTTCTCGAACCAGTCGGACCAGGTGCGGACACGGTCGGTGGCGATGTTGGCGTAGCAGAGGTCGCCGTTGAGCAGGTGGAACAGCGGGGCGATCCGCTCGACCCCGGCGGTGGTGTCGCCGGCGGCGGGGCTGCCGAGGTTGTCGTTCACGTAGCCGTTGGCGGTCTTCTTGCCGAGGGTGGGGGTGCCCTGGTCGCCGAAACTGGTGAAGGTGAAGGCGGCGCGGCCGCGCGGGGCGGTGCGGACGGTGCCGAGCTCGGGGGTGGTGCCGTCGTGGACGGCGGCGTAGACGTAGTCCGTGTCGGCGTGCAGGCCGGTCAGCCGGGCGTGGTGCACCTGGACCTCGGTGCCGGAGGCGGCGTCCCGGTAGGTGCGGGTCGCGGCCTGCACCGTCCGGCCGAACCCGCTGTTCGAAGTCCCGTACATCACACGCGGGTTGGCGACGGACTTGGTGGTGTGCCAGGAGACCACCACCTCGCGGGAGGCGTCCGAGCCGAACTGGAGGTGCAGACCGGCCACGCGCGGTGCGCCGGAGCGGCCCGGCCGCTGCCAGAGCACCGGGGAGGCGGCGGCGGGGGTGGCCGACAGGCCGGAGAGGGAGACGGCACCGCCGAGGCCGACGCCGGTCGCACCGGCCAGGAGTCCGCGCCTGCTGACCGGGAGACGTCCACTGGAATCGTTCATGGCGGCCAGCTCACCGGACGAAGGTGAACCGCGCCCGGTCCGCCACGTGAACTTTCCCGCCCGGGGGAGCGGAGCGCCCCCCGGCCTCGGACTCACCGGCTCACCGCCCGACCCGGTCGGCGGGCTCACCGGCTCACGGGCTCACGGGCTCACCGTCTCACGGGCGGAACACGGGAACGCGTCCACGGGGCCGAGGGGATGCTCCGTGGACGCGCGGAACCTGTGAGGCTGGGGTGGCCTCCGGACATGGTGTCCTCTGGCCGGTAGTTCGATCGTCGACCGAGGTACCAGCGGCAGACCCTGATCCGTCTCGATCTGTCGCCACTGCCTCCTGCGGTCGAACTATTTCAGCTGCCTCACAGGTCCACCTCCCATGATGCGCCTCCCGCGCGCGGTGCACCAGGGGTGTACGGCAGGAATCCGGGCAATTCTCGCAAGCCGGGCAGCCGGGCCCTCAGGAGCTCGGCCAGCCGTCCACGAAGGCGAGCGTCCGCCGGTACGGCCCCTCGGGGCCGGTGCTGCGGTACTCCTCGGTGCTGCTGCCGGTGCGGACGGTGCGGTCCCCGTCGTGGCGCCGGGCGGTGGGGCGCAGGGTGTGGTCGACGGTCGAGCGCTCGGTGACGCGGCCGCCGGTCGCCGCGGCGGCCTCGCGGTGGTAGCCGAGGTCCATGGTGGTGGTCTGGTCGGTGTTGCCGGCCGTGTCGCGGCTCACCAGGTAGCGGACGTCCAGGGGTTCGCCCTCGTGCACGGTGGTGGTGCGGCGCGGGCCGCCGCCCCAGGTGGCGGTGGTGCGGGTGAGGTCGGTGTCGTTGTGCAGGGTCACGTCGTTGCCGGTGTCGCGCAGTTGCTGGACGGAGCGGAACGCGAGTTCGTCGCGGACCTCGGTGGTGATCCGGCCGTGCGAGGTCTGAACCCAGCCGCGCGCCAGGTCGTGCCGGGCCGCGGTGACCGTCCAGTCGCCGCTGCCGCCGCCGTGGTCGGCCAGTTCGGTGCCGACGGCGGCCTCCGGGGCGACCCGGTGGTCGGTGAGCTGCCCGGTGGTGCGGGTGGCGCCGTGGTCGGTCTCGGCGAAGAGGTTGACCTGGCCCGTCCAGGCGTCGTTGCTCTGCGCCTCGGCGGTGTTCACGGTGACGCCCACGGTGTGCGGACGGCCGTCCAGCAGCAGCCCGACGTACGGGGTGAGGTCGAGCCGGTACGTCGGCAGGTCGAAGGCGAAGACACCGGGGACGGGCCGCCAGAGCAGCGGGTCCCAGCCGCCGGTGTAGATCACCGGGTACGGCCATACCGCGCCGGCCACCCGGCCGTCCAGGGTGAGCCGCAGTTCGCGGAACGGGCCCTTGCCGCAGATCCCGCTGCCCGGGTTGGCGGCGGCGAAGGCGTCCGGCGCGGAGGCGTACGCGAACTCCTCGCAGGCGCCGCCGCCCCGGGCGTAGACCTCGGCGGTGAGGCGTTCGAGGTTCTGCGGGAAGGTGAGCTCGCGCCCGGCGGTGGGGGCGGCCTGGGTGAGGCCGAACGGCCCGGTGGTGAGCAGCCGGTCGGCGGTGCGGGCGGCCGGCCAACGGTCGTTCGCCGTGTAGAAGGTCAGCTCGGCGCTGATGGTGAAGACACCGGTGTAGGTGGCGTCGGTGACGTTGGCGAGGTCGAAGGAGAACTGCTGCGGGCCGTCCGAGAGGAGCGGGGCGTAGCGGGTGACGTCGTGCTCGACGTTCCACGCGATGCCGTCCTTGGAGGGCTCCGGCGTGGAGGAGAGCAGGACCTGGACGCCGCCGACGCGGACGCTGAAGATCCGGTCGAACTGCCGCCCCGCGACCTGCCCGTGGAGGTCCAGGACCACCGCGGACCAGGGACCGGCGCACTCGGTGGGCGGGGTGAGGGTGGCGGTGTACGGGGTGTCCGGCGGGTTGCCGTACCCGTCGCGGAACTCGCGCTCGTGCATCACCTCGACGGTGCAGGAGCGGGTGTCGGGGCGGGTCAGCGGCCGGGTGGCGGTGACCGGGTCGTGGTAGTCGGTGCCGAAGTCGGCGTGGGCCGGGCCGGCGGCGGTGAGGGTGCCGGCCAGGGTGAGGACGGCGGCGCCGGCCAGAGCGGCGGCGCGGCGGAGCAACGGGCGCAGGGCCAAGGCGGGTTCCCTGGGTCGGGCGGCCCGCGCGCGGGCGTCGCGGGCCGGTCGGATGATCCGGGAATCCTTTCGGTGGTGGCATGGCTGCGTCAAGATGTGAGGGCGTGGGCCCCGCCGCGTCGGCCCTGTCGCGGGGGCCGGCCCGGGGCTACTTCGGCACCGCGTCCTTGCGCAGGAAGTGCTTCAGCTTCTGCCAGGTCCAGGTGTTGACCACGTCCTCCGCGGTGAGCCACCCCCGCTGCGCCGTGCCGATGCCGAAGCGCGGGTAGGCGAGGTGGCCGGTGGCGTGCGCGTCGCTGTCGATCGTGAAGCGCACGCCGTGCCGCCTGGCCCGCAGGACGTCCTCGTCGCGCAGGTCGAGGCGCTGCGGGGAACTGTTGATCTCGATCGCGGTGCCGGTGCGCGCGGCGGCCTCGAACACCGCGTCCAGGTCGACGTCGATCGGCCCGCGGCTGCCGATCCGCCGGGTGGTGAGGTGCCCGATGACGTGCACGTACGGGTTCTCGCAGGCGCGGACCAGCCGGCGGGTCTGGGCGGCGCGGTCCAGGTTGAAGTGCGAGTGCACGGAGGCCACGCAGACGTCGAAGCCGGCCAGGAACTCCGGCGGCCAGTCCACGCCGCCGTCCGGGTCGATGTTCAGCTCGGTGCCGTGGAGCAGCCGCAACTTCTTGTGCCGGTCGGCGAGTTGGCGCAGCCGCTCGCGCTGGGCGAGCATCTTCTCGTCGGTCATCCGCTGCATGACCAGGTTCGGCGCGTGGTCGGTGACGGCGAAGTAGGAGTAGCCGCGGGCGGCGGCGGTGTCGACCATCTCCTCCAGGGTGGCCAGCCCGTCGGTCAGGTCGGTGTGGCTGTGCAGGTCGCCGCGCAGGTCCGACTCCTGGACCAGGTCCGGGAGTTCACCGTTCGACGCGGCCTCGATCTCGCCCCTGTCCTCGCGCAGCGGCGGCGCGATCCACGGCAGGCCGAGCGCCGCGTACACCTCCTCCTCGGTCTGCGAGACCACCTTCTCGCCGCTGTCCGCCTCGAACAGCCCGTACTCGGAGAGCTTCAGACCGGCCCGGACGGCCATCGTGCGCAGCTTGATGTTGTGCGCCTTCGAGCCGGTGAAGTAGACCAGTGCCGCGCCCCAGTCCTCCTCCGGAACGACCCGCAGGTCCACCTGGACGCCCTGGGTGGTGCGCACCGAGGTCTTGGTCGGCCCGCTGCCGATCACCTCGGCCACGTAGGGGAGTTCGACGAGCGCGGCCATCAGCGGAGCGGAGTCCTCGGCGGTCGCGAGCACGTCGATGTCACCCACCGTCTCGCGCATCCGGCGCAGCGAGCCCGCGTACGCGCAGCGGGTGCAGCCGGGCACGGCGGAGAGCGCGGCGACCAGTTGCTCGGCCAGCTCGGTGGCGGTGTCCAGCAGGGTGCGGCCGCCGGACTGCCGCATCAGCTCGATGCCGTGCAGGATCTTCTCGCCGCTGCGCTCGCCGAAGCCGGGCAGGTCGGACAGCCTGTCGGTGCCGGCCGCCGCGGCGAGTTCGTCCACCGAGGCGATCCCGAGGTCGCGGTAGAGGGTGAGTGCGCGTTTGGGGCCGACGCTGGGGACGGCCATCATCTCCCGCACGCCGGCCGGGATCTTGGCGCGCAGCGCCTCCAGGGCGGTGATCCGGCCGGAGGCGAGGAACTCGGCGATCTTCTCGGCGGTGGACTTGCCGACGCCGGGGATCTGCTGGAGACCCTTGACGTCCAGGCCCGCGAGGTCCTCGGGGTGGCCGCCGACCGCGCGGGCCGCCTTCTCGTAGGCGCGGGCCCGGAAGGCGTCCCCGCCGGTGATGTTGATCAGGTCGGCGTACTCCTGGAGCAGCTCCCTGACCTGGTCGTTGAGCCGGGGCATGGGGCAAGTCTAGGTTCGGTGGGGCGGTTTCGCCGGGTGTAGGGGCCTCGCCGGGGGCCCGGTCGGGTCGGGGACGGCGCGCGGCCGTCAGTCGTGGGCGACGGTCAGCAGCAGGACCACGGTCAGGCCGCCGCCGGGGCCGGTCTCCACCGCGAGCCGCCCGCCCGAGGCCAGCACCAGGCTGTGCAGGGCCGGGCCCGTCCGGCCGTCCCGCCGGGCGGTCGTGGACAGCCACTCGCGGGCCTCGGACGACTCGTGGGTGCCCCGGTCCGAGATCCGGATCTCCACCCGGCCGCGGTCCGCCGCCGCCCGTCCCCGCGCCCGCCGCCCGGAAGCGCCGCCCGCCACGCCGACCCGGACCAGCACCCGGCTGCCGACCGGGCTGCGCCGGATCGCGTGGTCGACCAGCCCGGCGACGGCGGCCTCCAGCCGTCGGGCGTCCGCGGCCACCACCGGGAGGCCGGGCGCGATCCGGACGGTGACGGCCGCCGCCCGGCCTCCGCCGCGCACCACCCGGCGGACCACGTCGGCCACCTGGACGTGCCGGGCCATCGGCTCGCAGCCGGCCTGCCGTCCGGTCCACCGCAGCCGTTCCAGCTCCGGGCGGGTGAGCGCCCTGGGTGCGGCCATCGCGCCGGGGGCCGACGGGCCGAGGCCCTCCTCGGCCCCGGTCGTCGCCGGCGTGCCCGGGCGTCCCGTACCGCCCCGGCGTCCCGTACCGCCGCGGCGGCTCGACCCGCCCCGGCGGCCGGCGCCGTCCGCGCCGGTGGCGTTGCCGCCGAGCGCGCCGGTGGCGTTGCCGCCGAGCGCGCCGAACGCGCCGAGCGCCCGGGCCCCCGACGCGACGTAGCCCCAGAGCCTCCCGCGTGCCATCGTCCTGCCCCTCGTGCTCCTCCGGCGGCCGTCCTCGACTCCGCGGCCGCCCGGGACGGGCCGCTTCCCGGGCCCTTCCTGCCAGCCTGCGCCTCGGCCGCGCGGGTGACAATCCCGTCCCGGGGCGCGGTCGGCCCTCCGGCCCCCGCCGAGCGGCCGGTCGGACACCCGCCGAGCGGCGGGGCCCCGCGGTGACCTCGGGAAACTCGAACCGCAAAGATTTCTTCGCGAAAAACCCTTTGCAAAGAAGCCTTTGCGGTCCTAGTCTCCTGCCATGACCGAAGAGCAGGGCTGGAAGCACAGCGAGGACCAGCGGGCCATCGCCCTCACCGCCGAGAGCATGCGGGCGATGGCACACCCGGTGCGCCTTCAGGTGGTCGGCTTGCTGCGCAAGCACGGCCCCTCCACGGCGACGCGGCTCGCAGCCGAGCTGGGGCTCAACTCCGGCGCCACGAGTTACCACCTGCGCCAGCTCGCCGCCGCGGGCTTCGTGGAGGAGGACGAGTCGCGCGGCAACGCCCGCGAGCGCTGGTGGCGGTCGGCCCACCGCATCACGCTCTGGACGGTGGACGACATGGCGGACGAGCAGCTCGGCGAGGCCGCCGGGTACCTGAGGTCCGTCCTGGCCGCGCACACCCTGGCGGCCCAGCGCTCGCTGGACACCTTCGAGGTCATGCCGCGCGAGTGGCGCAAGGCGCTGAACCTGAGCGACTTGGTGCTCCAGCTCACGCCCGCCGAGGCCCAGCAGCTCTCCGGCGAGCTGAGCGAGGTGGTCCGGCGCTACCGATGGGTGGGAGCCGAGGGGCCGGTCCCGGAGGGATCGGAGCAGGTATCCGTCGTCGTCCACGTCCTGCCGGACGTGCGCGAGGACACCGACGAGGGGGGAACCACATGACCGGCACGATGACCACGGCCACCAGAACCGCCGCCGACGGAACCGCCGCCGACGACGGGCCGGGGCGCAGCTACCGGCCGCTGGCCGGGGTGCTGACCGCCACGGTGGTCTCGGTGACGGGCACCCGGGTCTCGGCCATCGCCCTGCCCTGGTTCGTCCTGGCCACCACCGGCAGTGCCACCATGACGGGCCTGGTCGCCTTCGCGGAGATGGCGCCGTACGTGACGGTCAAGGCGCTGACCGGGCCGGTGGTCGACCGGCTCGGGCCGCGCGTGGTGTCCTGGACGACGGACGCGGTCAGCGCGGTCGCGGCAGGGCTGGTCCCGCTGCTGCACTCGCAGGGGCTGCTCCCGTTCTGGGTGCTGCTGGTGATGGTCGCGGTGATCGGGGCGATGCGCGGGCCGGGGGACTTGGCGAAGTCCGTCATGGTCCCGGAGGCGGCCGACCACGCCCGGGTGCCGATGGAGCGCGCCACCGGGCTGTCGGGCGTCACCGAGCGGCTGGCCTCCACGATCGGCCCGGCGGCCGGCGGCGGCCTGGTCGCCCTGATGGGCCCGCTGGCCGGTCTGGCGATCAACGCGGGCACCTTCGCGCTCGGGTCGCTGATCATCGCGCTCGCGCTGCCGCG
Source organism: Kitasatospora sp. NPDC034533 (assembly GCF_055575155.1). Lineage (NCBI taxonomy): Bacteria > Bacillati > Actinomycetota > Actinomycetes > Kitasatosporales > Streptomycetaceae > Kitasatospora > Kitasatospora sp. NPDC034533. The sequence goes on from NZ_JBVITE010000016.1 coordinate 67,848, forward strand.
CGGCATGGGGCGCCCGGCGGTGCCCGCGGTGGCTGCGGCGTCGGAAGCCGGGCCGGAGGCAGGGGAGCGGCCGGTCGGCTACTGGCGGATGTTCCGCGAGGGCTTCACGTTCCTGCGGTCCGAGCCGCTGCTGCTCGCCGTGACGGTGATGGTCGGCATCACCAATCTGCTCGACGCCGGCTTCGTGACCGTCCTCGTCCCGGTCTGGGCACGGGAGTCCGGCAAGGGCCCGGCGGCCATCGGGCTGTGCGCGGGTGTCATGGGGGCCACGGCGGTCGCCGGCAGCCTGATCGCGGCGGCCGTCGCCTCCCGGCTCCCCCGGCGCACGGTCTTCTTCGTGGGCTTCCTGCTGTGCGGTGCCCCCCGCTTCCTGGTGCTCGCCTTCGGCGCGCCGATGTGGGTGGTGCTCGCGGTCTTCGCGGTCGGCGGCTTCGGCTCGGGCTTCCTCAACCCGATCCTCGGCGCGGTGCTCTTCGAGCGGGTGCCCCGCCACCTGCTGGGCCGGGTGCACGCGCTCGGCGACTCGCTGGCCTGGGCCGGGATCCCGCTCGGCGGTCTGGCGGCCGGCGCGTCGGTCGCGCTGGTCGGCCTGATACCCAGCCTGGTCGCGGCGGGCGCGCTCTACTTCGCGACCACGACGCTGGCGGGGTTCCGGCCCGAGTGGCGCGAGATGGACCGCCTCCGGAGGGCCGGGGGCAGTACACCCGCAGAGCCGGACGGGGTGCCCTGCGGGTAGCCCGCCGCCCGGGGCCCTTCCGCCCGGGGCCGGTGCCCGGCTGGCGGCGCCTGCCCCTGGCAGGCGGGGGACGGGCCAGGTCCTGGGCGCGGCTCGCGGGCCCGGCTAGCGGTTCCGGTCGCCGGCGCGGACGGGGGCGGCAGCCGGCCGGTGGCCCGCCCACCGGAGGAGCAACACGCTGGTCAGCGCCGCGAGGGCGCACCAGGTGGAGACGAAGGCGAGGTGCCAGAGCAGGGCGCAGGCGACGGCGCCCACGCCGGTGAGGAGGCCGAGCCGGCGGAGCAGACGATCACCGCTCATCAGGAGGGGGCCGACGGTGGCGAGGAGATAGCCGGCCAGCAGGAGGGCCGGGTGCGGGGCGCCGACGGCGTAGCCGAGGGTGTGGCCGTGCACACCGGCCGACACCGGGCGGGACACGACGGCCACGGCCAGCGGCACGGCGACCGCCGCACCGAGCAGGGTGAGGGCGGCGGGTGCCCGCCGGTGCCGTTCACCGGTCGCGCACCACACGGCGGCCGGAACCAGCACGGGCAGCAGCGGAAGGGCAATCACCGCCCAGGCGGTGCGGGCCGCTGCGGCGAGGCCGTCCGGCAGCTCGCCGTCCGTGCCGAGCCAGACCAGCGCCTCGACCAGTTGGTGTACGCCCAGCACCAGGGGGAGCGCGGCGAGCGGCAACCGACCGGGGCGGCCGGACCGGTGGGCGCGGACCAGACAGGCCACCCCGACTCCCGTGACCAGCCCACCGGCCGCGGCGTCCGCCTGCACGCTCCAGCACATCGGGCCTACCCGCTGCTCCCGGGACCGCCGTCCTCCTCGGTCCCGTCCGGGCGCTGGTCCTCGGGGTGTTCCGCCGTTCCGTCCTCCGCATTCCCGGTGTCCGTCTCGGCTTCCCCCTCCGCGTCGCCGTCCCCCGCCTCGTCCTCCGGCAGGGTCCCGATGCCCTCCAGGGTCTCGCGAACGGTCCCGGGCATCGCCGGGTGACGGCCGATCACGACCACCCCGGTCACGATCGCCAGCAGCCCGATCGCCTGCCAGGCCAGCGCCGCCGGCGTCACCCGCAGCCGGTCGCCGAGGAAGCCCACCGCGCAGGCGATCCCGGACAACGGCTGGGCGGCGGTCAGCGCGGGCAGGGACATCCGCAGCGGCGCGGCCTCGAAGGCGCTCTGCACCAGCAGCAGCCCCACCACGCCCGCCACCACCACCGCGTACGGCTGCCAGCTGCGCAGCACCGCGGCCAGGCCGTCGTGGTCGAGGCGCTGGGTGGTGGTGCGGGTCAGGGCGTCCTGGAGGCCGTAGAGCAGCCCGGCGGCGAGCGCCAGCAGGGTCGCCTCCTCGAACAGCGGCAGCCGCCGGGCCAGTGACACCAGCAACAGGACCAGCCCGACCACGACGCCGACCACCAGCCAGTGCCGCAGCTCGCCGGCCGGTGGCCCGCCACCGGTCGGCTGCCCGGCCACGATGAACGCCGTGACCCCGAGCGCCAGCAGCAGGACTCCGCCCCAGCCGGAACGGCCCAGGGTCTGACGGGTCAGCACCCGGGCCAGTGCCATGGCGAAGATCAGATTGGTGGCCAGCAGCGGCTCGACCAGCGACACCTCGCCCTGGTTGAGCGCGAGTGCGGAGAGGATCAGCCCGCTGACCATGAATCCGGTGCCGAGCAGCCACTGCGGCATCCGCATCAGGTCGAGCAGCAGCCGCCAGCGCAGCAGATCGGAGCGCGGGGCTCGCTGCGCCGCGTGCTGCTGGAGGACGAAGCCGAGCCCCAGACAGCAGGCCGCACTGAGAGCGAGGACGAAGACCGCCACGGAGGGACCACCAGGTTGTCGCTGCCCGTGCCGCGCCGACGGGTCCGAGAGGGTGGTCGGCTGTCGCGGCCGCTCCCGCCAGCCTACCGCCGGGGCGGTGGCCGGGCCGGTCGCGCGACACGCGGCGGTGCGGTGGGGCCCGTGCGATGTGTGGGGTTTCGGGTTTTCCGGGCGGTGTTCGCCGCTACCGGTGTGGGGCTGGTCGCGCGATACGCGGGTGGGGTGTGGTGCGGCCGGGTGCGCGGTGCGGGGCCCCGGGGGCCTTCCGGGCAGCGCTTGCCGCCGGTGGCGGGGCAGGCGCACGCTGGTGTGAGCGGCCGCCACGGGGCACCGTCCGTGCCGGTCCGGACAGGCGGCGACGGGGGCCGGCGCCAGGAGGTGTGGCGATGCACAACCAGTGGGACGTGGAGCTGAGCTTCGAGGAAGACGGCGTGCACACGACGTGTGAGGCCCGGCTGACCGGTGCGAGGGCGCCGGGGCTGAGCGCGCACGGCGAGTCGGTGAAGAGCGTGGAGGACCGTCCGCTCGCCAGGATCGGCGAGGAGGTCGCCGCCTCCAGAGCCCTGGAGGAACTGTCGCGCAAGCTGCGGACCCAGGCCACCGGGGAGATCGACGACGAGGGGCGCCGCCCGGACTACCTGATCTACTGAATCCCACCGGTCGGTGACCAGCTCCGGACCGCGCGTACGGCCCGGGGCCGACGGGTCGGCGTGTGCCCGGGGGGTCGGCGGTGTGAGAAGTCGGGTGGGCCGACTTCTCACGCCCGCGTTCTCGCGTTCTCGCGTTCTCGCGTTCTCGCGTTCTCGCGTTCTCGCGTTCGCGTGTCCGCGTGTCCGCGTGTCCGCGCGGGAGTTGGAGGTCAGCCCTGGCGGGTGGGGGCGAGGAAGTCGGTGAGCCGGCGGTTGATCTCGTCGGCGGCGGCCATGGGGAAGTTGTGGTGGGCGGCGTACGGGAGGACGGCGACCTCGGCTCCGGGCAGGGCGCGGCGGGCGGCTTCGGCGACCCGTCGGGGGTCATGGGTACGGCTGTGGGCGGCGAACAGGGCGAGAAGAGGAGGGGTGAGCGTCCGGAGCCGGTCGGCGGAGGGCCGGGGGCCGGTGACCACGCGGGAGGCGGGGAAGTCGGCGTAGCCCAGGGCGTACAGCTCGCGCCAGGCGGGATCGAGGCTGGGGGTGGTGCCGGTGTCCCAGTCGAGGAAGGAGCGGGCGCGGGCCGGGGTGCGGCCGGGGAGGAAGAGGGGGAGGGCGCGCAACAGGTAGCCGGGCCGGTAGCCGGCGAAGCACTGGGTGGGGTCGAGCAGGGCGAGTCGGCCGACCCGGGCGGGGGCGTGCAGGGCGTACTCCAGGGCGATCCAGCCGCCGTACGAGTGGCCGCAGAAGTCGGCCTGCCGGACGCCGAGTTCGTCGAGGACGGCGTCCAGCCAGCCGAGCAGGCCGGGCACACCGTCGAGTGCCGCGCCGTCGTGGACGCTGCGGCCCGGGTCGCCGATGAGGTCGACGGCGAGGACGCGGTGCCCGGCGGCGGCCCAGGCACCGGCGTTGGCGAACCAGACGGTGGAGGTGGCGCCGCCGCCGTGGAGCAGGACGAGCGGACGGCCGTCGGCGGGGCCGCAGGCGTTGATCCGGGTGGTGCCGTGCGCGGTGCGGACGGTGAGCGCCTCGACCGGGACGGGCCAGCGGGCCAGCAGGGCGTCGTAGGCGGTGAGGAAAGGGGCCAGGGAGGGGGCGGTGCGGGCGGACATCGGGGCCTCCGCGGGTGTGGTGTGATGGCGACCGGGCCGGCGAGACCACTCGCCGAGCACGTATCTCGCTGAGCAAGTATCTCGCCGAGCGAGAGAATACACAGTCATACCCCGAGGAAGGGCGAGAGGGTGTCCGAGGTTTCGGAGCCGATGCGGCTGGTCCACCTGCTTCGTGGTCTGACGGTCGAACTCGACCTGTTCGGCGCCGAGTTCGCGGCCCGCAATGGTCTGCACCCGACCGATCTGCGGGCGCTGATCCATCTGCTGGACGCGGCCCGGGCCGGGCAGGTGGTCACGCCCGGTCGGCTCGGCGAGGCGCTGGGGCTGAACTCGGCGGGCACCACCGGCCTGGTGGACCGGCTGGAGCGGCTCGGGCTGATCCGCCGCGAACGCGACCCGCAGGACCGGCGCAGGGTGCGGCTGCTGGTGGAGGAACGCGCGATGGAGCTGGGGGAGGGCTTCTTCGGCGGGCTGATCGGTGATCTGGTGGCGGCGATGGGGCAGTTCGAGCCGGCGGAACTGGAGACGGCCCGGCGCTTCCTCGCGGCCATGGCCGCGGTGGTGACGACCGCCAGGGAGAAGTGACCGGACGCGGGCCGGCCGGACCGCCACTACGCGGGCAGCGCGGACCGCGCGACCCGTGGCCCGGACGGACCACGCGTCCCGTGGGCCGGCCGGACCGCGCTACGCCGGCCCGAGGGTCCAGCTGATCACCGACAGCGTCGCCATCGACACCAGCGTCGACCAGAGCACCGCGTCCCGGGCGAGGGCGGTGCCCTGCTCGTACTCGCGGGAGTAGGTGTACACGTTCTGCGCGGTGGGCAACGCGGAGAACAGCACCACGGTGAGCAGTTGGTGCGCGGGCAGGTGGAGCAGCGGTCCGGCCACGGCGAGTGCGACCAGCGGCTGGACCAGGGTCTTGAGCGCGACGATCAGCCCGACCTCCGCACGGCGCGGCCGGCCCGCCGCCGGCGGCCGGTTGTGCAGCGAGATGCCGAGGGTGATCAGGGCGGTCGGCACGCCCGCCCCGCCGAGCAGCTCGCAGGAACGGTTCAGCTCGGTGGGCAGGTGCGCGCCGGTCGCCGAGACGATCGCCCCGAGCGCGGCGGCCAGCAGGATCGGGTTGCGCACGGGCAACGTGAGCAGCGCGCGGCGGCCGGCCGCGCCGCCGTCCAGCACGGCCAGGACGGCGGGGGTGACCAGCAGGATCTGGAACAGCACCACGGGTGCGACGAAGGACGCGTCGCCGAGCACCTGCATGGTCACCGGAATGCCGAGGTTGGCCGAGTTGACGTAACCCGAGGCCATCGCGCCGATGGCCAGCTCCCCGGGCTTCCGACGGAACAGCAGCCGCCCGGCGAGCAGCCCGAGGCCGATCGAGACCAGGGTGCCGGCCACGAAGGCGAGCATCGAGGCGTTGGCGAAGCGGTCCAGCGGGGTGCGGGAGATCATCAGGAACAGCGCGGCCGGCATCGCCACGTGGAAGACGAACCGGTTGAGCACCGTCTCGGCCTGCGGTCCGAGCAGCCCGGTGCGGCCGACGGCGTAGCCGGCGCCGGTGAGCGCCCAGATCGGCGCGAAGGCGGACAGCAGGGGGTGCACGGCTGGCATGGTTCCTCGGATCGCTCGGACGGGTCTGCCGGACGCGACGGGGTTCTCCCGTCCAAGGGCGTCGAACCCCCGAGCGCGGTAACCCCCGAAGCCGTGAACCCCCGGGGCAGTAAACCAGTGGCCGCCGCCGGGGCCGCCGACGGCCCGGGCACCTGCCCCGGTCCTGCCCCGGTCCGGTCGTAGGCCCTGCCCTGCCCTCCCGGCCAGGGCCTACGATGAGCCGGTGGAGGACCAGTACCTGAGCCTGTCCGAGGTGGAGGCGATCGCGCGCCGGGCCCACCGGGGACAGGTGGACAAGAACGGCCACCCGTACGACGAGCACATCGCGGCGGTCGCCCACGGGACGGCGGCGCGCGGCGGCAGCGCGGCGCAGATCGCGGCGGGCTGGCTGCACGACACCGTCGAGGACGACCGCCTGAGCCGGGAGTGGCTGGCCGGGGCCGCACTCCCCGAGGAGACCAAGGCGATCGTGGAGGCGCTCACCCGGCGTCCGGACGAGCCCGTCGAGGAGTACACCGCGCGCATCCTGGCCACGCCGGGCGCGCTGCTGGTCAAGCGCGCGGACCTGGCGCACAACTCCGACCCGGCCCGCCTCGCCGCGCTGGACCGGGCGACCGCCGAGCGACTGGCCGCCAAGTACGCGCGGATGCGCGAGCTGCTCGGGCTCACCGGCGAGCTGTAGGAGCTGGGGGCGGGCAGTAGGGGCTGGTAGGAGCAGGAGGAACCGTACGAAGCGCGGGAACCCGCGCGGGCGCAGGGGCCGGAGGAACCACGAAAGGGCCCGGACCACGCGGGTCGCGCGGGTCCGGGCCCTCTCGGGCACCCCGGTGGTCCCTGTCCGGCCCCCGGGGTGAGGGGGAGTGGTCAGGAGACGGTCGGAGACAGGTGGGCCTTTGGGGTCGGCTTAGTACCAGTGGTGGCTCTGCCAGAACGCCCAGGCGCCGTTCGGGCTGCCGTAGCGGCTGTTCATGTAGTCCAGCGCCCACTTGATCTGGGTGGTCGGGTTGGTCTTCCAGTCGGAGCCGTGCGAGGCCATCTTGGAGCCCGGCAGCGCCTGGGCCAGGCCGTACGCGCCCGAGCTCGGGTTGGTCGCGGTCACGTTCCAGCCGGACTCGTGGGAGATGATCTGGTTGAACGAGGCCAGCTGGTTCGCCGGGACGATCTGGGCGGCGATGGCCTGCGGGGAGGCGGAGGCGGCGTTCGCGGTGGCGGGCAGGACACCCGCGCCCAGGGCGGTCAGACCGGCGGCACCGGCGAGGACGGCGGCGGAAGTGCGCATGCGGAGCTTGAAAGCGGGCATGAAGAAATGGACCTCAATCGGGTTGGGCCGGTCGCTCCCCGCCCAGGACCACGGCCGGGGGCCGGCGGTCACGGGGGTGACACGGCAGTTAGCCACTCACCGGCGGGACAGGTGCCGGTGCGGCTGACGACTGAGCCATTGTTGGCAGACGGGATCGGCCGTCGCCAAGCCCCCCTCGTTACGACTCCTGGTCGTACGGACGGTGCGGCCGTGGATTCGAAGGACGGGGCCGTGCGGGCGCTCCGCACGGCGCTGAGCTGGGCGGACCTCGGGACGGCCGGGGTCGCGCGGCAACCCGGGTGGCGTCTACTACCCTCCGTCGTTCACCTTGATCACGTGTGAGCGCACTCACCGTGCGAGGGCCCTCGGGCGTCACGCGCAGGCCCGGTCGCGGCACGGTGGGTGCAGACGATCAACCCCGTGGCCGTGACCGGCGCCACACCATCGCGGCGGCCGGCTACCGCAGGTCGCCCAGCCGCCGGTGCCGCAGGGCCCGGGCCGTCAGCCGGTCCGCTTCGGTGGCCGCCGCCAGGGTGGCGAGCGCCGCACCGACCGCCTGCCCGAGCCGTGCGCAGAAGGCCCCGGGCTCCTCGGCGGCGTCCGGCAGCTCCGGGACGACCTCGTCGACGAGCCCGACCTCGGCCAGGTGCCGCGCGCCGATCCCCTGGCTGCGGGCCAGCTCGGCCGCGTGGGCGCCGTCCCGGTGGACGATCGCCGAAGCGCCCTCCGGCGGCAGCGGCGCCAGCCAGGCGTGCTCGGCGGCGACCACCCGGTCCGCCGGGAGCAGGGCGAGCGCCCCGCCGCCCGAACCCTGGCCGAGCAGTACGGCCAGGACCGGGGTGCGCAGCGCGAGCAGGGTGGTGAGGCAGTACGCGATCTCCACCGCGATGCCCTCCAGCTCGGCCTGGGCGGACAGCTCCGCACCGGCCGTGTCGACCACGGTGACCAGCGGCAGCCCGAGCTGCTCGGCCAGGCGCGCGGTGCGCCGTACGGCCCGCAGGTCGGCGGCGGTGAAGGGGCGCTCGTGCCCGGGGGTCTGCCGCTGCTGGCCGGCGACCAGGACGGGGCGCCCGCCGAGCACGGCCAGCGCCCGGACCAGTGCGCCGCCCCGCCCGCCGGGGGAGTCCAGCAGCACCAATTCCTCGGCGGTGTGCCGCAGCAGCTCGCGGGCGCCCGGACGGTCCGCGCGGCGGGTGCGGAGGACGGAGTCCCAGGCGTCGGGGCGCCCGGCGTCGGTGGAAGGGGCGGGTTCGGACCCGGCCGTGGGGGCCGAGGCAGCAGAAGGGGAAGGGGAAGGGGAAGGGGAAGGCGGGGCGGTGGCGAGCACGGCGAGCGTGCGGCGCAGGAGCTCGCGCAGCTCCTGCGGCGGGACGACGGCGTCCACCAGTCCCTGTTCGGCGAGGGTCTCGGCCCGCTGGACGTCGGCCGGCAGCTCCAGGCCGCGCAGCTCCTCGTACACGCGGGGGCCGAGGAAGCCGAGCCTGGCGCCCGGCTCGGCGAGGACCAGCTGGCCCAGCGTGCCCCAGGAGGCGAAGACCCCTCCCATGGTGGGGTTGCGCAGATAGGTGAGGTAGGGGAGGCCGGCCGCGCGGTGCGCCTGGACGGCGGCGGTGATCCGCAGCATGCAGAGGAAGGCCGCCGAGCCCTCCTGCATCCGCGTCCCGCCGGAGACCGGCAGGGCGAGCAGCGGCAGCCGCTCATCGGTGGCGCGCTCGACGGCGCGGGTGATCCGCTCGGCGGTGGCGACGCCGATCGAGCCGCCGAGGAAGCCGAACTCGGAGGCGACCAGCGCGACCGGGCGGCCGGCGACCAGCCCGAGCCCGGTGAGGACGGCCTCGTCCAGGCCGGTGCGCTCGCGGGCCCGGTCGAGCGAGGCGCGGTAGCCGGGGTCGTCGGGCGGGCCGGGCGCCGGTTCGTCCCAGCTCCGGAAGCCGTCCTGGTCGACCAGCAGCCCGATCAGCTGGTGCGCCGTCAGCGATGTGCCCGAGGCCGTACCCATGCCCCACCCCGTCAGAGATCGTTCCGGTCCGTCGTGATCCGCTGTTGCGTACCGCACTCTATGCGGCCCGATCAGGGCGCCGCGAGTGCCCGCACGGGCGGGTGGGACGGGTGTGGCATTCGTTCGACGGCGGTCGGACGCGGCGCCGGGCGGGCGGTTCGTGGACGTTGCGCGGACGGCTGCGCGGACGGCTGCGGGGGTTGCCGGAGGAGGCTGGAGTACGGCTCAAGTCCCCTTTGGTAAAGGGAAGTTACTCACTGGCTAATAGTTTCCCGGAGGGCTTCCGGAGTTGACGGTGTCTCGCCACACTGGTGGGCATGACTCGCACTCTACGCGCGTGGAAGTCCCGCGCCGCCGCCGTCACCGCCGTCGTCCTGATGACCCTCGCCCCGGTCGCCGTCGCCACCGACGCGCACGCCGCCGTGAGCGGCACGGTCTGCCTCTCCGCCCTGCCGTCGCAGGCCGCCGACACCCTCGACCTGATCGCCTCCGGCGGGCCCTTCCCCTACTCCCAGGACGGCGTGGTCTTCCAGAACCGGGAGGGCGTCCTGCCCAGCGAGTCCTACGGCTACTACCACGAGTACACCGTCATCACCCCGGGCTCCCCGACCCGCGGCGCCCGCCGGATCGTGACCGGTCAGGCCTACCAGGAGGACTACTACACCGGCGACCACTACGCCACGTTCTCCCTGATCGACCAGACCTGCTGAGCGGGAACACCCCGGAACGCCCCGGTACGCCCCCGAAAGTCCCCGGAACGCTCCCGGCGTGTCGGCGGCCCCGGCGGACGTCCCCGCCGGGGCCGCCGCCACGCGGCCCCTTCCTGCCTGGCCTGCCGCCCATCTCGCCTCCCGCGCACGGCAGTTGAACGCCCACCGCTGCGCGCCGGATGGGACCGGCCGGCACTTGCTAGGGTCGGGGCATGGCACCACCGAGCAGCGCGAACCCCTCGGGGCGGCTCCGGCGAGACGCGCAGCGCAACCGCGACCTGCTGCTCGCCGCCGCCCGCGACATGTTCTCCCGGCACGGCCTGGACGTGCCGCTGGACCAGATCGCCAAGGAGGCCGGCGTCGGCAACGCCACCCTCTACCGGCACTTCCCGACCCGGGAGGCGCTGATCGGCGAGGTGTTCGCGGACGCCGGGGCCGGCCTCGCCGACGCCGGCGAGGAGGCGCTCGCCGCCGAGGACGCCTGGAGCGGCCTCGAACGGTACTTCGGGCGGATCTTCGAGCTGGTCGCCGCCGACCGGGGCATCAACGACCTCGTCACCCAGGCCATACCGACCATCCCCGGCATGATCGAGATCAGCCGGCAGCACGCCACCACCGTCGGAGTCCTGATCGCCCGCGCCCAGGAGCAGGGCACCATGCGCCGCGACGTCGTCACCATGGACCTGCTCTTCCTGCTCGGCCCGCTCTGCCGCGCCCTGCCCGCCGCCACCGAGCTGCGCCCCGATCTCTGGCGCCGCTACCTCGCCCTCCTGCTCGACGGCTTCCGCGCGCGGGCCACCCACCCGCTGCCCGTCCCGCCGATCGGGGAGGAGCACCTGGACCGGATGTTCGCGGACCTCTGGGAAGCGGACGCTCCGGAGCCGCCGAAGGCCTGAGCGCGCGGTGCCCGCCCGCCATCAGGAACGTGTAGGAAACACCCGGCTCCGCGTCAGAGCCGCGTCAACGAGCCGCCGTGCACGGGTACCAGCGGCTTTGCTGGACACGGATGCGAACGCGGACGTGGGCACGGACACCGACACCGGCACGGACGCGGGGCGGTGCGAGGGCACCCGGGCGGGCGGAGAGGCAGGGGCGAGAGCGTGACGGACAGCGACGTGGGTGCGGACGAGGGCCGGATCGTGGTCGGCGTCAGCGGTTCGCTCGGCAGCCTCGCCGCACTGCACCACGCGGTGGCCGAGGCCCGGCGGTCCGACGTCGAGGTGCTCGCCGTACTCTGCTGGACCCCGCCCGGTGACGAGTTCGGCTACCGCCGCACCCCCTGCCCACCGGTGGTCGACGCCGGACGCGCCGCCGCCGTCGCCCGGCTGCGCCAGGCCCTCGACGAGGCGTTCGCCGGGCGCCACGCCGGAGTTCGGCTGCGCTGCCAGACCGTCCGCGGCGAGACCGCCCACACCCTGGTGCGCTGCGCCGACCGCCCGGGGGACGTGCTGGTGCTCGGCGCGGGCCGTGAGCGGGGCCGCCTCTCCCGGCTGATCCGGCCGTCGATCACCGCCTACTGCGTCCAGCACGCGACCTGCCCCGTGCTCACCGTCCCGCGACCGCCGTTGCAGCGGGACCTGGAGGCGCTGGAGCGCGGCCAAGGGCTGCGCGACCTGGTCGCCGGGAACTGACCCGGCGGCTGCTTCCGGTCAAGGGCGTCGGCGCGCGGGGCGGGCGGCGGCCAGGGGCCGGCGCGGGAGCATCTCGCCGGGCGCGCCCGGGCCCGGGCAGTCCACGACGCCGGTCATCCGCGGCCCCGGTCCGGGAACTCAACCACGCCGTGCGGGTCACCGGGCCCGCCCGAGGCGGTCCGGCAGCTGCGGTGGTCCAACACGGCGTCAACGGCTGTGAGTTGACGGATGATCACGAACACCGGCGGAAGCCGGGAAGCATCACCGGGGCGGCCTCGGCGGAGGTGGCGGCGGCCGGGCGGTGGACGCCCGCCCGCCGTCCGGCCGCGTACGGGACGGCCTCCGGTCGAGTGCTCGTCATGCCGGGTTCGCCCCCGATTTGGCACGTGATCACGGAGCTTGTACTGTACTTCCTGTCGCGAGGGAGAAGATTCCTCGTCAGGCGTCAGTGGTGCTACCAGAGCACGTCCTACTTTCAGTAGGAAGAGTCCGTGCGACCCGGGCCTGGCGCTCCAGAGTCGGACGGGGTCCGGCGCCAGTCGAACGGCGCCGGGCCCTTTCCGCGTTCCCGCAACCGGGAGAGGCCGGGCGTTCAGGACGGCTGGCGGTCGGAGCCCAGTTCGCGCGAGATCCGCAGGCCGACCTGGGCGACCACCGGGCCGAGGGCGCGGACCCGGGCGGCCGTCATCCGCGAGGTGAGGCCGGAGACGGACAGCGCGGCCGTCACCTCGCCGGTGTGGTCGAAGATCGGGGCGGCGACGCAGCGCACCTCGGGCTCGTTCTCCCGGTCGTCGATCGAGTAGCCGCGGGCGCGGATGCGGGCGAGGTCGGCGCGCAGCCGGGGTTCGTCGGAGATGGTCCAGGCGGTGACCGGACGCAGCCCGGCCGCGACCACCTCGGCGACGGCCTCCTCGGGCAGCCAGGCGAGGATCGCCTTCCCGGTGGCGGTGCAGTAGGCGGGGGCCCGGCTGCCGACCCGGGAGGCCATCCGGACGTTGGTCTCGTCCTCGACCTTGTCCAGGTAGACGATCCCGGGGGCCTGCCAGACGGTCAGGTGGACGGTCTCGCCCGCCTCCCGCTGGAGCCGGCGCAGGTGCTCGGCGGCGACGGTGCGCAGGTCGAGGGTGGTCAGGTAGGCCTGGCCGAGCCGCAGCGAGCCGTGGCCGAGCCGGAACCAGCCGGTCTCGCGGTCCCGGTCGAGCAGGTGCTCGTCCAGCAGGGGGCCGGCCAGCCGCAGCACCGTGCTCTTGTTGAGGCCGAGTCCGTCGGCGAGCTGGGCGAGCGGGACGCCGCGCCGGTCGCTGTGGTCGCGGACGTAGCCGAGGACGGCGAGCGCGCGGCGCAGCGAGGAGGACTGGTTGCGTTCGGTCGCGGGTTTCTTGGGCGCCGTCTCCGTCATGGGTCCGTTCCCTGGTGTTGTTCTGCCGGTGTTCCCCCGCTGGTCGGCGGCGGTTGTCAGAACGTACCTGTTCGCGGCCGGATCGCCGCATCTTCGATACAACGTTGTGCAGTGCAAAACTTTCGCCAATCCCCTCTTGTTGGCGCCGATCGCCCCCGCCTAACGTCCCTGCCATCGAGCAGGCGACGACGCCCCACCCGAGCGCTACGCCCTGCCGTAACCCCCACCACTTCACTCACCATCGGCCCCGGTCAGGGCCTGCTTCGACGTGCTCGGCCCCGGCGGCGCGCGTCTCGGCGGCAGCTGTCGGGAGGGGAGGTCTCCACCATGCGACTCATCGGACGGACCGCCGCGGCCGTCGTGCTCGCCGCCGGCTGCCTGGCCGCCACCGCCTGCGCCCCCGGCACCGCCTCGCCGGCGAGCGACAAGGCCGGCGACGACCGGACCGGCACGCTGCAGGTCTGGCTGTACAACGAGGCGGGCAACGCGGCCAAGGAGGCCGTGATCTCCAAGGCCGTGACCGAGTTCCAGGCCTCCCACCAGGGCGTCACCGTCAACGTCAGCTACATCGACACCGACGCCTCGGCGCGCGCGGCCAAGATGAAGGGCGCCTTCAACGACCCGAACAGCGCCCCCGACCTGGTCGAGTTCGGCAACACCGACCTGCCCGGCTACGTCGCCGCCGGCGGCCTCGCCGACATCACCGCCGAGCTGGACAAGTGGCAGGACAAGGGCGACCTCGACCCGGCGATCGCCAAGACCGCCGTGGTCGACGGCAAGACCTACGGCCTGCCCTGGTGGGTCGGCGTGCGGGCGCTGTACTACCGCACCGACCTGTTCACCGAGGCCGGCCTCACCCCGCCGACCTCCTACGACGAGCTGGTCGCCGCCACCCAGAAGATCCACGGCGCGCACCCGGACACCTTCGGCATCGCGGTCGGCGGCAAGTACACCTTCGCCGCGCTGCCCTTCGTCTGGGACGCCGGCGGCGACATCGCCACCCAGGACGGCTCGAAGTTCAAGGCCGCGATCGACTCGCCGGCCTCGCAGGCCGGGATCAAGCGCTACACCGACCTGTTCGGCCCGGACGGCTGCCCCGCCCAGCAATGCGCGGACCTGACCGGCGGCAAGACCGTCGACCTGTTCGCCGCGGGCAAGTCGGCGATGGCGGTGCTGCTGAACTCCAACCGCAGCAAGGTCGACGCGGGCGCCGTCAAGGGCAAGTACGGCGTGGTGCCGCTGCCCGGGGAGAAGCCCGGCTCGATCGCCCCGGCCTTCGCCGGCGGCAACAACCTGGGCGTGATGAAGGCGGCCAAGCACCGCACGCTGGCCGTCGAGTTCGCCGAGCTGCTGGCGAGCCCCGCGTACCAGGAGCAGATGTACGACGCGATGGGCAACCTGCCGACGCTGAAGTCCGTCAGCGGCAAGGTCGCGGCGAAGGACGCCTTCCTGAAGCCGTTCACCGACACCATCGCGGCCGGCACCAAGTTCGTGCCGCTCGACCAGGCGTGGGCGCAGATCGACGCCCAGGCGGTGATCCCGACGATGCTCCAGCAGGTCGTCACCGGCAAGGCGGACGTGGCCAAGGCCTCGGCCGACGCCGCCGCGCAGGTCACCTCGGCCTTCGCCGCGCACTGACGGCCGGCCGGACGTCGGCGGCGGCGCGCTCCGGGCCCCGCGCCCCGGCCGCCGCGCCGCCGCCGCAGTGCCGCCGTCGTCGCGCGGGCACCGCGCCGCCACCGTCGTAGCGGCCGCCGCGTCGCCGCCCCAGCCGCACCAGGCACCGCGCCGCCGCACGGCCGGTGCCGCGCACCGCAGGCACCGCACCGCTGGGACACACGAACCGGCCACCGGCCGCGTACCGACGGTCCCACTCCCGGTCCGTCTCAGAGAGCAGGTCCCGCACGTGTCCGTATCCACCCCGACCGCCCCGGCGCCGCCTTCCCCGCAAAGGCGCCGTGGAGGCAAGGCGCCGGCCGCACCCCCGGGCGGCCGGCGCCGGCGGCCCCCGCTGCTGCTGCTCCTGCCGGCCGCCGTCATCCTCATCCCGCTGGTCGCCTACCCGATCTACCAGCTCGGCCTGCTGTCCGTCCTGGACTTCGGACAGGCCCAGGCCTCGGGCGGCGCCCCGACCTCCTTCGTCGGCCTCGGCAACTACACGAAGATCCTTGAGGACGAGCAGTTCTGGACGGTGCTGCTCCAGACCATCGGCTTCGCCGCGTTCTGCGTGGTCGCCACCCTCGCCGTCGGCGCCACCCTCGCGGTGCTGCTCACCAAGGTCGGCCGGTGGCCGCGGCTGGTGCTGACCACCGCGGCGATGGCCGCGTGGGCGGCGCCGGCGATGACCGGCTCGACGGTGTGGAGCTTCCTGTTCGACACCAACCTCGGTCTGGTCAACCACACCCTGGAGGGCCTGGGGCTCTCCGGCTTCCACGAGTTCAACTGGTTCTACGACAAGTGGACCGCGTTCCTGATCGTCGGCGCCGTGGTGGTGTGGCACTCCTACCCGTTCGTGATGGTCACCCTCTACGCGGGCATCCGGGCCATCCCGGAGGAGGTCCTGGAGGCCGCCGCCCTGGACGGCGCCAACACCTGGACCACCTTCCGCCGGATCACCGCCCCGATGCTGCGGCCCATCCTGACCATCGTGGTGATCCAGTCGGTGATCTGGGACTTCAAGGTCTTCACCCAGATCTACGTGATGACCGAGGGCGGCGGCATCGCCGGCCAGAACCTGGTGCTCAACGTGTACGCGTACCAGAAGGCGTTCGCCTCCTCGCAGTACGGGCTGGGCGCGGCGATCGGCGTGATCATGCTGCTGATCCTGGTGATCCCGACGGTCCTGTACATCCGCACCCTGCGACGGACGGGGAACGAACTGTGAGCCCGGCGAACCCCCTCGCTGCCGTGAAGCCGGCCCGCAACACCCGTGGCCGGTGGCGCCTGGCCGCCAACACCGGCGCGGTCCTGCTGGCCGTGGTCACCGCCTTCCCGATCTTCTGGATGGTGCTCTCGGCCTTCAAGCCCAAGGGTGAGATCCAGTCGCTCGACCCGAAGCCGTGGACCGCCCACCCCACGCTGGAGAGCTTCCGTCAGGTGCTCAGCGTGGACGGCTTCGGCCGGTACTTCGTGAACAGCCTGGTCGTCGCGCTGTCGGTGGTGGTGCTGTCGGCGATCGTGGTCTTCCTGGCGGCGGTGGCCGTGACCAGGTTCCGGTTCAGGTTCCGCACGACCATCATGGTGATGTTCCTGATCGCCCAGATGATCCCGGTCGAGGCGCTGACCATCCCGCTGTTCTTCATGTTCCGCGACGCCGGGCGGTTCGCCCCCGGCATCGGGCTGAACACCCTGGCCTCGCTGGTCCTGGTGCAGCTGGCGTTCTCGCTGCCGTTCGGGATCTGGATGATGCGCGGTTTCGTCGCGGCCGTGCCGGCCTCGATCGAGGAGGCGGCGCAGATCGACGGCGCCAGCCGGACCCGCATCCTGTGGCGCATCCTGCTGCCGCTGGTGGCGCCGGGCCTCGCCGCGACCAGTGTGTTCTCCTTCATCGCGGCCTGGAACGACTTCGTCTTCGCCAAGACGTTCATCATCAGCGCCACCGAGAACCAGACGCTGCCCTCGGCGCTGCTGGTCTTCTTCAAGCCGGACGAGAACGACTGGGGCGGCATCATGGCGGCGTCCACGCTGATGACCGTGCCGGTGCTGATCTTCTTCATCGCGGTGCAGCGCAAGCTGGTCTCCGGACTGGCCGGTGCGGTGAAGGACTGACGGCCGTGCCGGTCACTGACGGCCGCCCCGGCCACTGACGTCCGCGCCGGTCACTGACGTCCGCGCCGGTCACTGACGTCCGCGCCGGTCACTGACGGCCGCCGACCCGCTGACGTCAGCGGCTTGCCGACGGCCGCCGTCCAGGGCCCCCGGGAGCCCCGCCACCGTGCGGGGCTCCCGCGGTCGTTCGGGCGCCGGACCCCGGGCGGCTCAGGCCGCCGCCGCGCGGTCGCGGCCAGGGACGGCGACCAGCACGAACTGCGCGCCGCTGTCGTCCCGGACCAGCGCGGAGCGGCCGTACGGCGTCGGGGCGGGCCCGCTGAGCACGGCGCCGCCGAGGTCGCGCACCCGGGCGGCCGTGCGGTCGGTGTCCCCGGTCGCGAAGTGGGCCAGCCAACGCGCGCCGGTGCCCGGGCGGCAGGGGCCGATGCTGCACGCCGGGAGTCCGGCGACCCGGGCGAGGGCGTGGCCGGCCCGCGGCCGGTCGTAGGTGTAGCCGAAGACCCGGCGGTAGAAGGACCGGGCGGTGTCGGGGTCGGGGGAGAGGTGCTCGTTCCAGGCGAGCGCGCCCGGCTCGTCGACCAGCCCCGCGCCGTCGATGGTGCCGGCCTGCCAGAGCCCGAAGCGGGCGCCGAGCGGGTCGACGGCCAGCGTGGCGCGGCCCTGCTCGGGCACCTCGTACGGCCCGCGGACCGGCCGTCCACCGGCGGCCCGGACGGCGGTGGCGGTGCGCAGCGGATCCGGGCAGGCGAGGAAGGTGGTCCAGCCGGCGGGCGGCTCGGCCGCCCGGGCCGGTTCGACGGCCGCGACCTGGGCGCCGTACCGGGTGGCCACCGCCTCGCCGTGGCCGGTCGGGACGAACTCCCAGTCGAACAGGGCGGCGTAGAAGGCCTGTGCCCGGGCGGTGTCCGGCGTGGTGAGCACGACCCAGCACGGCACTCCGGCGCGGTAGACGCCAGGTTTCGGCATGCGGCCCTCCTGACGGGAGCCGGTGCCGGGTGCCCCGGCCCCTCCCGCCAGCCTCCGCGCCCGGCGGGTGCGGGGCAAGCCGGGCTCAGGAGACCCCGTGCGGCCGGAACTGGATGCTGATCCGGGGGCCCACCGGGCGGGCCGTCTTGGGGATCGCGTGCTCCCAGGTGCGCTGGCAGGATCCGCCCATCACCACCAGGTCACCGTGGCCGAGCGGGTGGCGGACGACCGCGGCGCCGCCGTTCCGGGGCCGCAGTGCCAGGACGCGCGGCTCGCCGACGGAGAGGATCGCCACCATGGTGTCCTCGCGGGCGCCGCGCCCGATCCGGTCGCCGTGCCAGGCCACGCTGTCCCGGCCGTCCCGGTAGTAGCAGAGGCCGAGGGTGCGGAACGGCTCGCCCAGCTCCCCGGCGTAGTGCCGGCTCAACAGCTCCCGGGCCCGGCCGAGCACCGGGTGCGGGGGCTCGGCCTGCGCCGGGTAGGAGGCCAGCAGGCGCGGGACGTCGACCATCCGCTCGTACATCTCGCGGCGCTCGGCCCGCCAGGGCACCGTGGTGGCCAGCTGTTCGAACAGTTCGTCCGCGCCGTGCAGCCAGCCCGGCAGCAGGTCCAGCCAGGCGCCGTCACCGAGCGGCTGCCGCCGCAGGCCGTCGAGCGGCCCGAGGCGGATGCCGCCGTGGTCCGCGTCGTCGAACAGCGAGGGCTGGAGGTGGACGGTGCCGTGCATGGGGCCCAGGGTACGCCTCCATTCGAACATGTGCTCGAACAGAAAGGTCTTAGGCTGCGGTCATGGCGATCAACGGTTTCGGGGTCACCGAGTTCCAGCTGGTGCTGCTGCGCCGGATGGCCGACTTCCAGCCCGGACTGGTCGAGGAGGCGGTGCGGCGGCTGGGCGCCACCCGCGCCTCGATGCGGGAGGCGAACAAACGCTGGCAGGCGATGGTCTGCGCGCCCGGCTTCCCGCGCGGGGCCGCCCGCTACGCCGCCGTGCTCGGCCCCGCCGAGGCGAGCGTGGAGCGCCGGATCGGGGACCTCGCCTGTACCGCGCGGCAGTGGGCGCTGCCGCTCTGGCCCGAGCTGCGGTTCGAGATCCTGCTCGGCCCGGCCGGGGGAGGTGGGCCGCTGCTGAACGAGTGGCTGGTCCGGGCGGCCGGCGCCCCGGTGCCCGTGCTGCGCACGCCGGCCGACCTCGTGCCGTGGAGCTGTGTGGTGGGTGACGTCGGCGCCGCCTTCCCGTCGGCCGTGCCGCGGGAGGGGAGCGCGCCGACCAGGTTCCGGCTGGACTTCGCGGCGCCGGGCGCCGACGGGCGGCCGCGCACCTGGGCGGCCGACTTCACCTGGGGGCTGCTCCAGGAGGTCAGGGAACTGGACGGCCAGGGCATGGCTATTCCAGGCGATGCAAGGTGATATTCAGTGAATGCCTTCGATTTGCAGGCCTTGGAGGGGTGTGACAGCCTAATCGCAGACATTGGAGAGATCTGGCATCGGAAAGCGAAGGATCATGTCGGACGGCGCGCGCGTCATCGTCGGAGTCAGCGGATCACTGCACAGCCTGACCGCCCTGCACCGGGCGGCGGAGGAGGCCAGGGCCCGGCAGGCTGTCCTGGTCCCGGTGCTCGCCTGGACGCCGGTCGGTGGCGAGCGCAACTACCGTGCCCGCCCGTGCCCGCCGCTGCTGCGCGCCTGGCAGGAACTCGCCGAGGCGCGGATGGCGGGCGCGCTGGAGCAGGCCTTCGGCGGCCTGCCGATCGGGGTGCCGGTCCAGCCACTGGTCGTGCGCGGCGAGGCCGCGGCGGTGCTGACCGGGCTCGCCGACCGGCCGGGCGACCTGCTGGTGGTCTCCACCGGCGCTCAGGGCGGCCTGCGGGCCGGGCTGCGCGGCCTGCTGCGCCGCTCCGTCGCCCGGCGCTGCCTCGCCCGGGCCCGCGGCGGGGTGCTCGTCGTCCCGCCGTCCACGCTGCACGAGGACCTGCGGGCGCTGCACCGCGGCATCGACCTGCGGGAACTCGTCGCCGCCTGACGGCTCGTCAACCGCGGTGGGTGATGCGCCCGTCGACGATCGTGAGGGTGGGCAGCAGCTCGCGCAGGGCGTCCGCCGGACACTCCAGCGGATCGGTCGGCCACACCGTGAGGTCGGCGAACGCCCCCGGGCGCAGGCTGCCGCGCACGGCGCTCTCGCCCGTCAGCCGGGCCGCGTTCACTGTGTGCAGTGCGACAGCCTCGGCCCGGCCGATCGCGTGCTCCGGGCCGACCACCCCGGCGGTGGTGCCCCGGGTGGTCATGCCCCACACCGACACCATCGCGCCGTACGGGCCGACCGGGAAGTCAGAGCCGCCGGTGAGCAGAGCCCCTTCGTCCAGCCACTCGCGCAGCGGGAAGAGCGCGGCCGTGCGCTCCTCGCCCCAGGCCCGTTGCTGGGTGAGCGCGCCGTCGTGCAGCAGCGGATGCTGGACCGTCACCGGGATGCCGAGCGCGATCGCCCGGGCCCGCTGGCCGGGGCGGGCCAGGCCGCCGTGCTCGACCACCAGCGTGCCGGGCGGCAGGCCGGGGCGGCGCTCCAGCACCTGCTCGAAGACGTCCAGCAGGACCCGAAGACCCCGGTCGCCCCAGGCGTGCACGCCGACCCGCCAGCCGCGCCCCACCACCCGGTCCACGGCCGCGAGCAGTTCGGCCGGCTCCCAGAGCAGCCGGCCGTGGTAGCACGGCTGCCCCTGGTACGGCTCCTCCAGCGCGCCCGCCTCGAAGCCGCCGTCGATGCCGAACTTGACGCCCCACAGGCGCAGTCGGTCGTCGTCCCGGCCGGCCTCGCGCCACGCGTCCATCCGGTCCAGCAGGGCGTCCACCTGCGCGGGCGTACGGGCCGCGAATCCGGACACCAGGGCCCGGACCCGGACGGCGAGCGCCCCCTCGGCGCGGGCCGCGTCCAGGACGTCGAGGTCCTCGACAGGGACGAGGCAGTCGCGGACGGTGCCGATCCCGGTGGCGGCGAAGGCGGCGGAGGCCGCGCGCAGGCCCTCGATCCGCTCGGCGGGGGTGGGGCGCGGCAGGACCCGCTCGACCAGCTCCACCGCCCGGTTGACCAGCCGGCCGGTGAGCCGCCCGTGCTCGTCGCGCTCGATCACGCCGCCGGGCGGCGCCTCGGTGGCCTCGGTGATCCCGGCCAGCCGCAGCGCCGCCGAGTTGAGCACCACGTTGTACGCGCCGCGCCGCACCAGCACCGGGTGTGCGGCGGTGGCCGCGTCCAACTCCGCGGTGGTGGGCAGCCGTTGCTCGGCCAGCAGCACCTCCTGCCAGTTGACCGTGGTGGGGATCCACTCCCCGGCCGGGGTGCGGGCGGCGCGCTCGCGGATCAGGCCGAGGAACTCCGGGAGGTCGCGGGCCCGGTGGACCGGCACGCCGTGGACGCTCAGGGCCGCCAGCACCAGGTGGGCGTGGGTGTCGTCGAAGGCGGGCAGCACGGTCGAGGCGGGGGCGTCCACCACCCCGGTGTCCGGCCCTATCAGGGCGTCCAGTCCGTCGGGCGCGGGGGACAGGGCGGTGATCCGGCCGCCGGTGACGGCGATCGCGCGCCGCGGCGGCTCGCCGGGCACCAGGGTGTGCACGGCGGCGGCGCGGATCAGCAGCTCGGCGGGGGCGGGCTCGGTCATCGCGGCTCCTGGAGGCGGGACTGTCCGGTGACCTTCTCGACGTACCGAAGGCTCGGCCCGGCGAGCAGCCCGTGCAACTCGGTGAACACCGCGCGGGCCGGCACCGCGTTCCAGCCGGCGGGCAGCAGCTGCGCGGGCAGCCCCGGGTCCAGGTACGGCAGCCGGCGCCACTGGGTGAGCATCGGCACGTAGTCGCGGAACGCCTCGGCCGGGTCCACCGGCGAGCGTCCGCGCAGCTCCTCGGCGACCGGCCGCCAGGCGCCTTCGAAGGCCTCGTACTGCGCTTCGATCGCCGGGAGGTCCCACCAACTCGCCACCGCCGTACGGAGATCGGCGAAGCCGGCGTACTCGGCGGAGAGGAAGAGGTGGACGTAGGCACTCAGTCCGAGCCGGTCCAGCAGCCGGCGGGCGTCGGGCAGCAGCCGGGCGGGCGCCAGCCAGACCCCGGGGGCGGCGTTGCCGAAGCCGAGCCAGCTCAGCCGGGAGCGCAGCTGGTGACGGTGGGCGCGGGCGGACTCGGGGACGGAGAAGACCGCCACCACCCAGCCGTCGGCGAGGTCGGCGGGCTCCAGGCTGTGGAAGATCCGCCGGTCGCCCTCCTCGAAGACCGGCTCCATCGCCGGGGCGAGCCGGTAGCCGGTGCCGCCGCGGCGCTCCTGGATCAGCGTGCCGGCCTTCTTCAGCCGGGACGTCGCCGACCGGACGGCGGGGCCGTCGACGTCCAGCTCGGCCAGCAGCGCGATCAGGTCGGCGATGGATATCCAGCCGCCGAGGGGGCGGACGAACTCGCCGTAGACGGTGTGGATCAGGGAGCTGGGCCGGGCGGCGTTCTCGGACATGCGCGGGCCCTCCTCCCCGTCGGTGGTGGTGATCATAACGAGAGCGCCGGTACGGGGGCGCGGGTTCCCGCGTTTCCGAGGGGAGCCCGGGCTGCCGCGCCCGCTCCCGGTCCTGCGGGCAGGCCTTGCGCCCAGGTCCGGCGCGATGGCCGCTACGCGTAGGCGCCGGAGAGCAGGTGCCCGGCGCCGGGCGCGAAGGCGGGCAGGCCGAGGGCCCGCAGGAGCTGGTGGGTGGTGCAGACGGCGGCCGAGACCACCGGTTTGCCCAGCTGCTGCTCGGCCTCCTCGACGGCCGACAGCGAGGGCAACTGCACACAGGCGGAGAGGACCACGGCGTCCGCCTCGGCGTGGTCGAGCCCGCGGGCGATCGCGGGCAGCCGGGCGGGGTCGTGGGCGGCCACGTCGAGGTTGTCGGCGATCTCCAGGGCGGCGTGGTCGAGCACCTCGATGCCCTCCGCCGCGAGGTACTCGACCACCGTCCGGGCCAGCGGCCGCAGGTAGGGGGTGACCATGGCGACCTTCGCGGCCCCGAGTTCGCGCAGCCCGGCGACCAGCGCGCCGGCGCTGGTGACCACGGGCGCGGGGGCGCCGTTGTGGACGGTGCGCAGGTGCAGCCGCCGCTCGGCCTCTCGGTGGTAGCCGTGGCCGGTGGCCATCACGGCGACCAGGCAGGCGTAGCCGATCACGTCCACCCGGGCGTCCGAGAGCTCGGCGGCGCAGCGGTCGGACTCGGCGTCCATGGCGCGCAGTTGCTCGGGGGTGACCTTGGTCATCCGCATCCGGCTGGAGTGGAAGGTGAACCGCTCCGGGGCGACCGCCTCGCGGGCCCGCAGCAGGGCGGGGACCTCGGTCTCCATGGTCACGTTGGAACTCGGGACGATCTGGCCGATCCGGTAGGTGGTCATCGGGTCCGGACTCCTCTCAGCGGGCGCGTCGGTCAGCGGGCGCCGCGTCGGTCGGTGGGGGCCGGTCACCGTGCGCCGGTCAGCGGGCGTCGATCACCGGGTTGGCGAGCGTGCCGATCCGCTCGATGGTGGCCTCGACGAGGTCGCCGGGCTGGAGGAACTGCGGGGGCACCATCCCGGCGCCGACGCCCGAGGGGGAGCCGGTGGCGATCACGTCGCCCGCCTCCAGGGTGACGCCGGAGGAGATGTCGGCGATCAGCCGGGCGACGCCGAACAGCATGTGGCGGGTGTTGGAGTCCTGCCGCGTCTCGCCGTTGACCTTCAGCGACAGGTCGAGCCGCTGCGGGTCCGGGATCTCGTCGGCCGTCACCACGACCGGGCCGAAGGGCGCGTAGCTGTCCTGGCCCTTGGAGAAGAACCACTGCCCGGAGCGCCGCTGGTCGCGGGCGCTGATGTCGTTGACGATGCTGTAGCCGAACACGTGCCGCAGCGCGTCCTCCTCGGCCACCCGGAAGGCGGGTGCGCCGATCACCACGGCGAGTTCGCACTCCCAGTCGAGCTGCTTGGTGAGGTCGGCGTTGTGCAGGATGGGCTCGCCGGGGCCGGTGACGGCCGTCGAGGGCTTGCCGAACAGCACCGGCCGGTCCGGCAGTTCGCGGTCGGTGTCCAGGGTGCGGTGGGACTCGGCCACGTGCTCCACGTAGTTGAGCCCGACACCGACGATCTTGCCCGGGCGCAGCGGCGCGCACAGGGAGACCTCGGCGAGCGGCCTGGTGGCCGGGGCTCCGGCGAGCAGCTCGCGGGCGGTGGTCAGGGCGGCTTCCCCGGCGCGGATCAACCCGAGGAGGTCGGTGGGCAGCCGGGTGCCGGCGGCGTCGGCCAGGGCGGTCAGGTCGGCGACCCGGTCGCCGTCGAGCCGGGCGCCGAGGCGGGGGGTGGGGTCGCCGTCGGCGCGGTAGGTCAGCAGGTGCATGGCGGTGGGGCTCCTGGTCAGGCGGTGGTGGCGGGCTGCTGCCCGAGCGGGTGGGCCTCCTCGCGGTGGAGGCCGAGCGAGTGGATCAGCGGGAAGTCGTCGAAGGAGAACAGGCAGGCGTCCTCGCCCTGGTCGAGGTTCGCGTGTTCGTGCCAGGCCCAGGACGGGACGACGAAGACGTCCCCCTGCCGCCATTCGAAGCGCTGCCCGGCGATCACCGAGACGCCGTGCCCCTTGGCCGCCGTGTAGACCACCGAGCCGGTGTGCCGGTGGGCGCGGGTGGCCTGGCCGGGGCGCAGCAGTTGCAGGTGGGCGGACATGGTCGGCATCACCGGGCCGCCGGTGACCGGGTTGGTGTACTCCATGATCACGCCGTCGTAGGGCGAGCCCTCGGTGGCGCGGGCGAGCCGGCACAGCGCTTCGTAGCTGGGCTCCCAGGGCCAGCCGAACAGCGGTGAGTAGGGCCGGGTCCACTTCTCGACGCCGTACGGGAGCAGGTTGCCGCCGTAGCTGAGCAGCGAGGAGTTGACGACGGGCCCCGGCCGCTGGTGGAGGTCGGGGTGGACCTCGTAGAAGTTGGCGTCGAGGGTGTTGACCAGCGGGATGTCCAGGCCGTCCTGCCAGATCACCGGGGCGTCGCCGGACTCGTTGCCGTGCTCGTGCCAGGTGTTGTTGGGGGTGATGGCGAAGTCCCGCGGGCCGACCCTCAGCTTCTGCCCGTCCACGATGGTCCAGGCGCCGGTGCCCTCGTGGACGAAGCGCAGGGCGGAGGCCTGGTGGCGGTGGGCGGTCATCGTCTCGCCGGGGCCCATGATCTGCAGGCCGGTGTACAACAGGCCCACGGCGGCGCTCAGTTCGCGGCGTCCGGGGTTCACCAGCATCACCACCCGGCGCCCGGCGTCGTCGGCCTTCACCAGCGGCAGCGCCTTGCGCACCAGCGGGCGGAGGTCGGCGTAGCGCCAGAGCGTCGGGACGGACTTCGGCTGCGGGTACCAGGGTTCGATCTCGTTCGCGACCGTCCACAGGGCCCCGGCCTCGTAAGCGGCCAACTCCTCGTAGTACGCCCGCAGTTCCGGGCTGTCGGTGACCCTGGCCCGGCCGATCCGGTCGTCGTCCTGGCCGGTCGCGCGCTCGCCCGCGCCTTCGGCCGCGTGTTCGGCGGGGTGCTCGGTGCCGGTCATGACTCCTCCTCGGGGAGCACCAGCGGCCGCAGCGGGCGGTTGTCCACGTGCAGCCGGAAGACGTCGAAGCGGTTGTAGTGGCCGACGATGTCGTGCATCTGCTTGGGCTGGATGCAGCGCCCGAGGTCGATCTCCCCGTAGACGATGCCCTCCTCGTCCACCAGCGGGTCGGTGACGGCGCGGCCGTCCGGGCCGAAGATCCCGGACAGGGCGCTGTGCGGGCGGGAGAGCTGCTCGCGCACCCGCGGGTCGTCGCCGGCGAGCAGGTCCACCATCGCGGGCGAGACGGTGGAGCAGGAGACGACGGAGAACACCTTCCCCTCGAAGCAGTGCGCGGCCGTGCGCAGCGCGATCGACTCCGCCATGTCGTAGTCCTCGGGGCCCACCGGCAGCGCGATGTAGCAGGCGGCGTGGACGAGTTCGCCCTGCGCCAGCAGGGTGAAGCGGGCCAGCGGGTTGGTGTTCTCGCCGCAGGCCAGGGCGCCGAGCGGGCCGACGCCGGTGGGGTGCACCCTCAGGGTGCTGCCGTCGCCCTGCGCCCAGGTCAGCTTCTCGGCCCAGGTGGGCATCAACTTCCGGTGGGAGGTCAGCAGTTCGCCGTTCGAGCCGATGATGAGCAGGGTGTTGTACAGCAAGCCGAGGCCGGGGCCGCCGCGCTCGTTGATCCCGATCACCAGCACCACCCCGGCCTGCCGGGCGGCGGCGCGCAGGGTGTCGACGTACGGCCCGGGGACGTCCACGGCGGCCCGGTACAGGCGCTCGAACCAGGGCGAGCCCTGCACCGGGTTCATGGTCCAGTTCCAGTACGGGTAGCCGGGGACGAAGACCTCGGGGAAGACCACCAGTTCGGCGCCGTTCCGGGCCGCCTCCCGGAGCAGCGCGACGGCCTTGTCGACGGTGGCGGCCGGGTCCAGGTAGACGGGGGCGGCCTGCACGGCGGCGGCGGTGAAGCGGGGCAGGTGGGGCATCCCTCACTCCTCGGGACGGGGTGGTGACCAGCGGCGGTGGACGGGCGCGGGCGGCTCGCGCAGCAGGCTCAGGCGCGGGGCCACCCGGTCGGCGTTCGGACCCGGCGGTTTGCGGCTGCCCGCCCGCCAGGGCTCGGGCCAGGGGGCGCCCGGCCCGGTGTGGCCCTGCTCGGCGGCGGCGTGCAGCGTCCAGAGCGGGTCGTAGAGGTGCGCCCGGCCGACCGCGACCAGGTCGGCCCGCCCGGCCAGCAGGACGGAGTCGGCGTCGTCCGGCCCGGAGATCGCGCCGACCGCGATGGTCGGCAGGCCGGTGGCCGCGCGGATCAGCTCGGCGAAGGGCGTCTGGTAGCCGCGCCCGTACGGGGGCCGCTGGTGCGCGACCACCTCGCCGGTGGAGACGTCCAGCGCGTCCGCCCCCGCCCCGGCGAGCGCGCGGCAGATCGCCACGGCCTCCTCCTCGGTGGTGCCGCCGGGCGCCCAGTCGCTGGCCGAGATCCGCACCAGCAGCGGCCGGCCGGCGGGCCAGACGGCGCGCACCGCCGCCAGCACCTCCAGCGGCAGCCGCAGCCGCTGGGCGAGCGGGCCGCCGTAGTGGTCGGTGCGGCGGTTGGTGAGCGGGGAGAGGAAGGAGGAGAGCAGGTGGCCGTGCCCGAACTGGAGCTCCAGGGCGTCGAAGCCGGCCCGGGCGGCGCGCTCGGCGGCGGCCGTGAAGTCCGCCGTCATTGCCGTCAGTTGGATCTCGCTCGCCTCGTGGGGCACCGGGCTGTCGGCGTCCCAGGGGAGGGCCGAGGGGGCGATCAGCGGCCAGCCGTCGGCGAGCGGCCGCCCGATGCCGTCCGGCCCGGGGACGGCGGTGGCGCCCCGGCGGCCGGCGTGGGTCAGCTGGATGCCGACCGGGGTGTCGCTCACCGCCCGGACCGCGTCCCGGAGCCGGCGCCAGGCCGCCTCCTGGCGGTCGGCCCACAGCCCCGGGCAGCGGTCGGTGGCCCGGCCCTCGGGGCTGACCGCCGTCATCCCGGCGATGACCAGCCCCGCGCCGCCGAGCGCGTGCCCGGTCAGCTGGGCCAGGTCGAAGCCGCTGGGCAGCGCGTCGGGGGAGGTGAAGGTGGCCAGCGGGGGCACCACGACGCGGTTGCGCAGCTCCAGCGCGCCCAGCTTCAGCGGCCGGAACATCGGCGGCACCCCGGGTGAGCCCCCGAAGGCGGTGTCCACGGCGTCCACGAAGGCGCGGTCGCGGGCCCGCAGGTTGCCGTAGGTGACCCGCCGGCTGCGGGTCAGCAGGTTGAAGGCGAACTGGTCGACGCCCTGCCCGGTGCGCCGTCCGATGGTCTCGAACCACTCCAGGCTGGCCTGCGCGGCGCGTTGGGTGGACTCCACCACCGGGCGCCGCTCGGCCTCGTACGCGGCCAGCGCGTCGTCCAGGGTCGGCTGTTCGCCCAGCGCGGCGGCCAGGGCGAGCGCGTCCTCCAGGGCCAGCTTGGTGCCCGAACCGATCGAGAAGTGCGCGGAGTGGGCCGCGTCGCCGAGCAGGACGGTGTTGCCGTGGCGCCAACTCCCGTTCCGCACCGTGGTGAAGCGGATCCACCGGGAGGCGTTGGGGATCAGCCGGTGGCCGTCCAGATGGCCGGCGAACAGCTCGGCGCAGCGCCGCACGCTCACCAGGTCGCTCTCGCCGCGCCCCGGTTCCCGGGCGGCGAGCGCCCCGAAGCCCGCGCGGCGCCAGGGCTCCTCGGCGGCCTCGACGATGAAGGTCGAGCGGGTGGCGCTGTACGGGTAGGCGTGCACCTGGAGGACGCCGAAGTCGAACCGCTCGACGATGAAGGTGAAGGCCTCGAAGACCTTGTCGGTGGCGAGCCACATGTAGCGGCAGTGGCGCTCGTCCAGCTCCGGGCGGAACCTCTCCGGGTGGGCCGCCCGGGTGCCGGAGCGGATGCCGTCGGCGGCCACCACCAGGTCGTGTTCGGCGGCCAGCCGGTCCACGGGCGGGGCCGGGGTCCGGTAGCGCACGTCCACCGCCAGTTCGGCGCAGCGCCGTTGCAGGATGGCGCGCAGCCGGTTGCGGTCCAGGGCGGCGAAGCCGTGGCCGCCGCTGGTGCGCACCTCGCCCGCGTAGCGGATGTCGATGTCGCTCCAGCGGGCGAACTCGGCGCTGATCGCGGCGAAGACGCGCGGGTCGGCCCGGGCGATGCCGTCCAGCGTCTCGTCGGAGAAGACCACGCCGAAGCCGAACTCGTCGTCCCGGCCGTCCCGTTCGAAGACGGTGATCTCCCGCTCGGGTGCCAACTGCTTGGCCAGGGCGGCGAAGTAGAGCCCGCCGGGGCCGCCCCCGATCACCGCGATCCGCCGCGCCACCGGGGTCATGCCAGCACCTCGGGACTCTGCGGCCCGGCCTCCGACAGCGTGCGGCGGACCTGCGCGGGCCACGGCTCGGCCCCCGCGTCGTGCGGCGCCGCGTGCACCACCGACATCCGGCCGCTCGCGGCCAGCCCGTTCGGGCCGTACACCTCGAAGGCGTAGTGCAGCGAGGAGCCGCCGACCCGGACCACCCGCAGCTCGGTGCGCACCAGGTCGCCGAACCAGAGCCGCTCGCGGTAGTCGGCCTCGAAGTGCACCCGGGGTATCCGTCCGAACAGCTCGGCCAGCCCGAGCCGGCGCAGCAGCGCCGCCTCCGCCGCCTCGGCCCAGCGCTGCACGGCGGAGAAGTGGTAGTGCCCGGCGGCGTCGGTGTCGGACCACTCCACCCGGCGCTCGACGGTGACGCTGGCCGGGGCGAGCGCGGCCCGCCGCCGCAGCTCGGCGCGGTGCAGCTTGCCGGTCGCGGTGCGCGGCAGCTCGGGCAGGAACTCCACCGCCCGCGGGTACTTGTACGGCGCTATAGCGCCCTTGACGTGCTCCTGGAGCGCCCGCACCGTCTCCGGCCCGGTGGGGACGCCCTCGCGCAGCACCACGTACGCCTTGACCACCGTGCCGCGCTTCTCGTCCGGCGCGCCGACCACCGCGCAGTCCGCCACGTCGGGGTGGGCGGCCAGGGCCTGCTCCACCTCCGGGCCGGCGATGTTGTAGCCGGCCGAGACGATCATGTCGTCATGGCGCGCCTGGTACCAGAAGTAGCCGTCGCCGTCCCGGACGCAGGTGTCGCCGGTGAGGTTCCAGCCGCCGCGGACGTAGTCGACCTGGCGGTCGTCGGCCAGGTAGCGGCAGCCGGTCGGGCCCTTGACGGCGAGCAGCCCGGGCTCGCCGTCCGGCACCGGGCGGCCCTGCTCGTCCAGCACCGCGGCCCGGTAGCCCGGTACGGGCCTGCCGGTGGAGCCAGGGCGGATGTCCTGGCCGGCGGCCGAGACGAACACGTGCAGCAGCTCGGTGGCGCCGATGCCGTCGATCAGCCGTTTCCCGGTGGCCGCGTGGAAGGCCCGCCAGACGGCGACGGGCAGCGGCTCGCCCGCCGAGACGCAGTGGCGCACCCCGGCCAGCCGGTCGGCCAGTCCGGCGGCCAGGATCGCCCGGTAGGCGGTCGGCGCGGTGAACAGCACGCTCACCCGGTGCCGGCGGACCTGCTCGGCGAGCTGCTCGGGGGTGGCCTGCTCCAGCAGCAGTCCGGCGGCCCCCGCCCGCAGCGGGAAGACCAGCAGGCCGCCGAGGCCGAAGGTGAAGCCGAGCGGCGGGGTGCCGGCGAAGAGGTCCTCGGGGGTGGGGTGGAGCAGGTGGCGGGAGAAGGTGTCGGCGATGGCGAGCACGTCGCGGTGGAAGTGCAGGGTGGCCTTGGGGCGGCCGGTGGTGCCGGAGGTGAAGGCGATCAGCGCGACGTCGTCGGCGGCGGTCGGGACGGCGGTGAAGCCGGCGGGCTTGGCGGCGCAGCGGGCGGTGAGGTCACCGGGGTCGGGGCCGCCGAACGGCAGGACGCGCAGGCCGGGGGTGTGTGCCGCGCGGAGTTCGGCCAGGAAGCGGTGGTCGCACAGGGCGAGGACGGGCTCGGCGATGCCGTGCAGTTCGGTGAGCTCGGCGGCCCGCAGCAGCGGCACGGTGGTGACGACCACCCCGCCGGCCTTCAGGACACCGAGCCAACAGGCGGCCAGCCACGGGGTGTTGGGACCGCGCAGCAGTACCCGGTTACCGGTGGCGAGGCCGAGGTCCTCGGTCAGCAGGCGGGCGATCCGGTCGGCGTGGTCGCGCAGTTCGCCGTAGGACCACCGCTCGGTGGCGGTGAGCAGGCAGCGGCGGTCCGGACCGAGGCGTTCGATGGTCTCGTCGAGGAGGGCGGCGGCGCAGTTCAGGCGGTCAGGGTAGGCCAACTCCGGTAGGTCGAAGAGGAGTTCCGGCCACTGCTCGAAGGGTGGGAGATGGTCTCGACAGAACGTGTCCACGTGCGCGGAGGGGGATAGCTCCATGGGCGGGCACCTCATCGTGCGAGCGGGAGTGAGGCCAGTATGGCGCGCTGGTGACGCCAGTCAAGAGAGCGATACATGCATTCGGGCGACGGCCCGGGGGCGCTCGCCGCGCGGGAACGGCGGATGGGCCCGGACCCACGACCGGGTGGGTCTGGGCCCACTCCTCGGCTGAGCAGGGCGTCCGCCGCTTCCGTACGGTGCACAGTGGTCGCATCGACCGGAGAGCGAGGAGCGGGAACGTGGGGCAACGGGCTTCCTGGGGTGGACGCGCGGGGGTGGGGTTCCTGAGGGCGGTCGCGGTGTCGGCCGTCACCCTGCTGATCCCGGCGCTGTGGGTGGCCGCCGTGGCCCTGGGGGTCGGGTGGGGCGCGGCCAACCCGTGGTCATGGCTGCTGCCCGTGGTGCTGGTGGCCGCCGGCACGCTCGCGGCGGCCCGTCCGGTCTGCCGGGCGGTGCGCTTCCTGGTCGAGCGGTGGACCGGTACCGTCGTCCCGGCCGGCTACCGGACGGCCGGGCCGGTCATCCGGATGTCCACCGGCTACTGGTGGAACGGGTACGCGTACGAGCGCAGCCGCCGGGACGCCCTCATCGACCAGTCCTGGCGGCTCTGGTGGAGCGATCCGGCCACCTGGCGCGACCTGCGGTTCGCCGCGATCGCCCCGTTCGCGGCGGGCCTGCCCGCGCTGCTCCCGCCGGCCGGGGCGGTGCTGGCGGTGCTCGGGCTGCTCAGGACCGAGCCCTGGGCCCGGCCGGCCGGCGCGGCGGCGGCGGTGGTGGCCGTCGCCGCCGCGCCGTACGCCTGGCGGCTGGTGGAGCCGGTGGCGGTCCGCTTCCTCGGCCCGTCCCGCGCGATGCTGCTGGCCGATCGGGTGGACGAACTGACCGCCCAGCGCGCGGACGTGACGATCGCCCAGGCCGCCGAGATCCGCCGGATCGAGCGGGACCTGCACGACGGCGCCCAGGCCGGGCTGGTCGCGCTCGGGCTCTCCCTGGCGACCGCCGAGAAGCTGATGGAGAGCGACCCCGAGCGGGCCCGGGCGCTGATGCGGGCGGCCCGGGCCGGCGCGGCGAGCTCGCTGGCCGAACTGCGCGACCTGGTCCGGGGCATCAACCCGCCGTTGCTCAACGAGCGCGGACTGGTGGACGCCGTGCGCGCGCTCGCCCTGAACAGCCCGCTCGACGTGGCCGTCACCGCCGACGGGCCGTTCCGGCTGGAGCCGCCGATCGAGTCCGCGGTGTACTTCGGGGTCGCCGAGCTGCTCACCAACGCCGCCAAGCACGCCCGGGCGACACGGGTGCGGATCACCGTCGGGCACAGCGGGACCGGCGTCGTGGTGGAGGTCCGGGACGACGGCCGGGGCGGCGCGACGGCGGGCGGCGGAGGAGGCCTCGCCGGACTGCGCCGCCGGCTCGCGGTGTTCGACGGCACCCTGGAGCTCGCCAGCCCGGTCGGCGGACCGACCCGAGCGACCATCATGGTGCCATGCGAATCGTTGTAGCCGAGGACCTCTACCTGCTCCGCGAGGGGTTGGTCCACCTGATCGAGGCCTACGGGCACCAGGTGGTGGCGACGGCCACCACCGGACCGGAGACCCTCGACGCCCTGCTGACCTGGCGCCCGGACGTCGCCGTCGTCGACGTCCGGATGCCGCCGACCCAGTCGGACGAGGGCCTCCGGGCGGCCCTGGCCGCGCGCCGGGAGGTGCCCGGGCTGCCGGTGCTGGTCCTCTCCCAGCACGTCGAGCAGCTCTACGCCCGCGAGTTGCTGGCCGACGGCGCGGGCGGCATCGGGTACTTCCTCAAGGAGAGCGTGTTCGACGGAGACCAGTTCTTCGACGCCCTGGAGCGGGTGGCCGGGGGCGGGACGGCCATGGATCCGGCCGTGATCGGCGCGCTGGTGTCCTCCGCCCCCGCCGACCGGCGGCTCGACCGGCTCACCGAGCGCGAGTCGCAGGTGCTCGCCCTGATGGCGGAGGGGCTGTCCAACCAGGCCATCGCCGGGCGGCTGTTCCTCAGCGACAGCGCGATCGGCAAGTACACCACCTCGATGTTCGGCAAGCTCGGGCTCACCGACGACGAGAACGGCAACCGGCGGGTGCTGGCCGTACTGGCCTACCTCAACAAGTCCTGAGGTTCAGGAGGCCGGGGCGGTGGCGTCCGGGGTGGCGCCGCCGTCCTGGGCCCGCCGGGCGCGCTCGGCGAGCGGCTGGAGGAGGCCGGGGAGCAGGCTGCCCGCGAGCGACCCGTCGGGATCCTCCTCGCGCACCATCAGCAGCATGCCGCCGACCCTGGCCAGCACCACCGTCGACGGCCCCCGGGTGCGGGTGGCGCTCTGGTCGCCGATCCCGGGCAGGGGCGCCGCCGTCGGCTCGGCCCCGGGGGTGCGGTCGAGCGTGGTGGCGAAGGCCTGCGCGGCCGTTGCGGGGGAGTCGAAGGCGACCGCGTCGAGCGTCAGGCGGTGCTCCCCGGGTGCGGTGAACATCACGGTGGCGGAGGTGAGTTGCCGGTCGCAGGCGGTCGGCAGCAGACACGGCACGGGGCCGCCCTGGCCCGTCCCCGACTCGGGGCCGCGCTCCACCTGCCAGCCGGGCAGCGGCAGCGTCCGCGGCAGCACACCGCGCGACAGCGCCGGATCGCGCGGGGCCGGGGCGGCGTGCGCCAGGTCGGGGCCGCCTGGCTTCAGCAGCGGGCGCGAGCCCAGGTGGACGCCGAGTGCGACCACGGCGGCGATCAGCACCAGGGCGAGTGCCACCACGATCCCGGCGCTGCCCCGGCGGGCGGTGAGCGCCCGGGCGGCCGGGGCGATCCGCAGCTGGACGGTGGTCGGGCTCCCGGCCGGTGACGGCGCGGACGGTGGCGGCGCGGACGGTGGCGGCGCGGCCCGTGGGCCGGTTCGCAGCTGGACGGTGACGGGTTCGGTCCGCAGGTGGACGGTCGGCGGATCGGCCGGCCTCCCGAGCCCGGTGGTGGCCAGGTACCGGGCGAACGCCGGGTCGGCGTCCAGCAGTTGCGCCACCGCGGCGGTCAGCAGCGCCCGGGCCCGCACGTCCCCCGGGTCCGCCTCCGCCGCCGTCAGGGCGCGGGCCCCCTCCGGCACCGTCCGCAGCCGGGCCCGCAGCACCTCCGCCACCGCCCGGTGCGGCCCGTCGCCCAGCAGCGCCGCCACCGCGTCCGGCGTCAGCCCCCGGCCGTCCCCCATGGCAACTCCCCTTGCCGTACGGTCGTTTCTCCCACGATCGCGCACCGCGACCCACTTCGTACCCAGGCCGAACGGAACGGAGACGCAACCGCGACCGCATCCGGACACGGAGGGAACGGACCTCGGGCCGGGCGCGGTCCCGCCACCGCCGGGGGAGGCGGTGGCGTGGCTCAGACCGGCGGGTCGCCGAGGCGCCGGGGCACCGCCGACCGGCGTCGGCGGTGGCCGGGACCGTGCCCACGGGCAACCGCGCGGCGGGGCCGCCCTCCTCCCGGCTCCGGCGCGACCACGGCGAAAGCGGGCCGCACGGGCGGGCCGCGGCGCCGGTCAGCGCAGGTCGAAGACCAGACGGGCGGAGACCCTGCCGCTCAGCACCTCCTCGAAGCAGCCGTTCACGTCTTCGAGCCGGCGGGTCTCGCGGATCACCCGGGTGCGGCCGAGGGCGTGCAGCCGGAAGACCTCGGCGAGGTCCTCGCGGGTGCCGACGATCGAGCCGATCACCTTGGTGCCGTTCAACACCGTCTCGAAGACCGGGAGTTCGAGCTTTCCGCCGGCCGGAAGGGCGACCAGGACCAGGGTGCCGCCGCGGCGCAGGGCGCCGTAGGCGGCCTGGAAGGAGGCGTTGCTGACGGCGAGGGCGATCGCCGCGTGGGCCCCGCCGAGCGCCTGGACCTCGGCGGCGACGTCCTGGGTGCGGGCGTCGAGCACGTGGTCGGCGCCGAGTTCGCGGGCCAGGGCGAGCTTGTCGTCGGTGACGTCGACCGCGATCGTCTCGGCGCCGAAGATCCGGGCGTACTGGAGCGCCAGGTGGCCGAGTCCGCCGATGCCGGAGACCAGCACCCGGGTGCCGGGCCGGGCGCCCGAGACCTTGAGCGCCTTGTAGGTGGTGACGCCCGCGCAGGACAGCGGGGCGGCGTCCAGCGGGTCGATGCCGTCGGGGACGGGGACGACGTAGTCGCCGTGCGCGAGCGCGTACTCGGCGTACCCGCCGTCCACCGAGTAGCCGCTGTTGTGCTGTTGAAGACAGAGCGTCTCCCAGCCGGAGACGCACTGGTCGCAGCGCCCGCAGGCGTCCGCGAGCCAGGGGATGGCGACCCGCTGGCCGACCCGGACGTGCCGGACCTGCGGGCCGGCCGCCTCCACGATCCCGACGCCCTCGTGCCCGGGGACGAACGGCGGAGTGGGCTTGACCGGCCAGTCGCCGTGGGCGGCGTGGATGTCGGTGTGGCAGAGGCCGGAGGTCTCGATCCTGACGCGCACCTGGTGCGCGGCCGGTTCCGGGACCGGCCGGTCCTCGATGGCCAGGGGTGCGGTGAAGTCGTGGACGACGGCGGCCTTCATGCTCTGCTCCCTCGGGGTGCGGGCGGGTACCGCAGGTGGGCACCACGGGCGGCTGCGCGGGGGCGCAGCCGCCACCAGCTTCACCCGATGGAGTGATTCCCGCCGTCCGGACTGAGCCGAAAGGGTGATCTTTCGTTCGGGCATCCCCGCAGGTCAGCGCACCGGCATCGACATGTAGACCGCGCGCCGCCCGTAGCACGCGGGAACCGCGACCTCCCGGTGCGCCCGGTAGCCGAGCAGCCGCAGCAGGATGTCCGCCCCGCGCACCGCGACCATCGAGATCCGCTCGTAGCCCAGCTCCCGCGCCCGCTCCCGGAAGTGCCGGATGAACCCCAGCGCGACGTCCCGGCCGCGCAGGTCCTCCGCGATCACCAGGTCGTGCACGTGCAGGTTGCCGGACGCGAAGACCGACTCCTCCGGCCGGTCGAGGTCCGGGCAGCGCAGCGGCGGGTAGGGCAGGCTCAGCAGGTAGCCGCGGACCGTGCCGCCCTGCTCCAGCACGAAGCAGGTCCCCGGCGAGGCGAGGGCGCGGGACTGGAGCGCCTCCCGGCCCTCCGACAGGCCGTCGGCCGCGTAGGCGTCGTGCTCCAGCGCGACCACGGCGTCCCAGTCGGCGTCGGCCAGCAGCCGGATCCGGAGGTCCTCGTTCACCCGGCCGCGACCTCCGCGGCGGAGCGGAGCCCTTCGGCCCCTCCGGCACGGGAGGCGGACACCAGCGCCGGCCAGGCTTCCACCAGCACCGCCCAGCGCTCGGCGTCCTCCCGGGCCTCGTCCAGGAGCCGCGGGCGCCGCGCGGCGACCACGTCCGCGAGTTCGGCGTACTTGCCGCCCAGCTTGCGGTAGGAGCGGTCCAGGACGTCCAGGCAGTGCTCGTTCCCGGCCCGGTCCCAGTCGAGGCTGCCCCGCACCAGGTCGAGGATCGGCTCGGTCCTCAACTGGTGCCGCTCGTCCAGCATCCCGCGGCCGAGGTCGATCATCCCGCCGTAGACCGGGTACAGGTACAGCATCGAGAGCAGGAACTTGACGAACCGCAGCTGGTAGGCGATGAAGCCGGCGCCGGTCCGGCGCTCGGGAGTGTAGTAGTTGACGATGTGGCGGTTGTGCACGACGCCGGGCATCTTCGCGTGGACCATGGCGTGGTGGAGGACGTAGTCGCTGCCGATGGTCTCGGTCGAGGGCAGCAGCGGCAGCACCTCGTAGCCGCGGTGGTCCAGGGCGACGTTGCACATGTAGACGTCCCAGATGTCGGGCACGCCGAGGACGGACTCGTCGGTGGTGAACGGCTCGGAGCCGGCGCCCTTGAAGGAGACGTCCACCATCGCGTCCTTCTCCTCGTCCGACCACACCGGCGGGGCCCACAGGCGCACCACCTCGCGGTAGACCGCCGGGTCCAGCTCGTGGATCTCGCCGATGTCCACGCAGAGTTCGCCGATGAAGGAGCCGCTGACCAGCATCACCGGCTTGTCCGCGTCTGCCGGGTCGAGCTCGGAGCGGGTCACCCCGGCCACCGCCTCGCCGGCCGGCTTGCCGATCGAGAGCAGCTCGTGGTGGATCGGGAAGACCTTCCAGCCGTCGAGGACCTGGAAGTCGGCGTCGTCGTTGCGCAGGTGCGTCGAGGTGCAGCCGAGGGCGGCCGCGCCCAGGAAGAGCCGGTTGACGCAGGAGCCGTACGCGACGGCCCGCGGGAGCATCAGGTCGAGCAGCAGCTCGGGGTCGGGGGCGCCGGAGCGCTCGGTCACCCGGCGCAGGAACTCCCGCTGCCGCGCCTCGCCGAGGTGGTGGACGACCACGCCCGCGGTGGGCTCCAGCGCGGCCACGGCGCCCGCGTTCAGCGCGAATTCGGCGGCCTCGGTGGTGTCGAGGATCAGCAGGTGCACCTCGACCCCGAAGGTCGCGACGGCGTAGGCCGCCTCCTCCGCGAGTTCCGCGATGGTCTCGGGGCAGGGCCGCATGGTGGGCAGGGCGAGGCAGACTCTTTGCATGGTGCGGGTTTCTCCATCGGATCGTCAGATTCGGTGCCACGGCTGGGAGTTGAGGGCGCTCGGGAGTTCCGGGCGCGGCTCGGTGCCGGTCCGCCGGACCACCGTGGACTAGACCACTTTTGATGTCAACGATTGACAGCGGGCCCCGGTGGCGGTGGAATGCGCCCCCTTCCGCGCGATCGGACGCCCCCGCACGGGCGTCTGATTCGCACAGGACGGCGAATACCCCCTGTCGAGTCGAACGGCCGGACGAGCGCGGGGGGTTCATCGGCACGGATTCGCGCTGCGGGGTCAACCCGCGAGCCCTGCCTGCCGATACCGGGATTGATGCCCTCACGCCGTTCGGAGGAGATCGCAATGCCCGAACTGTGGCTGCCCGGTGCCGAGGTCCACGACCTCGGCGATCACGCGCCGACCGACCAGAACTTCCCGCCGAAGGCCATCGCCCACATCACCTGGGACCGCAACGCGACCGCCGCCGCCCCGCAGGACTGGTGCCCCTACGACGACCTGGTCGGCTACTTCACCGGCAGCGGTGCCGGTGAGGCGCCGCACCTCGTCTGGGACCCGTTCAGCGGCCGGGTGGCCCAGCTGTTCCCCGCCGACTCCCGCTCGAAGAGCCTGCTCAGCCCGCCCCAGAGCCCGACCCGGACCAACCGGGCCGGGCGGGTGGTGATCCAGATCGAAGCGGTGTTCTTCCCCTACTGCCGCTACCAGGGCCGCGTCTACCCCCGGCTCGTGGACACCCCGTGCGCGGGCTGGGGCGGCATCCACGCCTGGGTCTCCTCCTGGGGCGTGCCCGACACCTGGCCGATGGGCCGGCCGACCGACTTCTCCGGCCACCGCGACGAGCAGGTCTGGGAGACCAGGGGCGGCTGGTACGCGCACGCCCACGTGCCGTACAACGACCACACCGACCCGGGCTCCTGGCCCGACCTCGCGGCACCCGGCTCCCCGGGCGACCCGCCCTCGCAGCAGCAGCCCGCCCGCTACCAGGTGAGCATCAACGGCCTGGCGTACGGCTACGGCGCCCAGGGCTACCAGGTGACGGCGGTCGGGCGGGCGCTGGTCTCGCACGGCTTCGGCGACCACTACCGCTCGGGGCCGGGCCCGAACTGGACGGACGCGGACACCGAGAACTACGCGGAGTACCAGGAGAGCCTGGGCTACTCCGGGCAGGCCGCCGACGGAGTCCCGGGCGAGGCCTCGCTGCGCCGGCTGCTCGGCTACCTCCCCGGGCAGCGGACGGTCTCGGTGGCCCACCTGATCGCGGCCGCGCGGACCGATCCGGGGGCCGAACAGGGGCACGTGACCTACGGGTCCGAGGTGGCCATAGTCGAGCAGGCGCTCGTGGACGAGGGGCTGCTCGAACAGCGGTGGGTGGACGGCTCGTTCGGCAGCAGGACGGTCTCCGCTTACGCGGCCTGGCAGCGGCGCTGCGGGTACCAGTCGGGGGCGGCGGACGGGATCCCCGGCCCGGCCTCGCTGCAACGGCTGGGCGCGGCGCAGGGGTTCGCGGTGACCGACTGAGGTGAGCGACTGAGGTGACCGAGCGAGGTCGAGCGAGTGGGTCGAGCGAGTGAGGGGGACCGACCGAGCCTGGGGCCCGCTCCCGGGGAGTCGCGTTCCGGCCGTCGCCGGTAGCGCGTACTCGCCCGGGAGTAGGCGAGGTTACTCCCGCCGTCAGATGCCGGAGGAGGCTCGGAGGGGAGAGTCTGGGGCCGTCCTGAGTGCTCCCGACTCGAAGGAGGTCCACCGTGCGCTCGCCCACCGGAGCCGTCGCGGCGTCCCCGCCGACGCCAGGGCGGTCGGCAGCACCGGCGCCCCTCGGCCGCCGCCTGCCGCCGGCCGTGCGCAAGCCCCTGGTCGTCCTGCACGTCGTCGCCTCGGTGAGCTGGCTGGCGCTGATGCTCTGCCTGCTCACCCTGGCGCTGACGGCGCTGACGGCGGGGGACGCCGACCGGCTGCGCACCGCCTACCGGGCGATGGGCCTGCTCGGTGACGCACTGATCCTGCCGCTGAGCCTGCTCACCTTCCTGAGCGGGGTGGCACTCGGGCTCGGCACGTCCTGGGGGCTGTTCCGGTACTACTGGGTGAGCACCAAGTTCTGGCTGACGCTCGGGGCGATGGCGGCCTCCGTCCTCGCCCTCACCGCCCGGCTGCACGACGCGGTGCGGGTGGTGGACGCCCATCCGAGCGGGCCGATCACGGTGGCGGAGCTGGGCTTCGTCCGCTACAACACGGTGATCGTCCCGGCGGTGGCGCTGGCGCTCTACCTGGTCAACGTGGTCCTGTCGGTGTACAAGCCGTGGGGCCGCCGCAAGGCGACGGGCACCGGCGGGGCCCGAATACGGGGGGAGGGTGCCTGACCGGCTGGCTTGCCGGTCGCCGGTCGCCGGTCGCCAGTCGCCGGTCGCCGGTCACGGGCTCCGGGCCCGGTGCCTCGGCCGCGCGGGCAGTTCGGGGGAATGTCCGCGCGGCGGGCGGGCGTTGGCCACCGGCGTGACCAGTGCCGCGCCCAGGACCAGGCTCTCCGTACTCGACCGCTCCCGGACCAGACAGGGCGAGGAGCCGGCCCAGGCCCTGCGGGACACGGTGTCCCTCGCCCGCGAGGCGGAGCGGCTCGGCTACCACCGGTTCTGGGTCTCCGAGCACCACGGTGTGCCGGGGGTGGCCGGTTCGGCGCCCACCGTACTCGCCGCGGCGGTGGCAGCGGCCACCACGCGCATCCGGGTCGGTACCGGCGGGGTGATGCTGCCCAACCACCAACCGTTGGTGGTGGCCGAGCAGTTCGGGGTGCTGGCCGCGCTGTTCCCGGGGCGGATCGACATGGGGCTCGGGCGCTCGGTGGGCTTCACGGACGGTGTCCGGCGGGCGCTCGGGCGGGAGAAGGAGGCCGCAGACGAGTTCGGCGCCCAGCTGGCCGAGCTGCTCGGCTACTTCGACGGCTCGCAGCAGGCGCACCGCGGCGTCCACGCCCGTCCGGCCGAAGGCCTGCACGTCCCGGCCTTCGTGCTGGCCACCGGCGCGGGGGCCGACCTGGCCGCCGAGGCCGGGCTGCCGCTGGTGATCGCCGCCGCCCGCGGGGAGGACCGGATGCTCACGGCGATCGACCGCTACCGCACCCGGTTCCGCCCCTCCGCCCAGGCGGCCGAGCCCTATGTGGTGGTCTCGGGCACGGTGGCGGTCGCGGAGACGCCGGAGCAGGCGCGCGAGCTGCTCGTCCCGGAGGCCTGGTCCGGCGCGTACTCCCGCACCCACGGCGAGTTCCCGCCGCTGGCCCCCGCCGCCGAGATCCGTGCCCGGGAGATGACGCCCAGGGAGCGGGCGGGCTACGAGCAGTCGCTCAAGGGCCACATCGCGGGCACCCCGGAGCAGGCCGCCGCCGAGCTGGCGGCACTGGTGGAGCGCAGTGGCGCGGACGAGTTCCTGGTCACCACCAGCACCTACGACCGCACCGCGCTGCTCGACTCCTACCGGCTCCTCGCCGAGGCCGTCGGCCAGGTCTGACCAGCGCCGGGCTGACCAGCGCCGGGCTGACCGGCCGGGAGCGATCAGCCACGGCCGCGCAGCCACGGCCGGGCGTCCAGGGCGGAGCGCCCAGGGCCGGCGCCCGGGCCGAGCGCTCGGGTCCGAGCGGCCGGGCCGGACCGGACAGGCCCGACCGGCCGAGCCGGAGCGAGGAGGGACAGAGCGGGGGTTCGGCCCTGTTCGGGCCGCCCGCCCTCAGCCCGCGTCGACCTCGCTCGTCCCGAGCCGCGCGTAGACCTCCGGCCGTCGGGCCCGCAGCCGCAGGGCGATCCCGACGCCGGTGAGGAACACCACCGGCACGATCGCGACCAGCGGCCAGTTGACCGCCGGGCCGGCGCCGGTGAACAGGTCGAGCCGCCACACCACCAGAGCCGTGGCTCCGCACAGCAGCACGGTGGCGGCGAGCGGTGCCACCGTCGTACGGAACACCCCGGCGCTCGCGGCGGCCGCCCGGTTGCGGCGGAAGAAGGCGAACACGGCCAGTCCGGCCAGCGCCTGGAGCACCAGGATGCCGACCACCCCGGGGGAGTTCACCCAGAGGAAGAACTGGTTGTACGGGTCCGCGCCGATCAGCGCCGCCACCCCGACGGCCGCGGCCGCCAGCACCGACTGGGCGATGCCGCCGATCCACGGCGAGCCGTGCCGAGGGTGGATCCGGCCGAGGGCGGCCGGCGCGGCCTTCTCGGCGGCCAGGGCGTAGCCGTACCGGGTGATGGTGTTGTGGAAGGCCAGCAGTGCCGCGAGCAGGCTGGTGACGATCAGCACCCGCTGCACGTCCGTGGCCCAGGCGCCGACGTAGTCGGTCATCGCGGTGAAGAACATCCCGGCCGGGTCGGCGGTGGCGGTCGCGACGGCCTCGGTGTCGCCGAAGGCCTGCACGATCATCCAGGTGATGAAGGTGTAGAAGAGCCCGAGGAAGGCGATCGCGGCGTAGGTCGCGCGCGGCACGGTCCGCTGCGGCTGCCGGGCCTCCTCGCGGTAGATCGCGGTGGCCTCGAAGCCGATGAAGGCGGCGAAGGAGAGCCCGAGCACCCCGCCCATCCCGCCGGAGAACACGTTCTTCGGCGCGAACGAGGACAGGCTCAGCCCGTGCGCCCCGCCCTTGACCAGCACCGCCACCGCGAGCACCAGGAGGATTCCGGTCTCGGCGATCAGCAGTGCCCCGAGCACCTTGGCCCCGAGGTCTATCGAGCGGTAGCCGAGGAACCAGACCACCGCGACCCCGATCAGGGCCCAGACCGGCCAGGGCAGGTCCAGCCCGAGCAGATCGGCGGCCGTGGTGTGGGCGAAGAACCCGAAGGCGCCGAACATGCCGATCTGGATCGCGTTGTACGAGAGCACCGCGAGCAGCGCCGCGCCCAGCCCGGCGGCCCGGCCGAGGCCGCGGGTGACGTAGGCGTAGAAGGCGCCGGCGTTGCGGATGTGCGCGGTCATGGCGGTGAAGCCGACCGCGAAGAGCGCCAGCACCACCCCGGTGGCCAGGTAGGCGACCGGGGTGCCGATGCCGCCGAAGGAGATCGCGAACGGCGCCACACCGGCCATCACGGTCAGCGGCGCGGCGGCGGCCACGACGAAGAAGACGATGTCACCGGTGCCGAGCACCCCGCGCTCCAGGCCGCCCGTCGGCGTGGAGGACGCCGGGGACGCGGCAGACGGCGCGGAGGAGGAGACGGAGGAGGACGGGGAGGCAGCCGAAGGGACGTCGGGGGGACGGAGCGCGGACGAGGAGGTCGCGTCGGAGGGCAGGTTCATGGGGGAGCTCTCCTGGGGTCGTACGAACGAGGGTAGGACGGTCGGCGGCGACGGTGCGTCGGCCGCCGACCGGGGAACGAGGCACCGCCGCGGTGGGGGACGGGCGGTGCCGGTCGGAAGATCCGCCGGCGCGGGACCGCCGGGCGCCTCAGCGCGCGCGGTCGCCGCCGCCGGACCCGCCGTCGCCGCCGGGCTCACCATCGCGGCCGCCGCCGGGCCCGCCGTGGGTGCGGCGCCCGCCGAGCCAGGTGCCGGCCACCTCGATCGAGGCCAGCTCGGCGGCCGGGACCGCGTACGGATCGGTGGCCAGGTGCACCAGGTCGGCCCGCATGCCCGGCCGCAGCACACCCCACTCGGCCTCCTCGAAGGCCTGGTGCGCCACGCCCGCCGAGTACGCCGCCAGCGCCTCGTCGAGCCCGATCCGCTCCTCGGGCAGCCAGCCGCCGTCCGGCAGGCCGTCCGTGGTCTGCCGGGTGACGGCGGTGGCCAGCCCGGCCAGCGGCTCGTACCGGGTGACCGGCCAGTCGCTGCCGAAGGAGACCCGGGCGCCGCCGCGCAGCAGGGCGGCGATCTGGTACTGCCGGGAGCCGCGCTCCGGACCGATCCGGGGCAGGGTGAGCTCGGTCATCAGCGGGTCGGTCTGCGCCCACAGCGGCTCGAAGTTGGCGATCACACCGAGTTCGGCGAAGCGCGGCAGGTCGTCCGGGTGGACCAGCTGGACGTGCGCGATCACCGGTCGGCGGGGGCGCACCCCGTTGCGGCGGGTGGCGGCCTCGACCGCGTCCAGCGCGATCCGCACGCCGTGGTCGCCGATCGCGTGGATGTGCGGCTGGAAGCCCAGCGCGTCGACCGCGGTGACGGCCTCCGCCAGCTCGGCGCCCGTCCAGTTGGCGACCCCGTGGGAGTGGGGGCAGTCGCTGTACGGCTCCAGCAGCGCGGCCGTCCCGGACTCGATGACGCCGTCGGCGAAGAACTTGACCGACCGCGCGGTGAGCCGGCCGCGTCCGGCGGCCTCCACCC
This sequence comes from Kitasatospora sp. NPDC034533, assembly GCF_055575155.1. Taxonomy (NCBI): domain Bacteria; kingdom Bacillati; phylum Actinomycetota; class Actinomycetes; order Kitasatosporales; family Streptomycetaceae; genus Kitasatospora; species Kitasatospora sp. NPDC034533. Next base: position 111,240 of record NZ_JBVITE010000016.1, read on the forward strand.
GGTCGCGGTCGGCCACCAGCTGGGGGAGCCGCTCGCGCCAGCCGTCCGGTTCGAGCAGCAGGGCGAGCCCGGCCCGGACCGGCAGGTCCTCCTCGGCCACGGCGGCCAGCCAGGTGTCCACCTGGGCGGGCTCGACCCAGGCGTCCTGGAGCCAGGTCAGCCCGGCGGCCGCGAGGGTGGCGGTGGTCTCCCGCAGCGCGGCGACCTGCTCGGCCACCGGGCGCGGCGGGACCAGGGAGAGGACGGGGTTGAGGGCCCCGAACTCGCGCAGCGTGCCGAGCGGGCTGCCGTCCGGTCGGCGGACGATCTCGCCGCCCACCGGTTCGGGCGTGTCCGGGCCGTACCCGGCCCGGCGCAGCGCCTCGCTGTTGGCCCAGCCGGTGTGGTGGTCCATGGTGCGCAGCAGCACCGGCCGGTCCGGGACGGCCTCGTCGAGCAGCCGGGCGTCGAACAGCCCGCCCTCGGCCAGCCACGGGTCGACGGCGTCGCCGGTGATCCACTCGGCCTCGGGGTGCCGCCGCGCCCAGTCGCGGACGGCTTCCACGACCTGTTCCAGGCTGGTGCAGTCGCGGACGGGCACGCCGAGCAGGCCGATGCCGCCGAGCAGCGGGTGGACGTGGCCGTCGCCGAAGGAGGGCAGCAGGGCGCCGCCGTCGAGGTCGACGGTCTCGGTGCCTTCGTCGCGCAGGGCCAGGGCGGCGTCGCCGAGGGCGATGATCCGCCCCGCGCTGACGGCGAGGGCGTGGGTGCGGGGGAGGGCGGGGTCTCCGGTGTGGATCCGACCGCCGGTGAAGATCGTTTCGGCACGCATGCGGGGGGTGTGCGTCCTCTCCGGGTCAGGGCAGGCCGACGGGTGCGCGGGTCTGCCTAACCGAATGGGGTTCGGTTACCGTAGGCGCGGCACCGGCAGGTGCGGAAGAGTTTTACTGAAAGCCGTTCAGTAACGCTTGGATAACGACGATCAATGGCGATCTTGGTCTGCCGGGGCCGACGGGCCGCTCGGCGATCCGAAGGTGAGGAACCGGGCATGCCCAGGCCGCGCACACCCCTGCTGGACCGGCAGCGCATCGTGGACACCGCCCTGCGGCTGGTCGACGAGGCGGGGGACCTCACCATCCCCGCGCTGGCCGGCGCGCTCAAGGTCAGCCCCTCCGCGCTCTACCACCACGTCGCCGGACGGGCCGAGATCGTCGCCCTGATGCGGGCCGAGCTGGTGCGCGCCATCGGCGAGCAGTCGGTGTGGGACCAGTCCTGGGACGCGGCGCTGCGCACCTGGGCGCACGCCTACCGGGACGCCTTCGCCGAACACCCCGGCATCATCCGGCTGCTCGCCACCGCGCCGCTCGCCGAATCGTTCATGCACACGCTGTACGAGCGGGCCGTCGCCACCCTGGAGGACGCGGGCTTCGCGGCCCAGGACGTGATGGGCCTGATCACCGCCCTGGAGAGCTTCATCCTGGGGTCGGCTCTGGACCTGGTCGCGCCGGACGTGATGGTCGACGCCGTCGACCGCGCCGCCACCCCGAGGCTGGCCGACGCGCTGGACGCCGTCCCCGCCGGGCGCGAGCGCGCCGACCGGGCCTTCGAACTCGGCCTCACCGCCCTGATCGAGGGCTACCGGGCGCTGCTGGGCTGACCGGCGCCTCCCGCGCGGTGTACCGGGCGGACGCGATTTCTGACCAGGTGTGATGACCTGATAGTGTTCTGCACGTCGAGAGGAAGTGACCCTTCGGGAAACGGACTCTTGAGCAGGCGTCAGCGGTGCTACCAGAGCACGCCCTACTTTCAGTAGGGAGAGTCCGTGCGACCCGGGCCTGGCGCTCCACTCGAAGGGGCTCGTTCCGTCCAGCGGAACGGGCCCCTTCGTCGTGTTCACCCCCTCGGGGGGTGCGTCCTTTTATCGCATCTTCGGCCCCGAAACCCCGTCGCATGGACTACTGTCGGCCAAGGTCTCGCGCCAGGTGGTCGGCAAACGGGTCTTCAACCTCCCTGGCCCGTCAGCGGAGTCGCCTCGACCGCCGTATCTGACGGGCCGTCACATCCTGGCTGGAACTGACCGCTGGCGATATGAATATGCCAATGGAATGTTCGTCATATGAAATTCGGCAGTAGCCTTCCGTGTCGAACCTGCCACTGCTGGTGGTGAACCGGTCGGCGCCGCGCTGCGCCCGGCCGCCCAGACCCCGCGAAGGAGCCGGTGTGCCCGGTATCGACGAATGCCTCTCCGGAGCGATGGCGATCGCGGGGGCCCGTGCCGCGAGCCTGGTCGACTGGAGCAGCGGGCTGGCCCTCGGCAGCCTGGGGGACAGCCCGGCCGGAGAGCACGAGACCTCCGCCGCCGAGGCAACCGACCTGGTACGAGCGGCCGTTGAGAGCCAGACCTTCACCGCGGCGGAGGACCGGAGGGCCCCGTTGGAGGACATCATCGTCACCGCCGGCCGCAGCTACCACCTGCTCCGCTTCATCGACACCGCCTTCGACAGCAGGCTCGTCCTGCACCTCTGGCTGGACCGCGCGGAGGGCAACCTCGCCGCCGCCCGCTTCCGCCTCCAGGCCCTGGCCGAGGAGCTGGTGCTGGGGTGAGCGCGTGACCGCCGCAGCCGGCACCGTGCCGCCGCTCCCCGCCGACGGCGCCACCCCGAGGACCCCGGGCGAGGCGCTCGCCCTGCTCGCCGACCACCGTGCCACCGGCGCCCTGCGCGGCCCGCTCGGCAGCCTCCACCTGGTCGACGGGCAGGTCACCGCCGCCGAGTCCCCCCGGGCGCCCGGTCTGGCCGACCTGCTCACCGGTTGCGGCCGGATCACCCCCGAGGGCTGGACGGAACTGCTCCGCTCGCACGGCCCACGGTCGAGGGTCGGCGAGGTGCTGGTCGAACAGCGGCTGATCACCCGGGGCGAACTCGAACTCGGCCACCTGGGAACGTTGTTCGACGCCGCGTTCTTCGTCCTCGCCGACTCGGCCGGCGGCGTCTGGCGGTTCGAGGCCGACGCCCGGCACTGGCTCGGCCCGGTCGCGCGGGTGGAGCCGGCCAGGATCTGCCGCGAGGTCGAACGCCGGCGCCAGCTGCTCGACCGGATCTGGCCGTGGGCCCAGCTCGACGCGATGCCCGTCCGCCCGGTCGAGCGCAGCCGGCACCCGTCCCACCGCCCGCCCGGGCGCCGGCGCCGCGAACTGCTGGACCACGCCGACGGCCGAAGAACCCCGGCGGACCTGGCCCGGCTGCTCGGCCGCTCCGGCTTCGGGGTGACGGCGGACGTCCGTCGGCTGGCCGCCGCCGGACTGCTGGACGCCCCGGGCCCGACCGCCCCGTGCCCGACCGTTCCGTGTCCGACCGCTGCGCGCTCGACCGCCTCGGCGACGACGGCGCCGGCGGCGGAGGTGGCCCCACGGCACGGGCCGGCGCCCGAAGCCCCGGCACCGGTCCCGGCCGGGCCGGCCGGAGGGCTGCACCGCCGGGTGCCCGGCGCCAGCCTCCGGGAGGCCGGGTTCGCCGGAGCCCCGGTCGCGGCAACCGCGGGCCCCACCGCCGCCCCCACCGCCGCCCCCGCCGGGGCCGATGCCCCCACACGCTCCGAACGCCCGTCCACCACGGCAGCGGCCCACCCGCTGGCCGTCCCCGACCCGGACATCGCCCTGCTGACCCGGGTCCGAGACCTTCTGGAGGCCCGACTTTGACCCACTCCCCGCCCGCGACCCCGCCGTCCCGGCCATGAGGCGGGCGCTCAAGCAGCGTGTCGGAAGGAGACAACTGATCGCCTTGGAGACCGAGTTGCTCGCCGAACTGCGCTCCGTCAAGCACCGCGTCCCGCACCTCGCGGGCGGCCTGGTGGCCAGCGTGGACGGCCTGCTGGTCGCGCACGACACCCACGGCACCGAACCCTCCGGCCTGGCCGCGATGACGGCGGCCTCGCTCTCGCTGGCGCAGCGGCTCGCCGACACCACCGGGCAGGGCGAGTTCCGCGAGTCGCTGGTGCGCGGCGAGAACGGCTACGTCGCCGTCTACGCGGCCGGCGGCAGCTGCGTGCTGACCCTGCTGGCGCACCCGGAGGTCAACGTCGGCCGGCTGCACCTGGAGGCCCGCCGAAGCGCCCAGCGCATCGCGGGGATGCTCAACGAGGCACTCCTGCCCAAGGACCCGCGCGAGGCGCTCTGACCGTGGCCGCCTGACCGCCTCATCGCCTCACCGACCGATCCCCGTCACTTCACCACCTCACCACCTCACCACTCCACTACCGAACGGGAGTTACCCAGATGACCGACGCAGCCGGCGCGCTCAAGCAGGCCATGACCAGTATCGAGGGCGCCATCGGCGCGGCCCTGGTGGACTACAACAGCGGCATGGCCCTGGCCACCCTCGACGGCCCCGGCGGAATCGACCTCAACGTCGCCTCCGCGGGGAACACCGACGTGGTCCGCGCCAAGATGCGCACCATGGACATGCTCGGCCTCCAGGACGGGATCGAGGACATGCTGATCACCCTGACCACCCAGTACCACCTGATCCGCCCGCTCACCGGGCGCACGGGCAAGGGCCTGTTCCTCTACCTCGCGCTGGACAAGTCGCGCGCCAACCTCGCGATGGCCCGCCACCAGCTGGGCAGGATCGAGAGCGAACTGGAGGTCTGACGGCCGACGCCCCCTGTGCGTGAGGCCCCTGACGGGGCCCGGTGACGGCCCGGTCCCCGCCGGCCTCCGTTCGCCGAGGCCGGAGGCCCAGGGCCGGCCCGGTCCCGGTCCGCCGGGCCCGCCCTCATCCCGGCGCCGGGCCCGCCCTCATCCCGGAGGCAGGCCCGCCCTCATCCCGGAGGCAGGCCCGGTCCGACGGCCCGTCCGCGCACCAGCTCCACCGGCCCGCCCGGCCGCTCCCGGGCGGCCAGCGCGGCGGCCGTACGGTCCCAGGACGGGCCGGTCAGCAGCGTCCGCGCCTCCTGCGGACCGCACAGCCGCCACTCCACCAGCTCGTCCTCCGGCAGGACGAGCGAGTCGAGCATCCGCTCCGTCATCGCGCCACCGTCGAACACGTACACCAGGACGGCGGTGTCCCGGCCGGTCGCGGGGTCCGCCTCGGGGTCGGCCGCCGTGCCCGGCTGCCAGTCCAGCGCCAGCAGCGGCCCCGGTTCGACCTCCCAGCCCAGCTCCTCGCGGATCTCCCGGCGGACCGCCCCCCGGGGCATCTCCCGGCCCGCCTCCACCCCACCGCCCGGCAGGGTCCAGTACGGCACCCGCCCGCGCGGCCCGTCCCACGGCCGCAGCCGCACCAGCAGCACCCGGCCGTCGGCGTCGGTGAACAGCGCCCGCGCCTTCGTCCGGATGCGCGGCCGGGTGGCGTAGTACGTCGCCCGGTCCATCGGCGGCTCCGGCCGCTCCTCGGCCGACGGGGCCAGGCCCGGAGCCGCGGCCAGTCCGAGGTACTCCGGCGCCGGCCGGTCGGCGGGCAGCCGGTCGAGCGCGTGCCCGACCGGTCGGCTGTCCTCCAGCTCCAGCGGCCCGGCCTCGCGCGGTGCCCGCAGGCAGGCCGTCACCCGGCGCGAGAGCCGGGGCGGCAGCGCCTGCCCGGCCTGTTCGGCCGTCAGCCAGGTCCAGCCGCCGACCTCGGCCGTGTCCGGCCGGAACGCCGCCACCTGCTCCGCCGTCAGCGGCTCCGCCCAGTAGAGGTAGACGACGATCGGCCGATCGCCCTCGCGCAGCAGCGCCCAGTCCACCCCGGCGAGCGGCCCCAGCCGCGGCGTGAAGCCCAGCTCCTCGCGGATCTCCCGCAGCGCGGTGTCCCGGGGCGAGCGGTCCGCGGGCTCCCATCCGCCGCCCGGGATCGCCACCGGATGCTTGCGGTCGTACGGCAGTCGCACCGCCAGCATGCGGCCCGCCGCGTCCTGGAACAGCACCCCCGCCGCCGCCAGGACCTCCCGTCCGTCCGCACCCACGCTCTCCACCCCGGCTCCCTCCGCCGAACGTTCCCCGGCCACGACGATCCGCGCCACCCCGATGGTTCCCCCGTCGCCCGCTGGCCGACCCCGCCTCCGCGAGCGCCGCCCGGACCACCAGGGCCGGTGCGGCCCTGACGGTCGGACCGGGCGAACTCCCGTTCGCGGCCCCGCTCGTGAGTTCGATTCGCAAGCCCGGATCGCGCGGGCGTGGACGGGCTGCCGCTCGCCGGTGGTCCCGTCGCGGGCTCAGCGTGAGGGGCCACCGGCGGCCGCACGCCGCGCCACTGCTCGGCGCCCCGGGCCTCGAAGCGCTCCACCTGCGTGAACCCCGCCTTCGCCGCGAGGCGCATCGAGCCGACGTCGGCGCCCTGGGTGGTGCGCACCACAGGCTCGCCGGGAGCGCGCCCCCGAGCCAGCCGAGTGCCGCCGCGCACGCCTCGGTGGCGCACCCGAGCCCCCGGGCGCGCGGCAGGAACAGGTAGCCGAGATCGGCCATCCCCGCCGCAGCCGGGCGCCGGTGCTGCGTCGCCCTCCTGAGCAGGATGAGGCCGATCATCGACCCGTCGAGGTCGACGACGAAGACCCCGGGCCGCCGCTCGGGCGTCTCGGGCAGCTCGCGCTCGATCTCGTCACGCGGCCGGGGGCCGCCGAGGTGGGCGGGCACCTCCGGAGAGGCGAGCAGCTCGACGAACACCGCACGGTCCCGGGCCCCGGGCGCGCGGAGCACGAGCCTCTCGGTCCTGATCGGCGCGGGCGGTCAGGCCACGGATCCCGGATCTTCCATCGGCGCACGCCACCAGGCGGTCGAAGTCCGCTCCACCTCCACCTGGAAACGCCGGGCGGCCGGTTCCCGGGCCGCGGCATGATGACCGCATAGGCGATCAGAGCGTCGAGTGGGTGACCGTCTTCCAGTACGGGAACGTCGCCGGCTGCCCGAAGCCGGGTCAGCTGACGGCTGTTTGACTGCGGGACCGCGGCATCGACCGGCACCCGTTCGCCGACGACGAGATCAGGTACGACCTGATGTGCGGCGTGGGCGCGGACGGGCACGGGCACGGCACGTTCGCCGTTCGTTTCCGGGCCGATGCCCTCCGGCGTCTCGGACTGCATCCCGATCAGCCGACGTCGGGGCCGGCGGACCCGTTGCCGCCGAAGTGGTGGGGGCCGTGGGCCCGTTGATCCCGGTCATTGCCGGGGGAGGCGCGCGGTGGTCAGCGCCTGGGCGGCCGCGTGGGCCATCCGTTCGTCGTGCCGGCCGCTCGCGCCGCGGAGGCGGGCGGCGGCTTCGGCGGCGGCGAGGGCGAGGAGGCCCGGGAGGAGGTCGGTGCTGCGGGCGGCCACCCAGCGGGTGCCCCGGGTGGCCATCCACCAGAGGTCGGCGGCGCGGCCCGGTGTGGCCTCGGCCGGGGCGGTGGCCGGGGGCGGGCCGAGCGGGTGGCCGGCCTCGGCGAGCAGGTCGTGGAACCGGCGGGCGATCAGGTGGTGGCCCTCGGCGCTGGGGTGCAGCCGGTCCACGCTCAGCAGCCGGCGCTCGGACTGCCACGGCAGTTCGGCCAGGTGCAGGTGGACGGCCCGGTGCCGGTCGGCGAGGGCGTGCACCACGGTGTTGACCGCCCGCATCCGCCTGGCCAGCGGGCGGGCGAGCGGCGCCGGGAGCCGCAGCAGACTGCCCGGATCGGGCAGGCAGGCGGTCAGCAACCTGGCGCCGTGGCCGGACAGTTCGGCCATCGTGGCGTCCAACTCCAGTGCGGTGTGCCGGATGTCGAACCCCGCCCGCAGGGTGTCGTTGCCGCCGACCACGACGGCCGCCAGCTGGGGCCGGAGGGCCAGCGCCCGTGGTAGCTGACGTATCGTCAGTTCCGTGGTCAGCGCGCCGCTGTGTGCCAGGTTGGTGAACTCGACCTCCCGGCCCTCGGGTGCCAGCGAACCGGCCAGGACGGCGGCCCACCCGCGCCAGCCCCCGTCGACCTGGTCGCCGACGCCCTCGGTCAGCGAGTCTCCGAGCGCGACGAAGCGCAGCAGCTCGCCCGCCGCGGCGCGTTCCTCCGCCGCCCGGTCACGCGGGGCGTCCAGCATGCTCATTCCGAATCCCCTCCACCGCTTCGTCGTCGCGCGCGCCGTGCGCCGCCAGGAACGCCGACACCGCCGCAGGCCAGCCGTACCGTTCGGCCTGCGCCCGGGCGGTGGCCCGCCGCGGCTCCTCCGGCCGTTCGAGCAACTGCCGCACCGCGGCGGCGAATCCGTTGCCGGTGTCGAAGGCCGCCACCCCGGCGGGCCCGACCAGTGCGGGCAGCGCGGAGGAGCGGCTGACGGCCACCGGTGTTCCGCAGGCCAGGGCCTCCAGCGCGGCCAGTCCGAAGGTCTCCACCGGGCCGGGCGCGAGCACCACGTCGGCGCAGCCCAGCAGCCGGGCCAGCTCCGCGCGGCTGCCCAGGTGCCCGAGGAAACGCACCGGGAGCCGCAGCCGGGCGGCCCGGGCCGCCAGCCGCTCGCGCAGCGGGCCGGTCCCGGCCACCACCAGGACGGCGGGAAGCCGGTGGGCCCGCAGGGCGGCCAGCGCCTCGATCGCCCGCTCGGGCCGCTTCTCGGGGGAGAGCCGGGAGCAGAGCACCAGCAGCGTCTCCTCCGGGGCGGCGTACCGGGCCCGCTCGGCCGCCCGTGCGGCGGTCGGCAGCGGGCGCATCGCCTCCAGGTCGACCCCGAGCGGAGCCCGGACCAGGTTGGGCGCGCCGATCCGCCGGAACTCCGCGGCGGCCCAGTCGGTGGTGCAGAGCACCGCGTCGTAGGCGCGGGCGGTGGCCGCGTTGAGCCGGTCGGCCGCCGCGCCCGCCAGCGGGCCGGGTACGCCCCAGGTGCGCAGCACCCCGGTGGCGCTCTCGTGCGAGACCATCACGGAGCGCACCCCGTGCCGCCGGGCCCAGGCGCCGGTCCAGCGCAGCGTGGTGCGGTCGGACACCTCCAGCCGGTCGGGGGAGAGCCTGGTCAGCTCGGCGGTGACCGCCCGGCGGTCGGTGAGCAGCCGGTAGCCGCCGCCGGCCGGCAGGACGGGGCCGGGCAGGGTGACCACCAGGCCCTGCTCGGTCTCCTCCTCGGAGCGCCGCTCGCCGGGGACGATCAGCACCGGCCGGTGCCCGGCCGCCCGGTACCCGGCGCCCAGGTGGCGCAGTGCGGTGCGCAGGCCGCCGGAGACCGGGGTGACGAAGTTGGCGAGCCGGACGATGGTCAGCGCCCCGCCGGTCGTCCGTGCCCCGTCGGCCGTCAGGGCTTCGGCGCTGCTCGGAGTTCCGCCGGTCGCCCGCGCCCCGCCGTCGGGCGTGGCGGTCATGCCGGCAGCTCCTCGGGCAGGGCGGGCGCCACCGGCCGGAGCGCCGACGGGGGAGCGGGCGGCAGCGGCAGCCCGCGGTGCTCCGCCAGCACCTCGGCGTAGTGCCGCAGCAGCAGGTCCCCGACCGCCTCCCAGGTGCGGGCGGTCACCTCGGCCCGCCCGGCCCGCCCGTACCCGGACCGCCGCGCCGGGTCGGCGGCCAGTTCGGCCACCGCCCTGGCCACCGCCGCGCCGTCCCGGGGCGGCACCAGCAGGCCGGTGCGGTGGTGCGCGACCAGGTCCAGCGGCCCGCCCGCCGCCGGGCCGATCACCGGCACCGCGCTGGCCATGGCCTCCTGGATGGTCTGGCAGAAGGTCTCCAGCGGGCCGGTGTGCACGAAGACGTCCAACGTCGCGAAGCAGCGCGCCAGTTCGTCACCGGTACGGCGGCCGAGGAACACCGCGCCCGGCATCGCGGCCTTCAGCCCGGGCGCCGAGGGGCCGTCCCCGACCACCACCACCCGCACCCCGGGCAGCGCCGAGGCCGCCGCCAGCAGGTCGACCCGCTTCTCCGGCGCCAGCCGCCCGACGTAGCCGACCAGCACCTCCCCGCCCGGCGCGAGCGCCCGGTGCAGCACCTCGTCCCGGTGCCGGGGGTGGAAGCGCACCGAGTCCACCCCGCGCGGCCACAGCTGCACCCGCGGCACCCCGTGCGCGGTCAGGTCCTGGGCGGCCGGGGTGGACGGGGCCAGGGTGCGGGCCGCGGCCCGGTGCACCGCCCGGATCCGCCGCCAGGCGGCGGCCTCGCCGAGGCCCCGCCCGGCCCGGTAGGCGTGGGCGTACCCGGCCAGGTCGGTCTGGTAGACGGCCACGGCGGGCACCCCGAGCCGCGCCGCCACCTGCATCCCCCGGGCGCCGAGCACGAACGGACTGGCCAGGTGGACGAGGTCCGGCCGGTGTCCGGCGATCGCGGCCGCCAGCTGCCGGCTGGGCAGGGCGATCCGGACCTGCGGGTACCCCGGCAGCGGCAACGACGGGATGCGCAGCACGGGGATCTCCCCGGTCGCGGCGCCGCCGAAGGTCTCCGGCGGGCACTCGGCGCCCCGCGCCGGCGCGGGGGTGACGACGAGGGGCTGGTGGCCCCGGCGGACCAGGTGCTCGGCCGTCCGCAGCACGCTGTGGGCGACTCCGTTGACCTCGGGTGGGAAGGATTCGGTGACGATGACGACGCGCATACCGGTGTTCTGTCCACGTCCGGCGTGCACCCGGCCAAAGGGATCTGTCGTACAGAAGAACGCGGGTCGGCGATTTGCACCACCGACCCGCGCCGGGGAGCGCCGCCCGTCATACCGATCCGGCGGTCTCCTTGAGCTCCGCGTACGGTGCGAGCTTGCGGATCGACTCGATGCTCTTCAGGCAGTCGTCCTTGCTCTCCTGCGGGTCTCCGGTCACCACGATCGCCCCGTTGCTCGCCTTGAGCCGGAACCGGTGCATGCCGCCCTCGTCCACGTACAGCTCGAATTTCCCTGCCATACCAGAATCAGCCTTCCGCTCGGATGACCCCCTGGCACCGCACCGTAGGGTCAAATCCCTTGCGCGGCACGTCAGATGATCCATCCGGGTGCAAACGCCCGTGGCGCGTACGGCCGGTCAGGGGCGCGGCCCGGACGCTCCCGCGACCAGCCCGGTGAGGGTGGCGGTCAGGATGCGGGCGAGCCGCGGTTCGACCTCGATGACGGCGTGGGCGAGCCGGGGGTCGCCGCGGTAGAGGGCGGCGACCTCCGGGCCCGGGTTCGCGATCTGCCACATGGCTCCGGCCAGGGAGACGGCGGTGGCGACCAGGTCCACGACGTCCTGCTCGTCCAGCACGGGCAGCTGGGCGCGGACGGCCGCGCCGATCGGCTCGCGGGCGGCGAGGGTGGCGAGCTTGAAGTCGCGCACCGCGTCGAGCGACACGTTGCGTTCGAGGTTGAGCGGGGCGTGGGCGAGCAGGTCGCAGAACGGCCCGCGGGCCGCCAGGGTCGCGGCGAACGCCTGCGCCACGGCGGCCGGGCCGGGTTCCGGGGCCTCCCGCAGCCGCGCGGTCAGCGCGTCCGACCACTCCGCCCAGCCCTCGGCGGTCAGCCGCAGGAAGATCTCCTCGCGGGTCTCGAAGTACCGCAGCAGCGCGGACTTGTGCATCCCGACCGCGGCGGCGATGTCGGTCAGGGTGACGTCCCTGATGCCCCGCTCGCGGCCCAGCGACCGGGCCGCCTCCAGGATCGCGGCTTCGCGCAGTCGCTTGGCCTCGGGCGAGCGCGCACGCTGGAACTCCGATGCAGTCACCCGACCATGGTAGAGCAACGCCGTTGACGTATTACCACAACGGCGTTGCGCTAATAACGCAACGCTGTTCTACTAGAGGGCATGGAGAAGAACACCGAACAGATCTGGTTCGTCACCGGCAGCTCGCGCGGCTTCGGCCGCGCCCTCGTCCGCGCCGCGCTCGAAGCCGGTGACCGGGTGGCCGCGACCGCCCGCCGCCCCGAGCAACTCGCCGATCTCGGCGAGGAGTTCGGCAACCGCGTCCGGCCGATCGCACTGGACGTCACCGATCCGGCGGCCGCCCGCGCGGCCCTCGCCGAGGCGCAGGCCGCCTTCGGCCGGATCGACGTGCTGGTGAACAACGCCGGCTACGCCAGCGTCTCGGCGATCGAGACCACCGAGGACGCCGACTTCCGCGCCCAGTTCGAGACCAACTTCTGGGGCGTCTACAACGTCACCAAGGCCGCACTCCCGCTGCTGCGCGAGCAGAAGGGCGGGCTGGTCGTCCAGTTCTCCTCGATGGGCGGCCGGGTCGGCGGCTCCCCGGGCATCGCCTCCTACCAGGCAGCGAAGTTCGCCATCGACGGGTTCAGCCGGGTGCTGCGCGCCGAGACCGCGCCGTTCGGCGTGAAGGTGCTGGTGGTCGAGCCCAGCGGCTTCCGCACCGACTGGGCGGGCTCCTCGATGACCGTCCACGACGTCCCGGAGGCGTACGACGAGACGGTCGGGGCCATGAACCGGCGGATGCGGCAGGGCGGCGCCGGCGCCGCGGGCGACCCGGTCCGCGCGGCCGAGATCCTCGTCCGGGTGGCCAAGCGGCGGGACGTCCCCCACCACCTGCCGCTCGGGGTCAACGCGGCCGAGGGCTCGATCGCCATGGACCGGCAGCTGCTGGCGGAGGACACCAGGTGGCGCGAGGTGTCGTGCTCGGCCGACTTCGCCGAGGCCTACCCGGTGCCCTTCCCGCCGGACTCGGAGAACTGACCGGTCCGGAGCGGGCGGTGCCGCCACCGGGCCGCCCGGCACGGCGGCCCGGCGCGGGGGAGAGCGCCGGGCCGCGGGAGCCGCCGGGTTCAGCAGGCGTCGAGGATGCCGGTGAGCGCGCTCTTCTCGGCGCCGTCCACGCTCAGGCCGTAGTACTGCTTCACCTGCACCCAGGCGCGGGCGTAGGTGCAGCGGTACGAGGCCTGCGGGAGCCACTCGGCCGGGTCGCGGTCGCCCTTGGAGCGGTTGCTGCTCGCCGAGACCAGCAGCAGCTGGGGGCGGGTGACGTCGTTGGCGAAGGCCTGGCGCTGGGCGGTGGTCCAGCTCCACGCGCCGGAGGCCCAGGCCTCGGAGAGCGGCACCAGGTGGTCGACGTCGAAGGAGGAGGCGTTGGTGGTGGTCGCGCCGTCGTACGGGGAGGACCAACTGCCGCTGGTGGCCTTGCAGGAGGTGTCGGTGGCGACGTTGCTGCCGTCGCGCTTGACGACCCACTCGCGGGTGTCGCAGGTGCCGCTGATGGTGATCCAGGTCGGGAACAGCGTGCGGTCGTAGGTGTCCCCGTGGGTCTCCGGGGTGGCGGGCATCGCGGCGAGGTAACTCCGGGCGATGGCCGCGGAGATCGGGGTCGGCAGGGCGGCCCGGGCCGGGGCGCCGGTGGTGAGCACGGTGGCGGCGGCGAGGGCGGCGGCGGCCGGTATGCAGGACAGGAGGCGACGTACGGGTGTGGTGGGGGCCATGGCGGACGCTCCATCATCAGATCGGATGAACTGCTGATTTGCGTGCGCCAGTGTGGCGATCCCGCCGCCTACGCGGGTAGACCCGGGAAGTGAAATCCTCGTGGACAACAGACGGGCGCCGGACAAGTCCGGCGCACGTCAGGGGGGTTCATGGGGTTGTGTCCGTTTTCCGGCCGAGGCCGGGGAGTTCAGTCGCGGCGGCGGCCCGCCATCCAGACGTAGACCAGGACGCCGGCGAACAGGAACAGCACGCCCTGGTAGACGGCGGCGTAGCCGGCCCCCGCGAGCAGCCAGAGCGAGAAGCCGAAGGCGCCCAGGCCGAGGACGGCGTCGCGCACCAGCCGGCCCCGGTCGACCTTCTCGCCGTCCCCGCGCACCAGCCAGTACAGCTGGGCGGCCGTGGACAGCAGGTACGGGACGGTGGCGGTGAAGGTGGTGACCAGCACCAGGATCTCGAAGGCGCCCTTCGCGCCGCTGGCGAAGTTGAGCACGGTCAGCACCGAGGCCAGGGCGACACCGACCAGCACGCCGAAGGTCGGCACCCCGCGCCGCTCCTTGCCGAAGGCCGCCGGGAACAGCCCGTCCTTGGCGGCCGCGTACGGGGCCTGGGCCGAGAGCAGCGTCCAGCCGTTGAGCGCGCCGGTCATCGAGACCAGCGCGGCCAGGGCGATCACCGTGCCGCCCCAGCTGCCGCCGAACATGGCGTCCACGGCGTCCGAGAACGGCGCGGTGGAGTGGACCAGCTGCTGGTGCGCCACGGTGCCGAACACCGCGATGGTGCCGAGCAGGTAGACCGCCGCCGCACCGGCGGTGCCGAGCACGCTGGCCCGGCCGACGTTGCGCTCCGGGTCGCGGACCTTCCCGGCGCTCATCGCGGCCGACTCCACGCCCAGGTAGCTGAACAGCAGGATCGCCGCCGCGGCGGACATGCCGCCCGCCCAGCCCTGGCCGGAGGCGTCGAAGGGGCCGAGGTTCTTCGGGTCGAAGAAGAACAGGCCGCCCACCGCGACCAGCAGCAGCGGGATGAACTTCAGCACGGTGGAGACGAGCTGGACCGCTCCGACGAAGCGGGTGCCGGCCAGGTTGGCCAGCGCCGGCAGCCACTGGATGGTCAGCGCGGCGGCGATCTCCAGCGGGATCGAGCGGTGCAGCGGCAGCAGCACGTCCAGGTATCCGACGGCGGCCACGGCGAGCGCGGCGTTGCTGACCCAGGTGGTGATCCAGTACGACCAGGCGGCCAGGAAGCCGGCGAAGTCCCCGAAGGCCTCGCGGGCGTAGACGTACGGGCCGCCGGTGCGCGGGTTGCGGCGGGCCAGCTGCCCGAAGACCAGCGCCAGCGCGATCGCGCCCACGGTGAGCACCGCGAAGGAGAGCAGGCTGACCGTTCCGAAGGGGGCCACGGCCGCCGGGATCATGAAGATGCCGCCGCCGATGATGTTGCCCATCACCAGGGCGGTGGCGGTCGCCAGCCCGAAGCGGCGGCCGTTCGTCTGCGGCGGTGCGCCCGAGGGCGCGGAGCCGGCCGGGATGCCCGGGGTCTCCGGGTCGCTCGGCCGGGCCGCCGGCCGGGGTGCGGCGGGGCTGGTCTGCATCAGGGTGGTGCGCCTTTCGTGGTCCTGCTCGGGCGCCCGGTGGAGCGCCGTGGAGCGACTGTCCATGCTCGGACGAGGCCGGACCGGTCGCAAAATCGACGGGATTCGTTCGGTTCGTCCGGTCCGTCACCGCAAGACTTGCGGTCTCGGGGTGGCCGGACGGGCACTCGTGCGGTGCCCGCCACCCGGCCGTTCGACCGGATTCACGGTTGTACGCCCGCTTTCACGGCCCTGTGCCCGGATTCGTCCGGCCGGGGGAGTTGGCTCACCCGAATGCCTCAGCCCGGTTGCGGCGCGCGCCCTGAGGTGCGCGTTCGTGTGCAAACGTGGGCCCGGCGCCTCCCCGGTGGGGCGCCGCCCAGCCCCTCGGGCGGCCGTCCCGGCCGGTCGGGGGCACGGGTCCGAGGACCAGAGACGAACCAAAAGGACATCAGATGTCGCTTCGTGGGAAGATCCGCAAGCTCGCCGTGATCGTTGCCGTGGCCGGTGCCGTCGTGACGGTTCCGACCTCGGCCATGGCGGGGGGCACCACGCAGACGCAGTCGGAGGACCAGATCCTCCAGACCGGCACTGCGGGCGTCGGCCTGGTCGGCCCGCACGCCACCTGGTTCAACTACGCCGAGCACGGCGAGAGCGACTGCGGCTGCTGATCCCGCCGCACCCCCGAGCCCGGAGGCCGTTCACCGGCCGCCGGGCTCACGGCTGTCCGGCCGCCGTCCGGCGTGCCCGAAGCGGCCCCTCGCCCCCCGGGCGTCCCTAGGCGTCCCCCGAACGTCCTCCGCCGTCCCGCCCCCCGAACGCCCCCTGCCGTTCCCTACGTCCTCAGACCCGGACCGCCGCCCGCTCCCGCAGCTCCTTCAGCACCGCGATGTCCATCGCGTGCCCGGTGCCGTCACCCCCGTGCTTGCGGTCCGGGGTCTCCACCAGCAGCGGCACACCGGCCGTCTCCGGGTGCTCGAACAGCTCGCGGAACGGCTCGGCGCCGATCATCCCGGCGCCGATGTTGGCGTGCCGGTCCTTGCGGGCGCCGACGACGTCCTCGGAGTCGTTGGCGTGGATCAGCCGCAGCCGGCCCGGCCCGGCCGCGGCGGCCAGGGCGTCCAGCGCCGCCGTCACCCCGCCCGGCTCCGCCAGGTCGTGCCCGGCGGCGAAGGCGTGGCAGGTGTCCAGGCAGACGCCCACCTTCGGGTGGTGGTCCAGGGCCGCCACGTACTCGGCCAGCTGCTCCAGCCGTGAACAGAGCGAGCTGCCCTGGCCGGCGGTCGGCTCCAGCAGCAGCCAGGGCGCGTCGTCCCCGAGCCCGTCCAGCTCGTCCAGCAGCGGCCGGACGTCCGCCCGCACCTGGGCCATCGCCTCGGCCCGGCGCGAGCCCCCGCCGGGCGCCGTGCCGACGGCCGAGCCGGTGTGCAGGACGACGCCGAGCGCGCCGATGGCGTGGCCGCGGCGCAGCGAGTGCCGCAGCGAGTCGGCCGAGCGCTCGCGGGTGGCCGGGTTGTCCGAGCCGAAGTTGATCAGGTACGGGGCGTGCACCCAGGCCGGGATGCCCCGGTCGGCGCAGGCGGCGCGGAACTCCTCGTCCTGGGCCGGACTGCCCGGGGGAGTGGCCCAGCCGCGCGGGTTGGCCACGAAGACCTGCACCGTCTCCGCGCCGACCCGCTCCGCGTACGCCAGGCCGGTCCCCGCCAGCCCGCGGCCGGCCACCGGGACGTGGGCCCCGACCGGGTTGCGGAGGGTGGCGAGCGGCGGTACGGGCGGTGCGGTGGTCATGGCCCCGAGCATGTCACGAACCTTGCCCCGGGCGTCGGGCGGGCCGGTCCCCGGGGCCCGGGAGACCTGGCGGGGAGCCGTCCCCGGCGGGCCCGCGCCACGCCGGGCCGTACCGCCTCCCGATCGACGCCCCGTCAGCCCCGCAGACCAGCCCTGGTGGCGGGCCCACCCGGGCGCCCATACGGTCGACACGGCCGCACCCACCGGCCGTCACCGCCCGCGCACAGCGCGTCAGCCCCATCGCCGGCCCGTACGCACGCGGCGGACACCGACACCCAGACCGCGACACGCCAGACCGCGACACCGCCGACTGCGACACCGCTGACCGCGGCACCGCCTCGGACACCGTGCGCGCCGAGAGAAACAGGTCACCACTCATGCCCACGCGACGGTTCCACCACCTCGCCGCGGCCACCGCCGCCGCCACCGCCACCGCCCTGACCACCGCCCTCGTCTCCCTGGCCGCCCCCGCGGCGCACGCCGACAGCTCGGGCCCGCTGCACTTCGTCCGGCCCGGCGAATCGATTCAGCAGGCCGTCGACGCCGCCCGGCCCGGCGACACCGTCCAGCTGCTCCCCGGCACCTTCCGGGGCAGCGTCCGCATCACCACCCCCCGCCTCACGCTGCGCGGCTCCGGCGAGGACAGCGTGATCGTCCCCGGGGACGGCACCGAGAACGCCTGCGCCACCGCCGGGCACGGCATCTGCGTCGTCGGCACCGAGGAGCAGCCGCTGTCCGACGTCACGATCGACCGGCTCGCCGTCACGGGCTTCCGCAAGAACGGCATCGACGCCGCCGGCACCACCGGCCTGACCGTCATCGGCACCCACGTCCACGACAACGCCCAGCAGGGCATCAGCCAGGAGATGTCCACCCGGGCCACGATCCGCGGCAACCGCTCGACCGACAACGGCCAGTCCGGCGTCTTCCTCGCCAACTACGCCTACCGCGAGGGCGGCGCGCCCGACACCGAGGGCACCGTGGTCGAGGGCAACGAGCTGACCGGCAACCGGGTGGGCGTCACCGTCCGTCGGCTGCGCGGGCTGGCCGTCCAGCGGAACTGGATCAGCGGCAACTGCTCCGGCGTCTTCGTGGTCGGCGACGAGGGCGTGCCCCGGGCCGGGGACCTCGACGTCCGGAACAACACGGTCGTCGAGAACAACAAGTTCTGCCCGGCCAACCCCCGCCTCGGGGCCATCCAGGGCGCCGGCATCGTGCTCACCGGCACCGAGGACGTCCGGGTGACCGGCAACGAGGTCCACGACAACGCCGGCACCACGGACTTCTCCGGCGGCATCGTCCTGTTCAGGAGCGTCGTCGGCGTCGCCAACTCCCGCACCACGGTCACCGGCAACCGGCTGAGCGGCAACAGCCCGGCCGACCTCGCCGACCGCGACACCGGCGCCGACAACACCTTCGCGAGCAACACCTGCGCGAACTCGGAGCCGGCCGGCCACTGCTGACCTTCCGAACCGAACCCCCGTCGCCCCCGCCCCTGGCCGCCCGCCGTCCGCCGTCCGCCGTCCGCCGTCCACGGAACTCCCAAGGAATCCCCGAGGAACCCAGCCATGACCACCGCACCCGCCCACACCAGCCCCCAGGCCGCCATGCGGCTGCGCGAACTCGTCTTCGGTGCCGCCTGCGCCGCGGCCGTCCGCGCGGCCGCCCGGCTCGGTGTCGCCGACGCGCTCGGCGACACCCCGGCCACCGTCGACGAACTCGCCGCCTCCCTCGACACCGAGCCCCGCCAGCTGCGCCGGCTGATGCGCGCGCTGTCCTGCTACGGGATCTTCGAGGAGGGCGACGACGGCAGCTTCGTGCACACCGAGATGTCCCGGCTGCTGCGCGAGGACGCCCCCAACTCGCTGCGCTACATCTCCCTCTGGTGCACCGAGCCGTGGACCTGGGAGGCCTGGCCGAAGCTGGACGAGGCCGTCCGCTCGGGCCGCAACGTCTTCCCGGACCTGTTCGGCAAGGAGTTCTTCGAGTACCTGCACAGCGACGCGGGCGACTCCGCGAAGGTCTTCGACAAGGCGATGACCACCTCCAGCCGGCAGTCCGCCGAGGACTTCGCCGAGTACCTGGACCTTACCGGCATCGACTCGGTGGCGGACATCGGCGGCGGCCAGGGCCATGTGCTGGCCAGCCTGCTGGAGCGCCACCCTGCGCTGCACGGCACCCTGCTCGACCTGCCCAAGGTCGTGGCGGGCGCCGATCCCAGGCTCCAGGAGGGCGGCGCCTTCGCGGCCCGCGCCCGCTTGGTGCCGGGCGACTGCCGCACGGAGATCCCGGTCCGCGCCGACCTCTACATCATCAAGAACATCCTGGAGTGGGACGACGACAGTACCCGCCGCACCCTCGCCAACGTGGTGAAGGCGGCCAGCTCCGGCGCCCGCGTGGTGGTGGTGGAGAACCTGGTCGACAACAGCCCCTCGATGCGCTTCACCACCGCCATGGACCTGATGCTGATGCTCAACGTGGGCGGCGCCAAGCACTCCGAGGAGAGCATGGTCGGGCTGATGGCGGAGGCCGGGCTGACGGTCACGGCGGTCCGCCCGGTCAACCCCTACCTGCACGCCTTCGAGGCCACCGTGACCGGCTGAGCGCGGCCCCTCGCACGGACGACCGCCGGCCCCCGGAACAGGGGGCCGGCGGTCGTGCGCGCCGGAGGGAGCGGGGTGGGGGTACCGGCCGGCGGGCGCGGGTCACCCCCGGTGCGAGGACTCCAGGTGCGCGAAGACCACCACGTTGTCCAGGTAGTCCCGCCGCTGCTTGTCGTACGCGCCGCCGCAGGTGATCAGCCGCAGCTGGGCGTCCGGCGTCCGGCCGTACACCTTCGCGTCGGGGAAGGCGTCCTTGGCGAAGGTCTCCACCGTGTCCACCGAGAACACCGCGACGGTGCCGTCCTCCCGGCTCACCTCGATCTTGTTGCCCGGCAGCAGGAAGCTCAGCAGCAGGAACACCGCCGGGCCCTTGGTGGTGTCCACGTGCCCGGCGAGGACCGCGCTGCCGCGCTCGCCCGGGGTGACGCCGTCCCGGTACCAGCCGACCAGGTTCTTGTCGTCCGGCGGCGGTGCGTTGAGCTGGCCGGCCGGGTTGAGGGTCAGCTCGGTGAACGGCGCGTCCACGGCGATCTGCGGGATCCGCAGCCGGGTGGGCCGGGCGCGCTTGAGCGGCGGGGGGGGGGGGGGGGGGGGGGGGGGGGGGGGGGGGGGGGGGGGGGGGGGGGGGGGGGGGGAGGGGGGGGGGGGGGGGGGGGGGGAGGGAT
>NZ_JBVITE010000016.1:131129-151714 GCF_055575155.1 Kitasatospora sp. NPDC034533
GGGTTCGCTTTGGCCCCACTCTCTTCCCTGGCCTCCCTGACACCCCTACATTGGGGTTCTTCGCCCCCCTCCCCCCCCCCCCCCCCCCCCCCAAACCCCCCCCCCCCCCCCCCCCGCCGGCGTCCGACGGCCCGGGGAGGGCCGGCGCGGCGGCGGACGGCGGAGCGGGCTGGCCCTCCGCCGTGCCGGAGTCCGGCCCGGTGTCCACCGAGTTGTAGATCAGCAGCAGCCCGACCGCTGCCGCCGCCATCCCCGCGCGCAGCAGCCGGGGCATTCCAGAGGCGGGACCGCCCGTCATTCCTCTCCTCCGCTCGACCGGTTCCACGACGGTCCGCCGCCCCCGGCGCGCCCGGCCCCGTACGGGGGGAGGGCGGCGCCCGGGGGCGGCGGGTAGCAGGGCGTCAGGCGTCAGGCGACCGCGCCGGAGGAGCGGCGGCCGCGGCGCAGGGCGTACGCGCCGGCCCCCAGGCCGCCGAGCAGCAGCACCGCGCCGGAGGCGAGCCCGCCACCGGACAGCGCCAGGCCGCCGCCACCGGTGTGCACGCCGCCGTGCGGGCTCTTGTGGTCCTCGTCCCTGGCCTCGGAGCCCTTGTGGTCGTCGCCGCCCTTGTGCTCGTCGGAGCCCTTGTGCTCGTCGCCGCCCTTGCGGTCGTCGCCGCCCTTGTGCTCGTCGGAACCCTTGTGCTCGTCGCCGCCCCTGCGGTCGTCGGAACCCTTGCGGTCGTCGGAGCCCTTGTGCTCCTCGGAGGCACCGCCCTTCCTGTCGTCGTTGATCCTGGAGCTGTCGGAGCTCCGCTCGGGCTTGTCCTGCTTCTCCTGCCAGGTCAGGTTCTTGCCCTGGTCGGCGGCGCCGTCGGCGAAGGCGATGGGGGTACCGACGGTCAGCGCGGCGGCGACGGCCGCGCCGGCGAGCAGCGTGCGTGCAGAACGCATGAGGATGATCCTTCCGGCGCACAGGACCGCGACTGCCGGCACGGTGCCGGGCAAGGGGACTCGCGGAGGAGGCGCCTGATCCAACGTCAACCACCGTGCGGCCGCCTGCCACCGGAGCGTGGCAGCGTCGGTACGGGGAGTGATCCCTTCGGGTGGAGTCCCGGGTGTGTCCACCCGGCTGGGCGAGGGATCCGGGTGAACCCGCGCGCGCGGCGGCCGTCCGTGCCACGGGCACGCGTGGGCCCGCCCCCGGCGCACGGCCGGGGGCGGGCCCATCGGGAGCCGCCGGGTCAGCGGTCCCAGCGGTAGAACTCCCGCGCCATCGCGTCCTTCGGCTCCCGCCAGGTGGCCGGGTCGTAGGCCTGCACGTAGGCGGTCAGGCGGTCGCTGACGGTGCGGAACTCGGGGTGTCCGACGACCTTGGCGACGGCCGGGCCGGGCGGCCGGTCGGCCTCGATCAGGTGCAGGTAGACGTCGCCGAACTGGAAGAGGCTGCGGCTGGTGACGCCGATCAGGTGCGGCAGCTCGCCCTGGTCGGACTCGGCGAACACCTCGGCGATGTCCGCGGCGGCCTCGGGCTTCATCCGGGCGACGATCAGCGCCCGGTGGACGCCGGTCACAGCTCCGCCGCCCGCTTCTCGACTTTCTCCCGGATCAGCTGCATCTGGATCTTCGAGTTCCGGTCGATGTGACTGGTCATGCCCTCGTCGTCGACCGGGGCGGTGGGCTTCATGGCGAAGTCCTGGATCCAGCGCATCCTGGTGCCGGCCGGCACCTGCGCGTACTCCCAGCGGATGTCCATGAACTCGAACGGGCCGGGCTCGACCCGCCGGGCGCGCACCGACAGCGAGTCCCGGTCGGTGGTGCGCTCGGAGACCCAGCTCCACACCTGGCCGTTCTCGTCCGGGTGCATGGTGAGCCGGAACCGCACGCGGGGGCCTTCGCGCTCCAGCACCTCCACCGAGGCGTACTCGCTGAACAGTTGCGGCCAGTTCTCCAGGTCGTTGGTCATCTCCCAGACCAGGTCGAGCGGAGCGGTGATGACGATCTCGTTGTCGGTGTGTCCGGGCACGTCAGGCTCCAGTCTTCGTGGCGAGGGAGGCGTTGACCAACTGCAGGAACTCGGCCGGGGTCTTGGCCGACTCGGCGCCCGAGGTGACCTTGAGGCCGTGCTGGTTCTCCAACTCGCCCACCACGCCGAGCAGGCCGAGCGAGTCGACGCCGAACGTCTCGAACTGCGCGCCCGGCCGCTCCAGGTCGCCGGGGTCGACGGTGACGCCGGCCCGGGCCTCCAGCAGCGCGGCGAGTTCCGGATAACTGAGGGTGTTGCTCACGGGGTGTCCCTTCGGAGGAGTGACGGGTGGGTCAGGGCCGCGCCCCGCGCCGCAGCACCAGCGCGGAGTTGGAGCCCATCAGCCCGCGGCTGAGCACCAGCGCGGTGTTCAGCTCGGCCGGACGGGCGCGGCCGGTCACCAGGGCGAGGTCGTGGCAGACCTCGGTGACGTTGGGGGTGGGCGGCAGGACGCCGTCCTCCATGGCGAGGACGGCGGCGGTCACGTCGAGCATCGGGGCGCCGCAGTAGGCGCGCCCGGTACCGGTCTTGGGCGCGGTGACCGGGACCCGCTCGGCGGCCGGGCCGAGCGCGTCGGCCAGGGCCAGGGCCTCGGCCCGGTCGGCGGCCGGCACTCCGAGGGCGTCCGCGAAGACCACGTCGACCTCCTCGGCCGCGATGCGGGCGTCGTCCAGCGCGATCCGGATCGCGGCCGCCAGCCCCTCCCGGGACTCCGCCCAGCGGGAGGCCCCGGTGAAGGTGGTGCCGTGCCCGGCCAGCCGCGCCCGGACGTGGGCACCGCGCCGGCGGGCCGCCTCCTCGTCCTCCAGCAGCAGCATCGCGCCGCCCTCGGCGGGCGAGAAGCCGCAGGCCTGCGCGGTGAAGGGCAGGTACGCCCGGTCGGCGTGCTCGGCCAGGCTCAGTTCGGGGTAGCCGAGCTGGCAGACCATCGAGTACGGCGCCAGCGGGGCCTCGGCGGCGCCGACCACCACCGCGTCGGTGCCGCGCTCGATTGTGCGGGCGGCGTGCGCGAGGGCGTCCAGCCCGCCGGCCTCGTCGCTGGCCACCACCGCGCACGGGCCCTTGTAGCCGCCGCGGATCGAGATCTGGCCGGTGCTGGCCGCGTAGAACCAGGCGATGGACTGGTACGGGCCGACGAACTTCGGTCCCTGGCCCCACAGTTGCTGGAGTTCGCGCTGGCCGAACTCGCCGCCGCCGGAGCCGGCCGCGGTCACCACGCCGACGCCGTAGGGCTGTTCGGGGTCGGGCCGGAACCCGGCGTCCGTCACCGCGAGGTCGGCGGCGGCCATCGCGTAGTGCGTGAAACGGTCGGTCTGCACCAGGAAGCGGTTGTCGATCGCGGACTGCGGGTCGAACCCGTTCACCTGGCCCGCGATCCGGAGCGGCAGCTCGGTGCAGCCCTCGCGGGATATCCGGTCGAGGACGCTCACGCCCTGCCTGGTGGCCTTCCAGAAGGCGTCGGCCCCGACGCCGTTCGGAGCCACCACGCCGAGGCCGGTGACCACCGCCCGGCGGTTCTGCTGACGTGACGTCATGGAACTCACCCCGTTCTGTTGAGCACGACGGCGGACTGGAATCCGCCGAATCCGCTGCCGACCGAGAGGATGTGGCTCAGCGGCAGCTCGCGCGCGGTGCGCGGCACGTAGTCGAGGTCGCACTCCGGGTCCGGAGTCTCGTAGTTGGCGGTCGGCGGGACGACGCCGTGGGCGAGTGCCAGGGTGCAGGCGACCACCTCGATGGCGCCGATCGCGCCGAGCGAGTGCCCGACCATCGACTTGATCGAGCTCATCGGGGTCTCGAAGGCATGCGCGCCCAGCGAGCGCTTGACCGCGGCGGTCTCGTGCCGGTCGTTCTGCTTGGTGCCCGAGCCGTGCGCGTTGACGTAGTCCACCTCGGTGCGGTCCACCCGGGCGTGGGCGAGCGCGTGGTCGATCGCCCGGGACATCTCCAGCCCCTCCTTGGTGAGGCCGGTCATGTGGTAGGCGTTGCCGAAGGTGGCGAAGCCGCCGATCTCGCCGTAGATCCGGGCGCCGCGGCGGCGGGCGTGCTCCAGCTCCTCCAGCACCAGGACGGCGCCGCCCTCGCCGAGCACGAAGCCGTCCCGGTCGGCGTCGAAGGGCCGGGAGGCGTGCTGCGGGTCGTCGTTGCGCTCGCTGGTGGCCTTGATGGCGTCGAAGCACGCGACGGTGATCGGCGAGATCGGGGAGTCGGAGGCGCCGGCGACGCAGATGTCGGCGCGCCCCTCCTCGACCGCCTGGAAGCCGTAGCCGATCGCGTCCAGCCCGGAGGTGCAGCCGGTGGAGACGGTCTGCACCGGGCCGTGCGCGC
This sequence comes from Kitasatospora sp. NPDC034533, assembly GCF_055575155.1. NCBI lineage: Bacteria > Bacillati > Actinomycetota > Actinomycetes > Kitasatosporales > Streptomycetaceae > Kitasatospora > Kitasatospora sp. NPDC034533. The sequence goes on from NZ_JBVITE010000016.1 coordinate 135,463, forward strand.
CGGTCCGCTCGGCCACCGCGGAGGCCAGCGTGCTGGGGGCGAAGGCCCGGTGCAGCTGCGGCTCGGCCCGCCGGTGGTCCACGTCCCAGCGCGCTCCGGCCGAACTCACCAGGGCGTAGTCGTGCTCCAGCCGGGTGGTGCCGCCGACGGCGGTGCCGAGCGAGACGGCGATCCGCCACGGGTCCTCGGCGGCCAGGTCCAGACCGGCGTCGGCGATCGCCTCGTCGGCCGCGACCATCGCGAACTGCACGTAGCGGTCGGCCCGTTGGACGTCCGCCGGGCCCAGCCCGTGGGCCGCCGGGTCGAAGTCGACCTCGGCGGCGATCCGGGAGCGGAACCCGGCGGGGTCGAAGAGCGTGATGCCCCGGGTCGCGGTGCGGCCGGCCGTCAGCAGGTCCCAGAACGCCGGGACACCGACCCCGCCGGGCGCGACCACACCGATCCCGGTGACGGCGACGCGCCGGGTCACGAGCCCGCCTTGACGTGTTCCGGCGGGCCGGAGGTCACGCCCTCCTCGGTGCTCACGTGGCCGAGGTCGGGCCGCGGGGCGAGCGGCCCCAGGTGGAAGACCATCCGGGCCTCGGTGTCGCCGACGTTGCGGAAGCGGTGGCGCATGTTGATCGGGATCATCAGTCCCTGGTCGGGCTTGAGCGGGTGGGTCTTCCCGTCCAGGTCCACCTCCAGGTCGCCGCAGACGACGAACACGAACTCCTCGGAGTACGGGTGGTAGTGCTCGTTGATCCGCTCGCCGGGCTTGACGATCGCCAGGCCCGTGAAGCCGCTGGTGGCGCCGCAGCTGGTCGGCGTGAGCATGGTGCGCAGCTCGGCGCCGTGGCGGCGGTTCTCCGGCGCCTCGTGGACGCTGACGATCCGTGGGTACTGCGTCGTGGTCATGGAGGTCTCCCGTGGGGTGGCGGAACGTCAGTTGTTGATCGGGTCGGCGGACCGGCGGTCGGTGACGGGCGTCATGGAGCGGGCGGCGAGGAAGGCGCCGAGCCCGGCGACGGTGCGCAGGTCGCCCTGGGGGCCGAGGTCGAGCAGCCCGGCGAGCACGGCCGCCTGCCCGTCGTCGGCCACCCCGAGGGCTGCCGCCGGGTCGGCCTCGGCCGGCACCCGCAGGTCGACCAGGCGCACCACCACGTCCTCCCGGTGGAAGACGGTGGCCGCGGCGACCGGCCCGGTCGGGTCGGCGGTGGCCAGGTTGTCGTGCTCGGCCAGCAGCTCGGCCACCGCCTGCCCGCCGCCCGGACGGACCGGGTAGAGCACGGCGTGCCGGTGCAGCCGGGCGGAGGCGGGAGAGCTGGCGATGGCCTGGTGACGGGCGGGCAGCGCGGCCCTGGCGAAGAACGCCCGGGCGGCCTGCGGGTCGCCCAGCTGCCGGGCCTCCTCCAGGTGCGGGTTGAGCGCCTCCTCGACGGCCCGCACCTCGGGCTGCATCGCCACGTGGCGCAGCGCGTCGCCGAGGTCGCCGATGACCTCGACGGCGCGCACCACCCGGTTGCCGAGCATGAACAGCGAGGTGCGCCGCAGCCGGGTGTGCTGGTCCACCTCGGCCCGGGGGGAGGCGTAGCCGGAGAGGATGCGGGCCACCTCGGGCTCGCTGCCGGGCTTGACCGTGAAGGTCAGCGCGTGGCGGACCACCCCGTCCGGTCCCGGTTCGGCCTTGGGCGGGCCGACGTGCCCGGCGGGCACGGTGCGCGGCAGCCCCGGTGGCACCTCGATCGGGGCCCGGGTGCCGGTCGAACCGGCCGCCGAGGTCTCGCGCAGCACGGCGTAGCGCAGCGAGGTGAAGTTGTCGCTGACGCAGCCGTGCATCGGCTTGACCATCTCCCGGTGGGCCGGGCTGTCCACCCAGGTCAGAAAGGTCTCCTGGTCCTTCCACTCGCTGGTGATCAGCCACTGGCGCGGGTCGTTGATCGACTGGCACAGCTGGTCGCTGACGTGGCCGGGGACGGAGGCCACCTGGTGGCGCAGTTGCTCGTACACGTCGAGGAAGCGCTGCTGGGCGCCGTCCTGGATCTCCAGCATCAGCACGACCCGCAGCCGGGTGTCGGCCTCGTCCTGTTGCTTCGGCTGGGGTTCGGACAGAGTTGTCATGATCCACTTTCTGCTCAGGGCCGCACGCTGGGGGCCGTGTCGGCCGCGCCCGGCGGGTGCTCCCCGGCCTGGGAGGCGGTGCGACGGCGGTTCGGCCGGGCAGTCGGCGCCAGGCCTGAGGTCGATCGTGGGCGGCGCACCGGGCGCGGCGCGAGATTTGCGGGCCATCCGGGCGAAGGAGCGGCAGGGGCCCCCTCGGGCGGGGGATGGAAGAGCGGGGCCCCCGGTCGAGCGGGCCCGTCGAGGGCGGCGCCGAGCCCAGTCGCCGGGCCGCGCAATCACCGGACAGGGTGGAGCAACTGATGAATCCGAAGGTTGACGACCGGGTGCCGGTCCTGATCGTGGGCGGCTCGCTGGTCGGGTTGTCGGCCGCCCTCTTCCTCGGTCGGCTCGGGGTCAGGCACCTGCTGGTCGAGAAGCACGCCGACACCTCGCACCACCCGCGCGGGCGCGGCAACAACGTCCGCACCATGGAGCTGTACCGGGTGGCCGGGATCGAGCCGGCGATCCGCGAGGCGGCCTCGGTCCTCGCCCCCAACCACGGCATCCTCCAGGCGCCCTCGCTGACCGGCGCCGAGCAGGAGTGGCTGTTCCGGGAGATCGACCCGGGCGGCCGGCTGGCCCGGTTCAGCCCCAGCTCCTGGTGCCTGTGCAGCCAGAACGACCTGGAGCCGGTGCTGCGCCGGGCGGCCCGCGAACTCGGCGGGGACCTGCGCTTCGGCACCGAGCTGCTCTCCTTCGAGCAGGACGCGGACGGCGTCACCTCGGTGGTGCGCAGCCGGGAGAGCGGTGAGGAACGGGTGGTGCGCTCGGAGTTCCTGATCGCCGCGGACGGCCCGCGCAGCCCGGTCCGCGAGCGCCTGGGCATCGGCCAGACCGGCAAGGGCGAGCTGTTCCACAACGTCAGCATCACGTTCCGGGCCAAGCGCCTGGCCGAGGTGGTCGGCGACCGGCACTTCATCGCCTGCTACCTGACCAACCCGGAGGCGGACGGCGCGCTGCTGCCGGTGGACAACCAGGAGGAGTGGGTCTTCCACGCGCCCTGGCACCCCGAGCACGGCGAGCCGCTGGAGGCCTTCACCGACGAGCGCTGCGAGCGTCACATCCGCACCGCCGTCGGCCTGCCGGAACTGGACGTCGAGGTGACCGGCCGGGCTCCCTGGCACGCCGCCGAGCGGGTGGCGGAGCGGTACGGGGTGGGGCGGGTCTTCCTCGCCGGGGACTCGGCGCACGAGATGTCCCCGACCGGCGCGTTCGGCTCCAACACCGGCATCCAGGACGCCCACAACCTGGCCTGGAAGATCGCCGCCGTGCTGTGCGGCTGGGCCGGGCCGCGGCTGCTGGAGACGTACGGGCAGGAGCGCCGGCCGGTCGCGAAGGTGACCGGCGAGCGGGCCTCGGCCCGCTCCGCCGAGCACAGCCACCCGGGCTACGCGGTGGCGCCGGGCGTGGGCCGGCAGGCCGGCGTGCTGGCGGTGGCGCTCGGCTACCGCTACCCGGTCGGGGCGGTGATCGGCGCGGACCGCGACGGTCCGGTGGTCCCCGAGCAGTTCGAGTCGACGGGCGAGCCGGGCAGCCGGGCCCCGCACCAGTGGCTGCGGCGCGCGGGCGTCAAGCTCTCCACCCTGGACCTGTACGAGCAGGCGATGGTGCTGCTCACCGGCCCCGGCGGCGTCGACTGGCAGGAGGGGGCCCGGCGGGCCGCCGACCGGCTGGCCGTCCCGCTGGACGGCTACCGGGTGGGCGACGGCCCGGAGGACGACCTGGCCCCGGAGCCGGGGACGGACTTCGCCGCGCTGCACGGCATCGGCCCGCAGGGCGCCGTGCTGGTCCGCCCGGACGGCTTCGTCGCCTGGCGATCGGCCGGCCCCGCGCAGGACGCCGAGGCCGAGTTCACCACGGCGCTGCGGACGGTGCTGGGCCTCTGAGACACGCGGAAGGGCCCGCCGGTCGCACGGCGGGCCCTTCCTGTCGTCGTCGGTGCTCAGTGGCCGCCCTCGTCGACCACCTCGACGTCGGCGATCTCCTGCTCGATCGCCTCGGCGGGCAGCGCCACCCGGATCGCCCAGTAGTAGATGACCACCGAGAACACCGCCACCACGGCCATGTCCCACCACATCGGCAGGTGGCCGGCGCCGTCGCCGAAGCCGCCCTGCCAGGAGATCACGCCGAGGCCCACCAGGTAGGGCGGGAGCCACTGGGCGGACTTCCAGCTCAGCCGGGGGGCGTTCGGCAGGCCCTTCCTGATCGCGTACGCGGCGTAGCCGCCGAGCAGGACGTAGCCGAGCACGATCGCGATGCCCAGCCGGGCGAGGGTGTGCCAGCCGGACCAATAGATGATCAGGCTGGAGACCACGAACGCGGCCGGGGAGATCAGCTCGCCGAGCGGCAGCCGGTAGGGGCGCTCGTGGTCGGGCAGCCGGCGGCGCATGGCGCCGAAGGCCAGCGGGGCGCCGGCGTACATCAGGACGCTGGCGGAGGTGATGAAGCCGACCAGCTCCTGCCAGCTCGGGAAGGGCAGGAAGCAGATCACGCCGGTGACGAAGGCGATGACCAGGCCGAACCACGGCACGCCGTTCCTGTCCAGCTCCTCGAAACGCTGCGGGGCGTAGCCGTTGCGGCTGAGACCGTAGGAGATGCGCGAGGTCGAGGTGGTGTAGATCAGGCCGCTGCCGCCGGGGGAGATCACGGCGTCGGCGTACAGCACCCAGGCCAGCCAGCCGAGGCCGACCACGGTGGCCAGGCCGGCGAAGGGGCCGTCGATGCCGGGGAAGTCGAGCTTGTCCCAGCCGTTGGCGAAGGCGCTGATCGGCAGGGCGCCGATGAAGACGACCTGGAGCAGGGTGTAGATCAGGCTGCCGATGACGACCGAACCGAGCACGGCCCGGGGGATGTCGCGCTTGGGGTTGCGGCTCTCGCCGGCGAGCTGGATGGCCTGCTCGAAGCCGAGCAGGGCGAAGATGATGCCGCTGGTGCTGATCGCCGCGAGCACGCCCTTGGCGCCGAACGGCGCGAAGCCGTGCGAGGTGAAGTTGGAGCCGTGGAAGTTGGTCACGGCCAGCACGAAGATGGTGAAGAGCGGGACGAAGATCTTCAGCCAGGTGGCGATGTTGTTGGTGCGGGCCAGGATGCGCACCCCGAGGAAGTTCACCGCGACGAACACCGTCATCAGCACGGTGGCGACGGCGAAGCCGCTGGCGGTGAGGGTGTTGTTGTCGTTGAGCAGGCCCTCTGCCCAGTGCCAGTGCCGGGCGTAGCCGATCATCGCCTCGACCTCGATCGGTGCGACGGTGGCCGCCTGGAGCCAGGAGAACCAGCCGAAGGACATGCCGGCCAGGCCGCCGAAGGCGTAGTGCGGGTACCGGGCGGTGCCGCCGGAGACCGGGAACATGCTGCCGAGCTCGGCGTGCACCAGCGCGAGCAGCACGATCGCGACCGTGCCGATGCCCCAGGACAGGACGGCGGCCGGGCCGGCCGCCACGACGCCCTCCTTCGCGCCGAACAGCCAGCCGGAGCCGATGATCGAGCCGACCGAGGCCCACATGAGGCCGATGAGGCCGACGTGGCGGCGCATGGTCCGGTGGGGGGTACCGGATGAGGAACCGGTGCCCTGGTCGGGCGGCGAGATCTGGTTGAGGGAAGCCATGAACGATCTCTCTGTGGGTGGGGGCTCCGGGGTAGGCGGAGCGATGAGAGTTGCCACACAGTAGGACTTATCGGCGCCCCGTGCACAGATTTCATTACTGAATATTTACATTCTTCTTTGGACGTCCTTGCAGGTAGGGGCCGTGGTCCCTTCCGGTCTCTTACGTATTCGATCGATTACCCGGGAATTCCGGCCGGTTGAGGTGGGCCCGCATGATAGACGGTTTATTCGTCGATGGGAATAGTGGCCTCCGTACAGCGGAGTGCCGTCACTCCGCCAGATCGGACGGGTCGGTGTTGGCGCCGCAGAGCAGGACGGCGACCCGCTCGCCCTCCGCCTGGCCGAGGCCGGCGAGGGCGGTGGCGGCCGCGTACTCGACGGCGATCCGGCGGTCCGCCCAGAGCTGCCGGCGGGCGCGCACGATGGCCCCGTCGTCGACCAGCACCGAGCGGACGCCCCCGTGCGCGGCGGCGTCCACCGCGAGGGCGGTGGCGCGGCGGGCGCCCAGTGCGTCCTGGGCGACCGAGTCGACCGGGACGTCCACCGGGTGGCCGGCGGCCAGGGCGGCGTTCAGCGCGCGGCTGCCGGCCGGCTCCACGGCGAGCACCCGGACGCCGTGCTCGCGGGCCGCCACCGCCACCCCGGCGAACAGCCCGCCGCCGCCGACCGACACCACCACGGTGTCCAGCCCCGGCACCGCGGCGCGGATCTCCGCCAGGACGGTCCCGGCACCGGCGGCGATCAGCGGATGGTCGTACGCGTGCGAGGACAGCGCCCCGCTGCCGGCCGCGAACTCCTCACAGGCCGTCAGCGCCTGCGCGTACTCCCGGCCCACCAGCCGCACTTCGGCGCCGTACGAGCGCAGCCGCGCCAGCTTCACCGGGGAGGCCGTCTCGGGCAGGAACACCGTGGCCCGGACGCCGAGTCGACGGGCCGCCCAGGCGCAGGCCAGCCCGGCGTTGCCGCCCGAGGCGATGGTCACCCCGGCGTCCGGGAGGGTGCCCGCCCCGGCGTGCGCGAGCAGGAAGTTCTGCGCGCCGCGGGCCTTGAAGCTGCCGGTGTGCTGGAGGAACTCCAGGGCCAGCCAGGTGCGCCCGCCGTCGTCCCCCGGCGCCACCGCCACCGGGCGCACCCGCCCGGCGATCCGCTTCCCGGCGGCCTCGACCTCGGCGTACGTCAGCTGGTCCATGGGTCTTCGCTCCTTCGTCGAGGGTGCGCCGCGCCGTTCCGGGCCCGGCCAAGGCGACGGTACGGCCGGTGACGGGTGAGCGGAAGATCACGCTCTCCCGGGGCGGCCGGGCGGGCGTAGCCTGGTCGGGTGCGTCTCGTGATCCTCGCTCCGCCGGCCCGCTAGCGGGCGGCCCACTCCACCCACTCCGGCCCGACGGGAACCGCCCGCGGCCGGGGCGATGACTGCCGCCCGCGTACCCAGCGGACCAGAACCGGCAACTCATCGTGGAGTACCGACGCATGACCACGTACGCCGCCGTGCCCTTCCGGCGCGGCCTCCTGTCCATCTCCGCCGCCGCCGTCGCCTGGGGCGTGGGCGGCTCCGTGTCCGCGCTGCTGATGCGCGGCAGCGGGCTCGGCCCGGCGGGCGTCTCCTGCTGGCGCTTCGCCGTCGCGGCGCTCTGCCTGGCCCTGCTGCCGAGCCGCGGGCCCCGCGGCGCGCGGGGCGCCGTCCGGTGGCGCCCCGCCGCGCTGACCGGCTTCGGCCTGGCGTTCAGCCAGTGCGCCTACTTCGGCTCGGTGCACTACGCGGGCCTCGGGCTCGGCACCCTGATCACCATCGGCGCCGGCCCGGTGTTCACCAGCCTCGGCGCCCACCTGCTGCTCGGCGAGCGCCTCACCCGCCACGCCGTCGCCGCCGTGGCACTGGCCCTGGCCGGCCTCGCCCTGCTGGTCGCCGCCCCGGCGGCCGGCCCCCGGCCGGCCCTCGGCGTCACCCTGGCCGTGCTCGCGGGCGTCGGCCAGAGCGGCCTCACCCTCTGGGCCCGGGGCGGCGGCTCCGCCCGGGCCGGCACCGGCGCCTTCACCGCCGGCCTGCTCTGCCTGCTGCCGCTCGCGGCGCTGTCGGGGCCCCGGGGCGTCCTGCCGACGGCCGGGGACCCGGCGGTGACCGCGGCGGCGCTGCTCTTCCTCGGCACCGTGCCCACCCTGTTCGCCTACCGGTGGTACTTCACCGGGCTGACCGTGGTGCCGGGCGCGACGGCCGCGGTGCTGCTCCTGCTGGAGCCGGCGACGGCGGCGGTGATCGGCGTGCTGTTCCTGGGCGAGCCGCTGACGGCGGGCCTGGTGGTGGGCTCGGTACTGCTGCTGGCGGCCATCGCGGCGCTGGCGCGCGGGTAGGGGACGCCGCCGGCGCCCCAGGGCCCGCCGCCGCGCCGGATGCGCCGGATGCGCCGGTGACGGGCCCGGGGCGCGGGGCGGGAGCGGCGGCCACCCGGGCGGGCGACGTGTGGTCGCCGGAGGCCCGGCGGCGTGCTGGGGTGGTCCGCATGAACCGCTCACTCCCGGCCCGGGTGGCCGCCGCGACCGCCTCCGTCCTCCTGCTCACCACCGCCGTCGGAGCCGTGGTCGCCAGTGCCGGACCGGCGGCGGCCGGCGGGCGCCGGGACGTCACCGCCGACCAGTGCCGCGACGCGGGCGGCCACGTCGAGGGCAGCGGCTACTGCGCCGACGCGGTCGGGGACGACGACTGGGGCCAGCCCGTCGACGGCCAGGCGGTCAACCCGGATCCCCGCCCCGGCGAGGAGGACTGAGCGCCGCGGAACGGCTCCCCGGCTCTTCGCCGTCTCCGTCGCGCCGCTACCCCGCCGCGCCGCTACCCCCTCGCGCCGCTACCCCGTCGCGCCGCTACCCCGCCGCGCCGGTCACGGCACCGGCCGCAGGGTGACCGGCGCCGGGGTGAGGGCGCGCAGCACGAGGTCGATGCGCACCCTGGCGGCGCCCGCGCGGTGCAGGGCGGCGGCGATCGTCCGCAACTCGTCAGGGCCGGTGCAGGCCAGCCGCAGTTCGAGGTCCGCCTCGCCGGCCAGCGCCAGACCGCTCCGGACGGCCGGGAACTCCGCCGCGAGGCGGTCGAAGTCGAGCGGGACGGGCCCGTGGCTGATCCGGGCGATCGCGTGCAGGGCCCGGTCGGCCCCGGGCGGCCCCTGGGGTGCCGGACCGTCCGGGACGAGCCGTAGCGGGGCGGTCACCGGTGCTGGAGCTGAGCGGCCGGGGCCGGGTCCGGGGCCGGCGGCGCGACGGGTGCGTCGACGGGCGGGGCGACCAGCCGGGGGTCCAGGACCAGGGTGTCGATGCCGAGCGGGGCGGTGAGGTCACGGAGGGCGGGCTCGCCGAGCTCGATGTGGGCCTGCCGGGGGCCGAGGAGGGCGGCGAGGGCCTCGGGGCTGGAGAATCCGACGGCGCAGCGGCGGCCGTCGCGCAGGCGGAACAGGCGGAGTGCGGTGGTGCTTCCGGTACCGGTGGAGGTGACCGGAACGTGCCAGACGGCGCGGGCCATGCGGGTGCTCCCGAGTGGGGTGGTGGTGCCTGCCGGAACTACGTCCTCGACGCTAGGGCGGCTCGGCCGGGGTGTCGCCGGTCCTGACGCGGCGTTGACCGAATGGGGCCGGGCGTTGACGCACTCCTGACGTTCGGCTCACCCGGGTGGACGGCACCGCCCCGAGGGGGCGCCCGGTTTGCCTCCCGTCCCTCGTCGGACGACCGTGGAGGTTGGCCCGTGCCGCCGCCCCCGGACGGCCCGCGGAGCGCCCGCCCGGGGCCGCCGTGCGCTCCGGGACGGGGGGAGGTGGAGCCGGAGGCCCGTGACGAGATATCTTGACGTCAAGACGTTGGAGACGTGAAGCGGAGTACCGATGACTGACTCGACCATCATCTATACGCACACCGACGAGGCTCCGGCCCTGGCGACCTACTCGTTCCTGCCGGTGGTCCAGGCCTACGCCTCGACGGCGGGTGTGCGGGTGGAGACCCGTGACATCTCCCTGGCCGGCCGGATCATCGCGAGCTTCCCGGAGCGTCTGACCGAGGCGCAGCGGATCGGCGACGCCCTGGCCGAGCTGGGCGAGCTGGCCAAGACCCCGAGCGCCAACATCATCAAGCTGCCGAACATCTCGGCCTCGGTGCCGCAGCTCAAGGCCGCCATCGCCGAGCTCCAGGCCCAGGGCTACGCCCTGCCGGACTACCCGGACGACCCGCGGACCGACGAGGACAAGGACGTCCGCGCCCGCTACGACAAGGTCAAGGGCAGCGCCGTCAACCCGGTCCTGCGCGAGGGCAACTCGGACCGCCGCGCCCCGCTGTCGGTCAAGAACTACGCCAAGACCCACCCGCACCGCATGGGCGCCTGGACGGCCGACTCCAAGACCAACGTCGCCACCATGGGCGAGAACGACTTCCGGTCCACCGAGAAGTCCGCCGTGATCGCCGCCGACGGCGCCCTGCGCATCGAGCTGCTCGGCGAGGACGGCACCACCACCGTGCTGCGCGAGGAGGTGCCGGTGCTGGCCGGCGAGGTCGTCGACGCCTCGGTGATGCGCGCCGCCGCCCTGAACGAGTTCCTGGCCGCGCAGGTCGCCCGCGCCAAGGCCGAGGGCGTGCTGTTCTCGGTGCACCTCAAGGCCACCATGATGAAGGTCTCCGACCCGATCATCTTCGGCCACGTGGTCCGCGCCTTCTTCCCGAAGACCTTCGCCAAGTACGGCGAGGTGCTGGTCGCCGCCGGTCTGAACCCGAACAACGGCCTCGGCGGCATCCTGGCCGGCCTGGACGGCGTGCCGCACCTGGGTGCCGAGATCAAGGCCTCCTTCGAGGCCGAGCTGGCCGAGGGCCCGGCCCTGGCCATGGTCGACTCCGACAAGGGCATCACCAACCTGCACGTGCCGAGCGACGTCATCGTCGACGCCTCGATGCCGGCCATGATCCGCACCTCCGGCCACATGTGGGGCCCGGACGGCAAGGAGGCCGACACCCTCGCCGTGCTGCCCGACAGCAGCTACTCCGGCGTGTACCAGGCCGTCATCGACGACTGCCGCGCCCACGGCGCCCTGGACCCGGCGACCATCGGCTCGGTGCCGAACGTCGGCCTGATGGCCCAGAAGGCCGAGGAGTACGGCTCGCACGACAAGACCTTCGAGATCGCCGCCGCGGGCACCGTCCGCCTGGTCGACGCCGAGGGCAACGTGGTGCTGGAGCAGGCCGTCCAGCCGGGCGACATCTTCCGCGCCTGCCAGACCAAGGACCTGCCGATCCAGGACTGGGTCAAGCTGGCCGTCACCCGCGCCCGCGCCACCGGCGCCCCGGCGGTGTTCTGGCTGGACGAGACCCGCGCCCACGACGCGGTGCTGATCGAGAAGGTCAAGCGGTACCTGCCGGAGCACGACACCGAGGGCCTGCAGATCGAGATCAAGTCCCCGGTCGAGGCCACCAAGTTCTCGCTGGAGCGCATCCGCCGCGGTGAGGACACCATCTCGGTGACCGGCAACGTGCTGCGCGACTACCTGACCGACCTGTTCCCGATCCTGGAGCTGGGCACCAGCGCCAAGATGCTGTCGGTCGTCCCGCTGATGGCGGGCGGCGGCCTGTTCGAGACCGGCGCCGGCGGCTCCGCCCCGAAGCACGTCCAGCAGCTGGTCAAGGAGAACTACCTGCGCTGGGACAGCCTGGGCGAGTTCTTCGCGCTGGCCGCCAGCTTCGAGCACCTGGCCGACAGCACCGGCAACGCCCGCGCCAAGGTGCTGGCCGACACCCTGGACCGCGCCACCGGCACCTTCCTCAACGAGGACAAGTCGCCGAGCCGCCGTCTGGGTGGCATCGACAACCGCGGCAGCCACTTCTACCTGGCCATGTACTGGGCCCAGGAGCTGGCCAAGCAGACCGCCGACGCCGAGCTGGCCCAGGCCTTCGCCGGCCTGGCCGCGACGCTGACCGAGCAGGAGTCGGCCATCGTGGACGAGCTGATCGCCGTCCAGGGGTCGCCGGTCGACCTCGGCGGCTACTACCAGCCCGACCCGGCCAAGGCCGCGGCCGTGATGCGCCCGTCGAAGACCTTCAACGAGGCGCTCGCCAACCTCGGCTGAATCCGGTCGGGTTGAGCTGACGGAAGGCCCCGGATCCGATGCGGATCCGGGGCCGTTCGGCGTTCCCGTGCGGACGCTCCGGTCTCAGGCGCGGCCGAACAGGGCGAGGGCGGTGCCGACGGCCTCGCGCAGCAGCAGGTACGGGCCGTGCGCCAGCGGGCCGTCCGCGCCGAGCACGGCGGCCGGGGCGCCGGCCCGGCGGGCGGCGAGGGCGGAGCGGACGGTGTGGAAGCCGTTGGTGACCACCGTGCACCGGTAGCCGGGGCGCTCGGCGGCCATCAGGGCGGCGCTGAACCGGAGGTTCTCGGCGGTGTTCGCGGCCCGCTCCTCGCGCCGGATCCGTCCGGCGGGAACGCCCCGGGCGACCAGGTAGCGGGCCATCGCGGCGGCCTCCGTGCACTGCTCGTGCGGTCCCTTCCCCCCGGTCACCAGGACCAGCGGGGCATGTCCGGCCGCCTCCTCGGCGGCGAGGCGTTCCAGCGCGGCGTCCAGCCGGGCCGCCAGCGGGGGAGCGGGTTCGCAGCCGTCCAGCGCGGCGCCCAGGACCACCAGGTAGTCGGCGCCGGCGGGGACGCGCCGCCGGTGCTGGTACAGCGCCAGCCCGAGGAAGCCGAGCAGCCAGAGCAGGACGCACCCGCAGAGCAGGACGGCGGCGGTCAGCAGGACGTGCATGTCTGTTCGAACGCATCCGACGGAACCACCGTTCCGGAGCGGAACGACCGTTCTCCTGCGGAGAACGACGGTTCTCGTACGGGGAACGGTGGCCCCGGGGGCGGCGGGAACGGCGGAACCCCCGTTCCCGGAGGGGCTTCCGGGAACGGGGGTTCCGTGTCGGGCGGCGGGCTGCTCAGCCGACGGCGTCGGCGGCCGGCGCCGCCCCGGCGGGCGGGACCGCCCCCGCACCCGGGCGCTGGTCGCGCTTGTGGAGCGAGGCCAGGTAGGCGTTGTACGCCTCCAGCTCGGCGTCACCGGTGCGCTCCTCGGAACGGTCGCGGCGGCGGGCGTGCCGCTGCTCCGAGCCCATCCACTGGTAGACCAGCGCGATCAGCACGATCGCGGTCGGGATCTCGCCGAACGCCCAGGTGATGCCGCCGGCCAGCTTCTGGTCCTCCAGCAGGTCCGTCCCGGGCGGCGCGCCCTGCGCGGTGAAGGTGGTGACCAGCGGGTGGGCCGCCATCATCACCGCCACGCCGAAGAAGGCGTGGAACGGCATCCCCATGAACAGCTCGATGATCCGCATCACGTGGCCCGGGCGGTGCGGGCCCGGGTCCACGCCCATGATCGGCCAGAAGAAGGCCAGACCCGTGAGCAGGAAGTGCACCATCATGAAGACGTGCCCGACGCGGTACTGCATCAGGAAGTCGAACAACGGGGTGAAGTAGACCCCGTACAGGCTCGCGATGAACATCGGGATGGTGAACGCCGGGTGCGAGATGATCCGCACGTACCGGCTGTGCAGCAGCGCCACCAGCAGCTCGCGCGGCCCGCGCGGACGGCCCTTGCCGGCCGGGCGCAGCGCCCGCAGCGCCAGCGTGATCGGCGCGCCGAGCAGCAGCAGGATCGGCGTCAGCATGGAGAGCACCATGTGCTGGATCATGTGGGCGCTGAACAGCACCATGCCGTAGTCGTTCAGCCCGCTGCAGGTGACCAGCAGGAGGCTGGCGACACCGGCCACCCAGCCGACCATCCGGCCGACGGGCCAGCGGTCGCCGCGCCGGTACAGCCGGACCACGCCCGCCGCGTACAGCCCCAGGACCACCAGCCCGCCGAGCAGGAACACCCAGTCCGGCGACCAGGTCCAGACGTTCGACAAGGTGAACGGGCCTAGCTGGGTCATCCCGCCGTGGTGGTGCATTCCTGACATTCCGTCGCCCATCGGCGGGTCCTGCTTTCCGTCCTCGTGGTCCCGGTGCGGGTCCGGTTCGCCCCTTTTTGCTTGGCACACAGCCTAGGCGGGCCTTACCTCGGCCCCTCCCCCCACCCCCTCCGTACGGGTGGCTGCCCGCCACGGCGCCGCATCGCTAGACTGACCGGCCGGTCGGCAGGAAGGCTCGGAGATGGCGACGGAACAGGGACGGGCGGCGCACCCCGCGGTCGCGCTGACCGGGGCGACCGGCTTCATCGGCTCCGCCGTGCTGGACGCCCTCGCGGCCCGCGGCGTCCGGGCACGGGCACTGGCCCGCAGGCCGCCGCAGGACGCCGCACCGGGCACCGACTGGGTGCCGGGCGACCTCGCCGACCCGGCGGCGCTCACGGCCCTGTGCGCGGGCGCCCGGGTGCTGGTGCACCTCGCCTCCCGGGTCGACGGCGGAGCCGAGGAGTGCGAGGCGGTGAACGACCGGGGCACCGCCGCGCTGATGACGGCCGCCACCCGGGCCGGGGTCACGCGGATCGTCCACCTCTCCACGGCCGCCGTCTACGGGGAGGGCCCGCACGCCGGCATCGAGGTCGACGAGCTGCCGCCGGCCCCGGTGTCCGAGGCCAGCCGCACCCGGCTGCTCGGCGAGGCCCACGCGCTGGCGGCCGGCGGGTACGTGCTGCGCCCCGGGCTGGTGACCGGGACGGGTGACCGCTGGGTGGTGCCCGCGCTGGCCGAGCTGGTCCGCCGGGTGCCGGTCCGCTGGGAGGGCGGCAGCGCCCGGCTCTCCGTGGTCGACCGCGGCGACCTGGCCCGGCTGATCACCGCGCTCGCCCTGGACGAGCACGCCGCCCCGCCCGGCGTCCACCACGCCTCGCACCCCGAGCCGGTCTGCGGCGGCGAGCTGCTGGCCGCCCTGGACGCCCTCGGCCTGCTGTCCGCCCCCGGTGGCCCGGCCGTCCCCTGGGAGGATGCCGCCGCCTGCTGGCCGCCGCGCCCGGCCGGGTCTCCGAGCGCCAGTTCGGCCTGATCGCCCGCGACCACTGGTACCGCAGCGAGCGGATCTGGAACCTCGCCGCCTGCCCTCCCGGCCCCGGCCCGCTCGCCCGCCTCCCGCAGGCCGCCGCCTGGTACCGCGAGCTGCTCGGTCAGGCGGCTTGAGGCCTGTCCGGCCGGCCGTGCCGGGCCTGCGAGGAATCTCCGGGGCATCCCGCCAGGGCCCATCGGCGAGTCCACCGCGCACGCCCCACCCGGGCCCCCTGGGCCGCGAGCCGCTCGGCTACGCCGCTCTAGCCCCGGACGGGAGCCGGGACCAGGGTGTTCTCGCCGCGCCGTCCGGCGGCGAAGTCGTCGACGTTGCGGACGGTGGCGTCGATGATCTGGCCGACGGCCGTGCGGGTGAAGTAGGCCTGGTGGCTGGTGACCAGCACCCGGGGGAAGGTGACGAGGCGGGCGAGGGTGTCGTCGGTGATGCCCTGGATGGAGCGGTCGGTGAAGAAGACGCCGGTCTCCTCCTCGTAGACGTCGAGGCCGACGCCCGACAGCCGTCCGGCGCGCAGCGTCTCGACCAGGGCGAGGCTGTCGACCAGGCCGCCGCGGCTGGAGTTGATCAGGATCGCGTCGTCCTTCATCCGGGCCAGCGCGGCGCCGTCGATCAGGTGGTGGGTGGACGGCACCAGGGGCACGTGGAGGCTGATCAGGTCGGCGCGGGAGAGCAGTTCGGGCAGCTCGGTGTAGTGCATGCCGAGCTCCACGCAGGCCGGGTTCTCCGCGATGTCCCAGCCGAGGAGGTGGGTGCCGAAGCCGGCCGCGATCCGGGCGAAGCACTCGCCGATCTTGCCGGTGCCGACCACGCCGACCGTCATGCCGTGGACGTCCCGGCCGAGCAGGCCGTCGAGGCGGAAGTCGAACTCGCGGGAGCGGCGGGCGGCGCGGGTGAGGTGGCGGTTGACGGCCAGCGCCAGGGCCCAGGCGTGTTCGGCGACGGCGTACGGGCTGTACTGGGAGACCCGGGCGATGGTGAGGCCGAGGTCGGCGGCGGCGTCGAGGTTGATGTTGTTGAAGCCGGTGGAGCGCTGGGTGACCAGCTTGGTGCCGCCGGCCGCCAGCACCGCGAGCGTCTCGGCGTCCAGGACGGCGTTGACGCTGCTGCTGACGGCCGGGTAGCCGGCGGCCAGCGGGGCGGTGTCGCGGTTGAGGGTCATGTCCAGGCAGCGCAGCCCGTGCCGGCCGGCGAAGGCCTGCTCCAGCAGGGGCCGCTCGTCCGTCTGCACCTCGTACGCGAGGATCTCCATGCCCGCTCCCTCCGGTCGGCCGGTCGGCTCCTGCGGCCACGCTAGCGGGCGGTGCGGCGCGGCGGCCACCGGACGAGCGGCGCCTGCCGGACGCACCGGCCCCCGGACGCACCGACCCCCCGGACGCACCGACCGCCTGCCGGACGCGCGGAGGCCCCCGGACCGCGCGGGGCGGGCTTGGGTTCTAACGGTCCTCGCAACACCCGCGATCTGTGGGAGTTGCGAGGACCGTGGCCGTTGGACGCGATGATCTTTCGGGCTTGAGGGAGCG
>NZ_JBVITE010000017.1:0-81035 GCF_055575155.1 Kitasatospora sp. NPDC034533
GGCGGGTACTTCATCGGTGCAGCCATGGCAGAGGCTCCCTTCTCATGGCCCATCAGGCCATCTCCGGCAACCTTCCGCACGTCGGGGGAACCTCACTTCGTCTCGGCAGAGGCGTGAGCTGGCCTGGCGGTACCTGTCCGAAGCCACGCCTTGCGGCCTGAGGGCCGACCTTTGAATCCCACCTACGAGTTCCCCGGTGTGGCGAAAACCACAAAAGAATTCAGATGGGATCTAGTTCGACAGCGATTGATTGATCCGTCCTGGAATGACGATCATTCAGTTGATCAAGGAACGTTCGGCTTATGGTGACTGGTCGTCAAGTGCTCGAATCGATGGATGGTCTGGACCTTAGAGGGGGAGCGCTACAGATCGGTAACGTGACTCTGAGTTGTCGATGCGCGTAGCGTGGGCCGAAGTCTCAGGCCACCGTGACCCTGGACCGTCAAATTTGCACCTTCCGCGGGCTGGCAAGGTGAGGGGGTCGAGCAGCGGAAGGGCTGTGCGGCGGCACATAGCACGAAGGAGTTACCCCATGTCCTGCTCGGCCTGGAGCCGCGTATTCGACTCGGTTGTTGCTTTCGCCGGGAGCGAGGCCGCCGAATATCACCCAGTGAGTTTCGATTCCGGTGCCGTTGTGTTGCGTTGAATCGCCATTCGGATCCGTCCTGTGGCTTGCGATCGACAACCCGGCTCGATATGTGCTCCATGAAGCGTCCAGAAGTCAGGCAGGCCCCTGCCCCCCCTTGCCCTCACGAGGTCTCGGTGTCTACTCAAGAATTCCCGGTGCTTCAGCTGCCGGGTGTCGCAGCATCGCGCCTGCCTGGTGCGGGCGCCGGCCGCAACGATGGCGGCCGTCCTGCCGCACGGCGGACGCCATGCTGAGGATGCGCCGCTTGCGCCGGGCGTGCGAGCGGAAGCTGGTCGACCTGCCGATTCCGGATCCCTTCACGATCGACGGCCTGGTGGCCGCGATGGAGGAGGCGAGCGGCCGCACCATCCAGATGGTCCCGCTCGACGACCGCGGGGGTGACCTGCGAACAGCCTGCGGCCTGCGCGTGCGAACGGACGACTTGTCGCTGATCCTCTACCGGCCCCGACCGACGCAGCACCAGACCGACCACGTGAAGCTACACGAGCTGGTGCACGAGTGGTTCGACCACGGCACCAACCTCGGGGCGGACCAGCTGGGCCTGCTGCTGCCCGAGTACCTGAGCCAGAGCCTCGTGGAGCGGATGAGCGGTGGTGCGGTCGTGCAGGCCCGCGCGCGCTACGACACCCGCGAGGAGCAGGAGGCGGAGCTGAGTGCGTCGCTGATCAAGCGACTCGTCCAGCGCCAGATGCCCGTCGGAGGCGACATGGTCAGCCTCCTGGAATCCACCCTGTCCCACCCCGTCGCCGCTCCCCGGCGCGGCAAGAAGTAAGAAGGAAGACTCGTGCTCGCTCTCGCTGCGTACACCGCCGCGACCACGATGACCGCGGTGGCGGTCTGGCGGCTGCCGGCGGTCCTCTACGGGGACGCGCACCGGCGCGCCCTCTGGGGCTGCTACCTGGGGTTCGCACTGGCCCTGTGGCTCAAGAGCCCCGGCGTGATCAGCCTGATGAACAACCAGCCGATCATCGACCTCTCGGTCCTACTGAAGCATTACGTGTCGACGCTGGCCATCCTGGCGATCCTGACGTACGTGGTCGCCTCGTACGGCAAGACCGACGAGGCGGTGATCCCGCGCCACGTGGCCGTCGCCCGCTGGATCGAGCGAGTCGCCTGGAAAGCCGCGACCGGCATGCTGGCGCTGATGACCGTGCTCTTCTTCACCGTGGTCGACCGCAGCCGGCCGAGCACCGACTTCGTCCCCGACCACGCCGGCCAGTGGGGCGCCGTCCTCTACGAGACGATCTTCTACGTCTACCTGGGCACCGCCTCCGCGGTCACCTGCTACCAGTGGTCCAGCGCGCGCCGCCGCGCCGAGACCCGCCTCCTGCGCACCGGCCTGGGGCTGATGGCCATCGCCATGGCGATCGGAGTCGCGTACGTCGCGATCCGGACCAGCTTCATGTGGGTCACCCTGGCCACGGACCTCGACGCCGACTTCAACCACTCCCTGGGCGTCTACACCGAGTTCATGCAGATCGCACTCTTCATGATCTTCGCCGCCGGGGTGAGCGTCCCGACCACCACCGCCGCCGCCTCCCGGTGGCGGACCTGGCGCGCCCTGTGGAACCTCTACCCGCTGTGGCATGACCTGGTCACCGCCTTCCCGGCCGTCCCGTTCCAGAAGCCGGCCACCCGCTGGCGCGAGGTCCTCAGGACCGACCCGCCGATGGACGTCCGGCTGGACCGGTGGACCCAGGACATCGCGGACGTGGTCGAGCAACTGCGCCACCACGCCTCACCGGTGCTGCTGCCGGTGATCGAGGAGGCCGTGGACGGGGCCGGCGACCCGCAGGCGGCCAGCGAGGCGTTGTGGATCAGGGCCGCGCTGGCGAACGCCAAGGCGGGCCGCCGAAGCGATGTCCCGGCCCCGGCGCTGCCCAGCAAGCCGATCGCGTCCACGCACGCGGAGGTGACCTGGCTCCTGCGGGTCGAGGAGGCGTACAGCGCCGCGACCGACGTCCAGGTCCAGGAGCTGCTGGTGACCGCCGAGGCGGAGGAAATCGCCCTGGAGATGGAGGAGATGGCGCTGTGAGCACGACCGTCGCCCGTACCGTGACCGACGTCCTGCAGCCGCGCAACGTGATGCTGGCCGGGCTGACCGGCGTGGGCGCCGCGGCGGCCGGCAGCTGGAGGGGAATCGGCTGGGGACTCCTGGCCGCGCTGTGCGCCGGCATCATCCCGTGGGCCTACATCGAGTGGGAGCGCAGGAAGGGGACCTGGGGCGACCGGCACGTCGTCGACCGCACCAAGCGCGCGCCGATCTTCCTCGTGATCCTCGGCTCGATCGGCGCCGGCTCCCTGGTGATGGTGCTCGGCCATGCCCCACGCGACATCCTGGTCGCCATGATCGCCCTGTGGGTGATGACCGTGGGCCTGCTCAGCATCAACACGGCCTGGAAGGTTTCCGTGGACAGCGCGGTCGCCAGCTCGGTGGTCACCCTGCTCGCGGTGGTCCACGCACCCTGGTGGATCGCCGCGTATCCCCTCGTCGTCGCCGTGTGCTGGTCGAGGGTGGCGTTGAAGTACCACACCGTCGCGCAGACCGTGGCGGGCGCCGCACTCGGTGCCGCCACCGCTACCGCCTGGCTACTCTGACGGCCACACCGAAGCGGGCCCCCGCGTCAGCGGGGGTCCGCTTTCTGCTGCTGCGCCTCCGCCACGATCGCGCTGATCTTGGCGAGCATCGCCGGATCGAGTCCGCCCTGGCCGCCGCGGGCCGCCAGGGCGAAGTCCTCGCCGCTGCCGCGCAGGGTCAGGAGGCCGATGGCGTCGACGACCTGGCGCTCCAGTTCCTCGTCGCTCTGGAAGTAGAGCGGGGTGACTCCGAAGAAGTCGGCCAAGCCCTCCAGGACCACGCCGGCGGCGAGTCCGGCGAGCACCTCCGCAGGCGGAGGCGTACCCGTGCGCAGGGCCTCCACGGCGGAGGCGGAGACCACCTCGACGCCGGCGTACTTGTTGACGGCCTCCGCGATCTGGGCGTCCGTCGGTCGGCCGGCAGGGAAAGTCCTCTCCAGCAGGTAGGTGAGCTTCTGCGCGAGCGTCCGTGGGGCCGGCGAAGCGGCGGGTGCGACGCCGAAGCTCCGGTCCTGCGCTGCCAGGAGCTGTTCCTCGGTCACCCCGTAGGCCTCGGCGAGGCGCGGGACGAAGGCGGTGGCGAGCCGCCGCAAGCCGCGCTCGGCGTTGCTGACGGGGGTTGCTGATTTGGTTCCGATCAACGCCGCGGTCTGCCGCTGCGCGTAGCCGGCGTCACACCTCAGGTCGGCCAGGTCCGGAAGGCCCTCCCGCGGGAAGAGGGAGTCGAGCGGCTGCCCGAGCGCCCGCGCGATGGCGGGCAGCCGTTCGGGCGACGGGAACCCGCCCTTCTCCCAGCCCACGACCGCGGACTGGTCGACGTCTACGCCCTCCGAGCGCGCCAGCGCCTCCTGGGAGAGATCGAGAGCTCTACGGGCGGCGCGGAGCACCTGTCCGTCGAACCGGCGAGCGGGCATCCGAAGCAACTCCTGGGGGCGCTGGGTAGACATGAACTCACAGGGAACAGCCTAACGGACGTTCGATGCCAAAACTCATGTTGTATGATCAGC
This sequence comes from Kitasatospora sp. NPDC034533, assembly GCF_055575155.1. NCBI lineage: Bacteria > Bacillati > Actinomycetota > Actinomycetes > Kitasatosporales > Streptomycetaceae > Kitasatospora > Kitasatospora sp. NPDC034533. The sequence goes on from NZ_JBVITE010000017.1 coordinate 4,234, forward strand.
GACATCGAGACGCTGAGATCCCACAGGGCTGCGCCTCCCCTTCCGACAACCTCCGCCGGGCCCTCAGTCCCGGCTCCCATCCCGCCTGACCTGCAACAACCAGGTCAGGTGCTGCCTTTGGAGGCACAGGTGAGTGCGACACCGCTGGTCACCGACAGGCCGATTCGTTATGAGTACCGACACCGGAGTATTTCACAGGAGTCGATGACGCCACGCATATCGCCGGTGCAGACCGGCGCTGCGGCCCGCCCGGCCGCGGTGACGAGCCACGGCCGGGTCTTCGCCCTCCAGGAGGCCTTCACACGGCTCGGCGGCGGAGACCAGGGCATCGTCGACCTCGCGGCCGCCACCGGCATGCCGGACTCCACCGTGCACCGCATCCTCCAGTCGGGCGTGCCCGGCGGAGCCGTCGACCAGGTCCGCCGCGGCCGGTACAGGCCGGGGCCGACCATCATCAAGGCGGCCGTTCACGCCATGGCGCACGTACCCGGCGCCGCGACGACCCAGGGAATCCTGGCCGACCTCCACGAGCGTACCGGCGCAGCCGCCCTGCTCTTCGCGCTTGCCCCGTTCGGCGGTCTGCGGCGACTGTGCACCGACTACGCATGGGGCCGGATGGACCCGGGCGAACTCGGAGTTTTCGCCCGCCCCCTGGTCACGCACTCGCGATCCCTGCGCACCGGGGCGAGCGGGAGGGTCATCCTCGCCCACCTTCCCGCACCGCTGCAGCAGCTCGTCTTCGACGAGGAGCTGCCCGACGACGCCGCGCCCGGAGCGCTGCGGAGCGACCGGGCCCTCGCGGCCTCGCTCGCGGAGGTCCGGCGCACCGGGTACGCGATCGGGCGGGAGGAGGTGGTGCCCGGCTGGGAGGCCATTGCGGCACCGGTCATGTGGGGGGACGTGGCAGTCGGCTCCGTGGCGCTCGCCAGGCCGGCGGGCGGGCCAGCCGACCTGGGGCGGCTGGTCGAGCACACCTGCCGCACGGCTCGGACGCTGAGCGAGTACACCTCGCGCCCCGCCCCCGCGGCCTGAGGAGTGCCCGTGCGGCGGTGAACGTTGACGGGCCCGGGGCGAGTGGAGCCCCGGGCCCGCGGCCCGTCGAGTGCGAGCCGCGCAGGGGTTCGCCGGACCGGGGAACCGGTTCTATTCGCCGTCTCGTCAGAAGCCTGGGGATCGACATATGGGGGACTGAGGCAGAGAAAAGGTCGTCGGTTCGGGCAAATCGGTCAAGCATTTATTTCAGGCAAGGAGTCCAATCTCCTTGCCATTTGCATTTCAGGGCCCCTCCACTCCGGCCCCCTTGGGGAGGAGGCGAGGTCGGGAGGCGCTGATGACCTACTCGGCGGCCGGTCGGGCCGCGAAGAGGCGGCTCAGGAGAGCCCGTTCTCGATCATGCTCGCGCCATGTCTGGTCTGCGCATTTCCCGCCTGGAGGGAAATTGGCCCAATAGAGCCCATGGCCGTTTCCCGTGTGGCGGGAAAGCGGAGTTTCTATCCGCGTAGATAGATCGAATTCGTTGACGAATTCCCAGCAGTAAACATAGAGTCACTCCTGCGCCACGGAAATGTGTGCGGCCGAAAGCTGCCGCAGTGGCGATGGTGAAAACGCGACGTGGCGCCCGGGAGCGGGAACTCCTGGGCGCCACGATGTCAAAACCAGTGCACCGGCTTGCTGTAGGAGGCTCGGCCGGCGCCACTTGCGCAGGAGGAAGTGTTACATGTTCGCGACCCCACGTACAGCCCCACGCACAGAGGGGGCCGAGACGGGACTCGCAGCCGCCGCCCCGAGCCGGTCCACCCGGATCTCCGAGGGCACTGCCCAAGCGATCGAGAGAAGCGTCCGCGCCGTCGCGCCGGACGCGAAGGTCGTGCGCGTCAGCGTGTCCGAGCCCGACCACCTCTGGCTGGCCCGGGCCTACGACGCCCACGGCGCCGGCGTCCCGCTGCCGCAGCAGCACGAGGAAGCCGTGGCGCGGTGGGTCGCCGTCGACCAGCCTCAGTGCGACTGGCGGCTCCAGCACGATCTCGACCTCGCCACCGGCCACCTCACCGTTGCCGGCGCACTTGCCAAGGCCGGGTGCTGAACGGTGGCCACGCACGACGGGCGCATCCGCACCCACAAGCCCGAGATGAGCCGAGACCCGAAGCTCGCCGAGGTCTCCCTGTCCGCCGAGCGGACCTTCATCTACCTGCTCAACTACGTGGACGACAAGGGCCGCCACCTCGACGACGCGGGGATCGTCCGCGGCCTGATCTGGAAGCGCAAGAAGTCCTGGGACGGAGGCGTCCACACCTCCGACCGTGTCGAGGACGACCTGCGGCAGCTCGCCGAAGCCGACCTGGTGTGCCGGTACCTCAACCCGGCCGACCAAGGCGAGGAACTGCTGCACGTCATCAACTTCAACAAGCACCAGCGAATCGACAGGCCCAGCGCGAGCCGCCTGGCGCCGTGCCCGCTGCACCAGACCCAGGAAGCCGACATCGACGCTCCGGCCCCGGCCAAGCGGAGCCGGAAGAAGCCTCAGGAGCAGCCCGAACCGCGTCCCACGGACACCGCCGAGACCGCCGGATGGAGCAGCTCCGAGACCGGAGAGCTGGGCCACCAGGACCCCGGTGTTGCGGACTCCACGACACCCTCCATGAACGGATCCAGGATCACGGATCCTGGATCTACCCCTCCGGGGGGCGGCTGCGCCGCGCCCGCCCAGTCCGACACGGTGCAGGAGCCTTCGGTCGAGCAGGTCGCCGCGATGCACCCGCACGCCACCGGAGCCAACGCCCTGCTGGCCGAGTACGTCCGCTCCTGCCCGCAGCAGCCCAGCGAGCGGTTCCGCGGTCACCTCGGCCGGGAGATCAAGCAGCTGCTCGGTGTCTATGGGCCGGAACAGGTGCGTGCCGGCCTGCGGCTGTTCGCGGCGAACCCCAAGGGCCCCAGCGCCCTGGAGTCCTTCGTGCAGGAGGCGCTGACCTCCCGCGGTACCCGTCTGGGAAGCACGTACCGGGCGTGGACCAACCCGGCCGCCGGGGCCGCCGCCTACGCCGGGGACCTGTGATGGCCGGCCGCGACCGAGACCCGCGCCGTGCGGGCACCGGGCTGCAGGGCCTCGTCGAGCGCTTCAGCCGACTGGGCGTGGACCCCGCGGTGATCGGCCAGCCCGAGCAGCACCCAGTGCCGCAACCGAACCGGGACGCGCTGGAACTGGCGGCCAGCCGCATCCCGCCGCTGTACCAGGACGCGGTGGCCGACGACCCCCAGGTCCTCGCCTGGGTCGAGCACGTCAAGCAGGCCGCCCGCCGAGGCCCGGAGGGCCAACTCGGCATCGCCCGCGCCCGCTCCCTGCTCCTGCTCGGCGAGACCGGCACGGGCAAGACCCACCAGGCCTACGGAGCCATCCGGGCGCTGCTGGGCGCCGGCGTCCGGCTGCGCTGGCAGGCGGTCACCGCGGTGAGCCTGGCCGCCATGATGCGACCGCGTCCCGGAGCCGACCCGGAGCGCGAGATGCGCGCACTGGAGCGCACGCCCCTGCTGCTGGTGGACGACCTCGGCGCCGGCCGCGCGAGCGAGTTCACCGAGGAGACCACCTACCGGTTGATCAACCACCGGTATGAGCAGCAGCTCCCGACCCTCCTCACCAGCAACATCACCCCCGGCGAACTCTCCGGCCTCCTCGGCGACCGCACCGCCAGCCGCCTGCGCCAGATGTGTCACAAGGCCGTCCTCGCCGGCCCCGACCGACGCCGCGCCCCCTCCTTCTGACCTTTCCCGCGATCCCGCGCGGGGCCGGCCGAGCCGCCCCCGGGAGACGCCCTGCCCACGCGCCCGCCACCACGGCGCGACGGAGACACCCCCGAATGACCACCATCACCGAACTCGAAGCCGCCCACACCCAGTTGGACCGCGGCTGCCCCCGCTGGCGCCTCCAGGCCGCCTGCGCCGGGATCGAGGACCCCGACATCTTCTTCGCCGACCGCCGCACCACCGCCCACCGCGAAGCCCTCACGCTTTGCCTGCGGTGCCCGGTGCGCCGCGAGTGCCTGACCGACGCCATCGAATGCGGGGTTCAGGACGGCATCCGTGGCGGCCGGACCGAAGAACAGCTCCGCCAGATCGTCGCCTTCAGGGAAGGCCGGCAGGTCGACCTCGACCGGGTGCGCGCCACCCTGTTCGGCACCCACCGGCCTCGGCTGACCGAGGCCGAGAAGAAAGCCGTGGTCCGCGTCGCCACCGACGCCGGGATTCCACGCGACACCTGGGCCGCCCTGCTGGGAATCGGCTACAAGGCGGCCACCGCGCGGCGACGCCAGGCCCGTACGCAGCTCGACGTCATCCCGGCGTCCATGCGACGCGAGGAGATCGCCCTCGCCGAAGAACTGCGGGACACCACGGTGCTCACCCTGGCGGTGGCCGCGTGACCCAAGGCCGCCCGAAGGTCTCCCGATGGGACATGGCCGCCATCGCGGCACTCGGCGCGACCGGCTTCGGCCTCTCCTACGACGCACTCCAGCAGATGGCCCAGGCCATCCACGTCCGAGGAAACCTCAGCTACGCGTGGCCGGTGGTCGTCGACGGATTCATCGCCTACGGAGTGCGCGCTCTCGTCCTGCTGCGCGAAGCGCCCTGGACCGCCCGGGCCTACGCCTGGTCCCTCTTCGCCGGCGCCACCGGAACCAGCGTCTGGGCCAACGCCCTGCACGCGATCCGCCTCAACGAGCAGACGGCCGGCGCCCTCGGAGAACTGCACCTCGGAGACCTCGCCGTCGGGTCCTTGAGCACGATCGCCCCGATCGCGCTCGCCGGGGCGGTCCACCTCGGCATCATCGTCACCCGCCACGAGACAGCCCAGGACAACCTGGGCGACGGCCTCCAAACCGCCGACCAGGCCCCGGGCACCGTCCTACTGAGCCGAGACGAGGTGCCCGACCGCGGGCCCTCGCTCGGCAAACGGACGGTGGCCGACCGAGAAGCCCGCGCGTTCACCACGTCTCGTACGAGCAGAGCGGAACTCACGGTCGCCAACCGGGCGGAAGATCGGAGGAGCGTTGACGAGAAGTTGGCCACCTACCGTCGGGGCTCGCGCTGGCGAGCCAGATTTGCTGCACGGATTCTGCGCCGGAGCCAGGACAGCTCGGGTGGTCCGGACGGTGGTCGGTCGGTCCGTCCGGGTGGTCCGGACGGTGGTCCGGGTGGTGCTGGTCCGGACGCGGGTCCGGACGGTGGTCGGTCGGTCCGTCCGGGTGGTCCGGACGGTGGTCCGGGTGGCGGTCCGGGTGGTGCTGGTCCGGACGCTGGTCCGGACGGTGGTCGGTCGGTCCGTCCCGGTGGTCCGGGCAGCGACCTGGACCCGGCACTTCTGAAGGCTGGCCGCCGGGCTGCTGCAGAGGCCGGGCGGATCACCCGCAAGGTTGTTGGCGATGGAATCCGCAGCCAGGGGCTCAGCGTGTCGAACGACCGGATCCCGGAGATCCTGGCCGCTCTGCGGACCGACAAGCCACCGCCACCGCACCGGTGACCGCGCACTCTCTTCTTCGTCTCTCAACTCACCCAACGGAGCTTCTACATGAGCACCACCGTGCTGGCGGACCGCGATCTGGTTGCCGACTTCATGGCCGTTCTGGTCCGACACCACCACATCCACCGCGCTCGGTTGCTGGGCGACGGCCGGTGGGAGGTCCGACGGTCCGCCGGCGGACCGGTCGAGACCCTCAGCGGCGAGCAGGCGGAGAAGCTTCTGACCGCCCGTACTCCCGACCCGCGGCGTCGACCGAGCCTTGCCTCCGTCCGCCGCCAACCGCCCTGGAGCCCAGGCGCGTTGCCACCTACGGCGGAGCGAGCTATCTCCCTGGACCGTCCTATCGGACGGTCCAGGGGCTCCTTCCCCGGCCAGGGGTCGGGGAAGGCCGTGTTCGTCGAGCGGGGGCGCTCGCAGCGACGGGCAGGACAACCGACAGGAACAGATGATCACCGCCGAGTCCGCCGACGAACCGACCGTTGCGCGACGTCCTCGCCGCCGCTACCACGAGCCGCAGCAGCGTCAGCGCAAGCTGACGATCCGCGTCAGCTCCGACGAAGAAGCGCAGATCCAGCACGCCGCCGACGCGCGTTCCCTGACCGTCGCGCGCTTCATCGCCACCGCCGCGCTCAGCGCCGCAGCACGACATGACGCTGCGCTCGACGCCGACGACCGACTCGACCGTGCGCTCGACGAACTCGCCGCAGCGCGCCGGCAGACCGCCCGCGTCGGCAACAACATCAACCAGATCGCTCGGGAGCTGAACTCCGGCGGTCTCCCGCACCCGGCGGACCTGGCCGAGGCGCTGAGCGCGGTCCGCCATGCCATCGCCACCGTCGACTCCACGGCGGCCGGTCTCCTCAAGCAGCGGAAGAAGCACTGAACCCGAACATCTCCCGTGGGGACCGGACGTACGGTCTGCTGGCGTACCTCTACGGCCCCGGGCGCAGGGACGAGCACACCGACCCGCACCTCGTTGCCTCCTGGGACGGCTTCGCCCCGGACCCGGGGCGTGACCCGGGCGCCACGATCAAGCAGCTCCAGACGGCCCTCGACCTGCGGGTGGACCAGCGCGGTCCCCGGCGCCGGTTGAAGAAGCCCGTATGGCACTGCTCGGTCCGTACGGCTCCCGAAGACCGGCTGCTCAGCGACGAGGAGTGGGCGGTGGTGGCGCGCCGGGTGGTCGCGGCCACCGGCATCGCGGAGGAGGGCGACCCGGACGGCTGCCGGTGGGTCGCCGTGCGACACGCCGAGGACCACATCCACATCGCCGCCACCATCGTGCGAGGCGACCTGCGGAAGGCGGACATCGAGTACGACTTCCGCCGGGCCCAGGCCGAATGCCGAAAGATCGAACGGGAGTGGGGGCTGCGCGAGCTCAACGCTGGTGACGGCACGGCCGCGAAGGAGCCCACCAACCGGGAGAAGCACAAGGCCCAGCGTCTCGGCGAGGCGGACACGAGCCGGCAGCAGCTGCGCGACGCGGTCCGCCAGGCCCTCGCCGGTGCCGGCAGCGAGGCCGAGTTCTTCGCCCGGCTGGAGACCGCCGGTGTGCTGGTCAACCGCAAGGTGGGCCCGTCCGGCGACACCCTCGGCTACAGCGTTGCCGTCGTCGGCGAGCGGGACGCCAGCGGCGAGCCGGTGTGGTTCGGCGGGTACAAACTCGCCCCCGACCTGACCCTGCCCAAGATCCGCCACCGCCTCGGCGCTCCGGTCCCGGAACGCAGGGAGAAGCCCGGTGGGACGACACGGGACGGTGGCGGCCGAAGGCCGACTGGCCGCCGCTCTCCGGCAGCCACCGCGCGGCTGCGGGCCGCGGACACGGCCCTGGAGGCCATCGGCCTCCTGGACGGCGGGCCCGAGGCCGCAGCCGGGGTGGTCGAGGCGACCGGGGAGGTGCTCGACGCCCTGGCGGCCACGGCCCTGCCCGCACACAAGGCCGAGCTGCTGGCCGCGGCCCGCGCCTACGAGCGGGCCTCGCGCTCGCACGTGCGGGCCGCGAACGCCGACTCCCGCTCCGTACGGGCCGCTGCCCGCGAGGTGCTGTCCGGTGGCTATACCACCAACCGGGGCCCGGACGCCGCCGCCGCCGCGGGCGCGCTGGCGGCGCTGATCCTGCTCGTCATCGCGGCCGGTCGCTGGCACGCCAAGCAGGGCCACCTGCAGCAGGCCGCCGCCGCCCGCACGGCGGCCGACAACCTGCGGGCGGCCTACCGGCAGGCTGCCCGCCAGCCGCTGGCCGCCCTGCGCGAGCGCGGCCGGCAGCTCCCCGCCGCGGTGCGCGAACGCCACGAGCAGGCCGTGCGGCGGGCAGTACCGGGCGAGGGCGGTCGGCGGATGCTCGCCGAGCCGGAGTTCGACGCCCTGGCCGCCGCCCTCGCCGAGGCGGAAGCCGCCGGGCACGACCCCGACACCCTGCTGGAGCGCGCCCGCTCGTGGCGGGAGCTGGACACCGCCGGGTCGGTCACCGCGGTGCTGACGTGGCGTGTGCGGCACCTCGCGAAGCTGTCCCACCCGGCCGCCGGCAGACCGTACCGGAGCGCCGACACGGTGACCCCGCCCACTCCCGCCGTACCCGCTGCCCCCTCGCGGCAGCGCCGCTGACCCGGCCGCCGACGGACGCCACCAGGGCTCCGTCGGCGGCCGAACCAACCCCACTTCGCAGCCCCCACGCAGGAGACCGCCCTTGCCCCGCCCGCCCACCGGCCACCAGCGGCACCGACCCCGTCGCCGGCCACCCGCTGGCCCACCTCGCCACCGGCCTGGGCACCCTGAGTCGAACTCCCGCGCTGGCCGGGCGTCACCCGGACCTGCACCACCGCTGTCGGCACCGTGTGGACCATCGCCGCCGCCTTCTCACTGGCCGTCGCCGCCGCCCGCCGAGCCATCGACCGCTTCGGCCTGTCCACCGTCGGCATCGCCGCGGCCGCCGTCGTGTGCGTTGCCACCCTCGCCAGCGTCCTGGCGCCCAACCTCCCCCTCTACGCCGCCGCCGTCGGACTGCTGACGGCCGGCGAGGGCGCGGTGACCGTCGTCCTGCGCACCGCCCGCGCCCGCCTCATCCCCGCCAGAGCCTTCGGCGCCACCCTCGCCACCACCGTGCTGCTCGTCCTCGACCCGCTCCCGCTCGCCGGGCTCCTGGTCGCCCTGTGCCCACCGGCCACCTGGACCTGCTGGTCGCAGCGGCCGGAGTCCTCGTCTCGGCCGGCACCTTCGCCTGCTTTCGCGGACTACGAACCCACCGCACCTCCTGGGAACACCCCCACGGCACCGACCAGCCCCTGATGGCCGCCTGATCCGGAGAACACCGTGCCCCACGACCCGACCGCCTACATCGACCACGCCGACCTGACTCCCGAGGACTTCGCGACCTTCGAGGACCCGCGCGCCCATCACCCCGATACCCACCGGCGCTGGGAACTGGTCTACGGCATCAGATCCGGTACCCCCGAAGGCCGGTGGGCGAGTACCGAAGCCCATTTCGAGCTGACCGGCTCGCACCCCGAGGCCGGACGGCTCGTGCGTGTGTACTTCGACGAGCACGGCAACGCCCTCCCGGACCGACCGGCAGACCCCGTCACCTCGCCGCTCGCCGAGAGCCTGGCCAACCAGCTGCCCGGCTGGTCGGTCCGGCACCTGCCCCTCCACCCCGGCCGGGACCTCGCCGACCTGAACGACCGGGCCTGGTCCTGGTCCTGGCCCGGCTTCACCAGCACCACCCCTCCGCACACCGCCCTCGCCCTCACCGGCCCCGCCGGTGAGCACCTGCTCGCGATCCGGCCGGGCGCGGACACCCCGCTCCTCGTCGGCGCGGCCCGCCCCGACGACGCCCACCACCTCATGGGCGAACCGAAGACCACGCCGGTCAGCTTCGCGAAGGAGACGGACACGGCCACCATGGCGACCGAGATCATCGGCACCATCGCCCCGCCCTACCGGCAGGCGCTCTGGAAAGCCCGCTCGCAGGCCGCGACCGAAGCCGTGCTCGGCCTCCAGGACCTGAGCGACGCCCTGGTCGGGGACCACCCATGGTCCGACGATCGCGACCGAAGCGTTCAGGACTTCGAATCCGAGCACGACCGCAACCGCAGGGCCTGGTGGCACATCGAGGTGCTCCTCGACACCGGGCCGTACGTCGCTGGTGGCATCCGATCCGCCACCCGCATCGAAGACCACCTCGACCCGCTCGTCGGGCCCGACCTGCGACGCCTCCACACCGTCGAGGAAGCGCTCGCCTACCTCCAGGAGATCCAGGACGGCTCGCTCGCCGCGCAAGCCGTCCTCACCGGACCTCCCGAAGAACTCGGGCCCGCACTGCGCCGCGCCGAGAACCTGCGCAACCAGGAGGCCTGGCCCTTCGCCCAGTGGCTCGCGCACGGCCCGCTTCCCGCACTGATCAAGCACTTCACGCGCAGGATCGGCACCCCCGCCTCCGACCGGGACCAGCAGATGAAGGCCGCCCTCGCCCGCGCGAGCAACCTCCCCGCCCAGCCGCCACCCGCAGCTCCGGCCACGACCGCAGCACCGCCACCCGTCCGGCACCGGCCCACCCGCTGACCGCCCACCCGGCCTGTTGCCCACCGCGCCCTCACCGGGCCGGGCCGCCCACCGACCGACCCACGGAGAGACCCTGACCAGCACCACCCCGACCATCCTGCTCGTCTCTTCGGGCACCGAGCAGCACCGCCGCCACGCGCTGGAGTAGATCGCCGAGCACCACCGCGTCATCCTCTTCGCCCAGGACGAGCCGGCCTGGCAACTGCCCTACATCGCCGACCACGAGGTCACCGACACCCGCGACCCGGACCAGGCCCTGGCCGCCGCCGAGCACCTCGCCACCCGCCACCGCATCACCAGAGCGCTCACCTGGGACGACGACGCCCAGCACAGCACCGCCCGCCTCGCCGCCGCCTTCAGCACCTTTGGCAACTCCGAGGCCACCGCTGCCACATGCAGGAACAGCGCCGCCAGGAGCACGGCCTTCGCCGCCGCCGGCGTCCCCTCCGCAGCCGGCACCCGCGTCGACTCCCTCGACCAGGCCCTCGCCGCCGCCAAGCGCATCGGGTACCCCGTCGTCGTCAAGCCGGCCGCCGGGGCGGGCGGCATCGGGATGCGCCGGGTCGGCGACTCCACCGACCTCGCCGACGCCTACACCCGGGCCGCCCACGCCGACGACGGCTTCCGTGTCCTCGTCGAGGAGTACCTGGACGGGCCGGAGATCTCGGTCGAGTGCGTCACCGACCTCGGCGTGACCACGCCCGTCGCCGTGCCCGCAAGCACCTCGGGCCCGCGCCGTACTTCGAGGAGACCGGCCACAGCGTCGAAGCCGGAGACCCGCTCCTCGCCCTGGTCGGTTCCGTCGCGGTGCAGGCCCTGGACGCCGAGCGCTGCCTCCAGCACCTCGCCGACGCCACCCACCACCTCGACATCGCCGTCGACTGACCCAACCCGAAGGCCGGGTCCGGCGCGCACCGGACCCGGCCTTCGTCGTAGCGGGGGTGAGCCCTCAGGGCAGCGCAAGTCGACTGCGCTGGTACCGGCCAGCTCCACGTCGGCGCGCGCCGGAACGTGACCGAGCCAACATGTGCAAATCGGACAAAGTGGAACAAAGTTCTCAATGTTGGATGTTCTATCCCATACATCACGAGAGCGAGGGGGGCTCCATGAGCCTGTTCGACCGCGGCGACGACAACCGGCCCAACTTCACCAACTTCCGCTACGGCCAAGAGCCGCAGCCGGCTGACCCCGTCCCGAGCACGCTCGCCGTCCCGCACCCCAACCCCCTGAGCCCGCGCGGCATGCTCATCTCCTGCGCCCAGTGCCAGGCGACCCGCGACTGGCTCCTGATCCACGTGCACCCGAACCTGGTCTTCGTGCGCTGCCGGTGCGCCCACGAATGGCGCGAGACCGACCTGGAGGCGAGCGACGTCGTCGAGGCCCGCGACGACTTCGAGGAGCGCACGTGGGACTCCTTCGAGGAGATGTACCAAGGCCTGGGCTTCGACGGCCTGTTCCGCGGCACGTACCTGTCCTAGGTCGCGCGGCGACCGACCCGGATCGGCGGATGTCCTTGTAGGGCGTACGCAGGCCGACAGCACGCTGCCCCCTTCCCCGGCGCGGGGAAGGGGGCAGTGGCGTTCTCGGACGGGGCGGACAGGTGCTCAGCGGGCGCGGTAGTGGACCGTTGTGCCCGCAGCGTCGATGGCGACGATCCGCCCCTCCCGCTCCAGCCGGGCCAGGCTGAGCTGCACGGGGCCGGGCCGGCGGCCCAGGTCACGGGCCACGGACTCCGGGCTGCACGGCAGCGGGGCGGCGCGCAGCACGGTCAGGACGTCGGCGTCGGTGAGGTCGTCCAAGGACCGGGCGACTCCGAGCGTGAAGATGGTGAAGGAGCCGCAGAGGATGAGGGAACCACTGTCGACGGCGTGGTGGGCGAGGGCGTTGTAGGCGCTGAGCGCGCCGAATCCGCCGGCGCTGACGATGCCGGTGGCCAGCAGGCCGCGGACGACCAGGCGTAGACGGTGGTCGCCCTGGGCTGGCGCGGGGGTCTTCATGGGCTGCCTCCTGGTGAAGGGTGGAGCGGGTGCGGTGATCAGCTGGACTTGTCGCGCTGGCGGGGAATGCGGCCGGTGGCGAAGGCCGTGACCGTGGCGCGGTGGAGGCGCTGAAGCTTCATCTGGAGAGCGATCTGCTGGAGGCAGGTCAGGAGCATCGCGAGGGCGACCAGTGGTTCGTGGAGACCCGCGCAGATCACGGCGGAGACGGCGGTGGAGACGGTTCCGGCGATGGCGAGGTACTGCGCGGACGTGAGGTGCCGGGTGATGTCGGATTCGCTGGTGTTGGTGCCGGTGGTGATGGCTAAGCCTTCCGGTTCAGCGGGTGGTGCGGGTGTACATTGCGGTCAGCAGGTCGAGGACCAGCTCGACCGGCGCATGGCGATCGAAGACGGCCTTCCAGCCGGGATCGCGGGTGGTGCCGGTGACCGCGATCGTCCAGGTGTCCACCGTCGGATCGTCGGGGGCATAGCCGAGGTAGACGCGCGTGTCGGGCGACGCGGCATGGATGCTGCCGCGCGGGTCGACGACCCAACTCCACTGATGGAGGGCCAGGAAGTCGCTGATCAGGTAGGCGCTGCCCTCGCCAGTCAGCCACTTCCGATGCTCGAAGGGACCGCCCTGCACGAGCCCGGGGACGGTGGGGGCGGTGACCGCGACGGTCATGAGGAACACCTTCCTGTCGAAGGCGTTCATGGTCGCTTGCCGATGGTCTGTTTGCGTAGTTTGCGGCCTCTGCCGGAGGCGAACAAGAGCGCTGGGCACGACAAGTGCCCCCAGGCCGGGCCGGAGCCGCCCTGTCTATGAACCCGGCGGAGGCTCGGGGAAGATTATGAACGGGAAAGTCGGAACCGCAGGTCGAGGCCCCTTCATCTGCTGCACAGTCATCCCATGACGACGCGTTACATCGAGGTGGCCTCCGCGGAGGGCGCTTGGACGCAACCGGTGCACCTGCCAACCGCAGTGTCGATCCAGTGGGTCCGGCACGTGCTCACCGACCTGGCTCGCACGTGGCCGGTCGCGGCCTTCCTGCCTGGGACCGCCGACGAGCCGGTGGACGAGGTGGTGTTGTACCGGGACCCGAGCCGTACGTACGGCACGCCGGACACGTCGGTGTGCGATGCCGCTGTGCACCGGCTGGTCGCGGCCACCGGATGGACCCGGGGTACCGGTCAAGGGAACGGCGAGGTAGTCGTCGGGCTCGGGTTGCGCGAGGGGTACGACACGGGTGCGCCGGAGCACTCACCCGGGGAGGTGGCCGATCACCTCCTCGCCACCAGCGCCACGGGATGGCAGTGCCGTGCGGCTCGGCTCGTTTCTGCCCGCCTCGCCGATCGCGACGTCCGCTGGTACGCGGAGGACGGCGTCGTCATCTATGCGGAGCGCCGACTGCTGCCCGCCGTCGAGGCCGCCGCCCGCAGCTGCGGCCAGCACCGATACGTCGTGACCGATCTGATCCGGCAGCGGACGTACGCGCTACAGCACAGCCCGGATGGTAGTTCTCCGATTTGACCTGGCCCTTCGCCATCTCCATCAAGACCGGACAGCTCGGGCTAGGGGCGCAACATGATGACGTGGGTGTGCGGGTGGGGAGCTATCGGGAGAACGTCCGGCGTTCCGTGCCGGGGGAGGCCGTCGGCACCGGAGAGGCGGTGTTGGCGGGTTGGGCGGAGCGGATGAGGGCGCTTGCCGCGTGTGCGGCCAGGGCACGGGAGTTGCCGCGGACCGGGGCTACCGGCTTGACGGTGGCCTGTCCGGGCAGGGTGCGCAGGTCGGCGCCGTAACGGCGGACGGGGGCCGGGTTGACGACGGCGGCGTACAGGGAGGACACCAGGCGGGTCGGTGTTCCTGAGGACGCGGTGATCCACCAGCGTTCGGCGTCGGTGCCTCCGTTGATCACCCAGCGGGCCTTGGTGCCGGCGAGTTCGTCCTTCGGGTCCAGGTCCCCTGGGAGGTGGTGGACCTCGGCGTAGCCGTCGGGCGACTGCCACAGCAGGTGGGTGAGGCGTTCGTCCTCGACGGTGCGCCAGCCCGCCGCGGCGAGGGTCTCGTCGAGGTCGGTCGGGTAGGTGTCGGCCAGGTAGTGCTTGGGGCCCTCGGCGTGGGCGGTGACGAGGTCGGTGGCGAAGTCGGCGATGATCTCGGCGGGGGTGTTGTCGTCCATGGTGACGATCCAGGCCGGTGCGCCGTGGAAGGGGTCGGGGGAGGCCGTGGCCTTCCACAGCGGGCCAGGAGTCTCGGGGAGGAAGCCGACCCGGATCCGAAGGTCCGGCGAGGCGAGGTACACGTTGGCCACGGGGTCGTCGCCCATGAGCCAGCGGGCGTTGGCGAGGCGGCCGATGGCGGTGTCGGGCATGCCAGCACCGGGGGTGAGGTAGCGAGGAGAGACGAAGTACTCGCGCCAGGTGTCCGGGTCGTTGGGCGCGTCGGTGCCGGGGAAGGACGAAGTCAGGGTGTTCTCCTAGGTGTTCGCGGGGTCCGGATGGCCTCGGGCCGGGCGGCTGGGGCTTGGGCCGGCGCGGGCAGGACGGTGGTGGTGCGCGTGGCGGCGGCGATCCTGCGGGCCGGTGCGGGGGCGGCGAGCGGGACGATCGTGGCGTGGGGCCAGTGGAACGGCGGGACCTCGACCGGGCGGCGCACCACGGGTGCGGGGTCGGCGACGGCGCGGTACATCGCGGCCACTACCGCGGGCGGGGAACCGGGTGAGAACTCGGCGCTCCAGTGGTGGGGGCTGTCCTCGGGGCCGCCGAAGAAGCTGTAGCCGGGCTCCTGTTGGCGCGGGAAGCTGCTCTCGCCCGGGCCGGGCCGGCGCAGGACGAAGCTGGCCAGGGTGTCGGGCGGGTCGTGCACCTGGTAGTCCTCGCCGGAGAAGGTGACCGTCCACCCCGGGGCGGGGGACCAGCGTTCGAAGTCGACTTCGGCGTCGCCGTTCGGCGGGCTGTGGGGTGCCTGGGGGGCCGCTTGGAGCGTGGTGGCGAGGACGGCGACAGCGGGCAGGACGAACTCGACCGGGGTGTGGCTGCTGATGGTCGCGTACCAGAGGAGGCTGCTGTCCGGAGCCTCCTCGCTCAGGATCAGCGCCGGCCCGTTGGTGGACCAGCGGGCCTCGTGGATCTTCACCCGGCCGCACGGGCTGAGGGCCCGCACGCCGTGGCCGTGGGTGGTGACGAACCAGCCGTGGTCGCGGCGCAGGAGGTGCAGCACCTCCTGGTAGTCGGCCGGGCCGCCAGCGAGGTAGGGCGGCGCGATGCCGACCAGCCGGGAGCGGGGGTCGGAGGTCACCGCAGGGCTCTCCGGTTCCCCGGGGCGATGCCGGTGCTCGTGACGCCGGGCTCCGGAGCGTGGCCGACGGGCGCGTGGTCCTGAGTGGGGCGTGCGGCCACCGCGCGGGCCGACAGGGCCTGGCCGGACCCGCCGACTGCTTCCTCCAGGCTGCGGGTGGCGAAGTCCATGCGGGCCACGGACAGGGTGTCGGCCTGGGTGATGGGCTCCAGCCGCACGACGTGGGCCATGTAGGAGGGGATCCGTTCGTCCAACGGGCCTGCGCCGATCGGCAGTTCGTTGCCGCGGGCGACGGCGTGGGCCACCTGGACGAGGTCGGAAAGCCGGCAGGCCTCGGCGCTGACGCCGTGCAGGGCTTCGGGAAGCGACATGGTGCCGGGCTTCCACCGGTCGTCACTCACCTCGGTTCCGGTGTACCGCATCTCCGCGAGTCGCAGGCCGGTGTGGACGGCGTAGACGAGTTGCTCGCGCAGGGCGTCGTCGGCCGGCCAGGAGAGGGCCGGGCCGGTCAGCGGGGCCGGCGAGCGCCCATTGGCGTGCGGCAGGGCGGGGACGTGGTCGGCCGCCCGCTTGGCCTTGGCGAAGACGCTGTCGCGCACCTGCGCGGGAGCGTGGTCCAGGTTCGCGAGGATGCGAGGGACACGCCATTCGAGCGCGTGCTCGATGCTGGGGTCCACGGCGTGCGCGAGCAGGTACGCCGCGTCCGAGAGGGCGGCGGCGGCCAGGTGCGGGGCGTGCTCGGTGCGGTGGGCGGCCGAGGCTGCGAGCTGGTCGAGGATGGGCACGCGCCCGGCCAGCACATGGGCGTCGTGAAGGGCCTCACGGGCCACGGCGCGCCCGTACGAGTAGATGTCGAGGCCGACACCGGTGCCGGGAGCCGGAGAAGAGGGGATGGTGGTCTCCCAGGGACGGGTCGAAGAGGCAGGAGCTCAGCGCGTCGGCGCGGCGCCGCGCAACACGATTGGTGGCGGGGGCGATGGCGCCAGCCGGACCGGGCCGGCCAGCGGAGGAGCGGCGGAGCGGACACGGGCAGCTGACGACCGTGGGGTGGCTGGCGGTTCGGCGAGGCGTACGGCGGTCTGCCGCAGCAGGCGGTGCTGTTCGGACAGGGGGCGGGCGGACAGGTTCCGAAGGTGCAGCGGAGTGTCGGGGTCGAGGAGGGAGGCTCTGCCAAGTCCCGCAGTGGAGAGCAGTGCCTGCACTGTCACGGCGTGGACCAGCGGTGCCCTGGCATAGCCGGAGACGTACTCGCTGGCCCCGGGGAGGACCTCTGCCAGACCGGCCGTGTCGTCCACGCTGAACTCGGCAACGGCGAGCACGTTGAGGACGGAGGCGCGCAGCACGGCCGGATCGCGGTCCGAGAGGGACAACGGGCCACCCCAGGGCTGCAGTTCGTTAGGCGAAGAGAAGTCCGGCAGGGCGCTGCGGAGCGCCCGGTCGTAGCGGGGAAGAAGCCGGCTGGTCACCGCCGCTGCGGCGCGGGCCGGATCGGGGGAGACGGTGATGCCGTGCGGGGAGAGGCGCTCGACGTCGTCCGTCGTGCGGCCGAACACTGTCGGCAGGAGCGGGGCGACGATGTACTGCCCGGTGCGGGGGAAGGGACGGGGCAGCACCAGTAGTTCGCGGCCCGCCGGACCGCGTAGGACCCCGGCGCTGGTGTACCTGATCTCGCCCAGCGCCCAGTCGGCGTGGGCGAGGTCCCAGAGCCGGCCGTGGAGCGCGGTGCGGGCGGCGGTGGTCGACAGATCCATGATATCGGCGGCCCACTCGCCGGGCAGGCGAGGCGCGAGGCCTTGGGCGAAGGCGACCAACGCTGGCTCGCGGTCTGCTTGTTGTGCTCCGGCTGCTCCGCTGGAGGTGGTGTCGTTCATCGGCGGCTCCTGGACGGGCTGGTGGTGCCCGGGACTGGGCCGGTCGTGGCGGCGGCCTGGCGCAGCCGTACGGGGTGGGCGAAACGCGGGCCGGCCGCCGAGCGCCGGTCTTCAGGAAGCTCGGCAGCCGTCGGTGTCGTCTGCTGCATCCAGCCGTGGTGGGGCATGGGCGTGGTGACGGAGGTGGCCAGGTAGACGGGCTGGACGTGGATGCGCGATGTCGCGGTCAAGGTGGCCCTGGGTGACGTGGTCGGGGAGGGAATCAACGGGAGCGGGGACGCCCGGGACCGGGCGGCGGCTGAGCTGACGTCGGGTTGAGGCGTGGCCTGCCGGTGGCCGGGACGGTGCTCTGGCGGGCGGCGGCGGCGCGGGCGCTCGGCGAGGTGACGGGCGGAAGCGGGGCGCTGGTGTCCCGGGTCCACGCGTACGCGGCATCGAGGTCGGCGAAGCCGCCCTCGCGCAGGGTGTACGTGTCGTCGCCGACCTGCCGCCGGTTGTGCCAGACCCGCACCGGAGCCTCAAGGGGGGAGGGGGCGGTGTCCTGCGCGATGACCCAGATCTCGTACGGCTCGCCCTCGTCCGTGTAGCTGCTGCGTACGGTGAACCGGTCACCGGAGGAACGCAGGAACTCCTCGATCTGCCGGGTGAGTGGGTCGGCGGGGCGGATGGGCATCGCGGTCTGGGCGAGTTGCTCGGGGTCTGCGCCCCGGGAGATGAGCCAGCGCTCAGCGAGCGGCACCAGCGCCTCGGTCTCCATGGCAGCCCGGATGGTGCCGGCGGTGTCGTCACGCTCCAGGTGGACGGCGACGATGTCGGGCTCACCGGGGACGCCGTAGATGGCGGACCTGTCGAAGGCGATCACATAGCTGGTGCGCAGCCCGGTGGACGGGTCGGCCCGGTGCTGCGCGGCGAGGACCATGAACGCACTCTGGCGGCTGACGAGGAGCGAAAGGACTTCCTCGCTCTCCTCGTCGGTGGGCTCCAGATCGTACGTGAAGCCGAGGGCGGATCTTGCGGTGAGGGCGATGGAGTCTCCTGGGTCAGTGGTGCCGAACTGCGGATCGGCCTGCGGGCGCGAAGGCGGCGGAGTCGGCGGCCGGGCCGGGGCCGGTTGGGGTGGTGCGGGTGCTGCGCGCGGTGGCGGCGGCGCGGCGGGCCGCAGTCGGTGTCGCGGAGGCGTTCGCCCGTGCCGCCTGGGCGGCCAGCCACGTGCGGGCGTCGGCACTGTCGCCGGTGTGGTGCAGGCGGACGGTGTAGGTGCCGGCGCGCTGGTTGCGGGTGATGACGGCGGCGATGTGGCGGCCGTCGACCGCGCCCAAGACAGCGCTGGTGCGCAGGCCCTGGGCGTGCTCCACCGCGTAGTTGGCACCGCTGTGGTGCAGGATGCGGGCGCCGACGGCGTCGTCGGCGGTGGCGGGGTCGAGGCCGGCGAGGCCGAAGTCGGCGTCGGTGGTGTCGGTCATCGGTGCGGCGTCCGGCGGACGGTGGGCTCCTGGGCCGCGGCGGAGGCGTGGCGGCGCAGTTCCTGGTCGGCGTCGTCGACCCGCTCCGCCTGCCGGGCCAGCAGCAGGGCGGGGCTTCGCAGCTCGCCCGCCTCGGTGTGCCGGTCGGCCAGGCCGTAGGTGTCCATGCCCAGGCGCTCCAGGACGAGCAGGTGCCCGGCGTTCGCCGGAGCACCGTCGACCAGCTTGGCGGGGGCTGGGCCCGTGGCCGACCTGACGGTGGTCATCGTGCCGCCTTCACCGTGCGGGGCAGGTGGATGCTGTCCGCCGGTGCCGGTGCCGGGGTCGGGTCCGGCGTCGCGGCGGTGGGGGATGCCGCCTCGGTGCCGGGGCTCCCGGCGAGGGAGGCGTGCACCCGGGCACCTGCGGGCGTCAGCCGAAGCTTTCGTCCCACAAACAGGGACCGGCTCATGTCGTGCCCGACCAGCTTGCGGTCGATCAGCCAGTTGACCGACACGGTGCTGACGCGCATACCCGGGCTGATGATCTGCTCGCCGTGCCGCATGCCGCTCGACCGTACGGTGACTTCGCCGTGGGCGACGGCGTCGAGGGCCAGGCGCTGGGAGGGACTCAGCTTCACCGGCCGGGGCGGCTCGGTCGCGCGTTGCCGCTGCGGCGCCCGCTCCGGCGTGGCGGGCCCGGCCGGCGTCTGGGCGGCCAGCAGCTTGTGCAGCCCGATGAGGCGATCGAGGCGCTGGTGGATTTCGGCGCGGCGGGCGCACAGGAGGTCGAGCGTGTGGGCGCTGGTGCCGAGCACGCCGGTGGTCAGCGGCATGTCGGTGTCGAGGCCGTCGATGACGCGCTGTACGTCGCCGCGGATGCTGCGGGCGCTGGCGACCATGTTCTGCTGGACGTGGTCGAGGCGGCGCGCTGCCCGGAGGACCTCGGAGGCCGAGCTGCCGAGCAGGTTTCCCTCGTCGTCGCGCCCACCGGGTATGTCCCTGGGGTGAGCGATGTCGAACTCCCGGAGCACCATCGCGGTGCCGATCGTCGTCGGATCGGTCGGTGCGGGCGTGTCGGAGGGCCGGTTCACAGCGTGGCCGACGCGCGGGCCGCGACGGCGGCGAGGCCGACCTCGACGGCTTCGGCCAGGGTGTCCACCAGGGGGGCGCCGTCGGTGGCCAGGCGCTGGGGGCAGTGCAGGCCGCCGGTGTGCAGCACGGGGATCGCGCCGACCGCGCGGGCGGCGACCGCGTCGTCGGCGCTGTCGCCGATCACGATGACGCTGGCCGGGTCGATGCCGGGGCCGAGGGCGGCGAGGTGGGAGGCGAGCGCCGGTGCCTTGGTGGAGACCGAGGGGCCGACGCGGCCGTCGATGCGGTCCATCAGCCCGGCGATGCCGACCTGCTCCACTTCGTGGAGCAGCCGCTCGTGCGGGGCGAGGGAGAGCAGGGACTGGCGGATGCCGCGGGCGCGCAGGCTCAGCATGACCTGCCTGACGCCCGCACGCAGCTGGACCGGGCGCTGGTGGAGCACGGCGAGGAAGGCGGCGTCGTTGCTGATCCACTCGGCGTCGGAGATCGGCCGGCCGAGGAGGTGGTCGTAGAAGCTGCGGATCGGCACCCGGTGCTGGGAGCGGTAGGTGTCGACGTCGATCGGACGGCCGCCGAGGGCGGGCAGCGTGGCGTTGAGCGCGGCGACGTGATCGCCGAGGTCGTCGCGGACGGTGCCGTTCCAGTCCCAGACGATGCGGATACGGGCGGCGGCGGTGGTGCTGGTGGTCACGTGCTGGTCTCCTGAGAGGTGGTGGGGCGGGGGTTGAGCAGGTCGGTGCGGGGAAGGAGGACGGCCGCGGCCAGGACGGCGGCGAACGCCGTCAGGGTGGCGACGGGGGTGGTGCCGTGTTCGGCGAGGCGGCCGGCGACGGCGGTGCCGAGGGCCTGGCCGACGCCGACGACCGCGACCAGCCAGGCCGCGGCCTCGGTGGCGGTGCCCCTGGGCGCCAGCCGGTCGCAGAGTGCGAAGGCGGTGGCGAGCAGCGGGGAGAGGTAGAGGCCGGGTGCGACGGCGAAGGCGAG
This sequence comes from Kitasatospora sp. NPDC034533, assembly GCF_055575155.1. NCBI lineage: Bacteria > Bacillati > Actinomycetota > Actinomycetes > Kitasatosporales > Streptomycetaceae > Kitasatospora > Kitasatospora sp. NPDC034533. Next base: position 24,970 of record NZ_JBVITE010000017.1, read on the forward strand.
GGCGGCGAGCGGAGCGGTGGCGAACAGCATCGGCGTGAACGACAGCGCGTACCCGCCGGCCGCGGCGAGCAGTTGGCGCTGAGGGGAGAGCGGCCAGGGGGAACAGGTGTAGGCGATCCCGCCCAGCAGGCTGCCGACGGACAGCGCGGCGGGCAGCAGCCCGGTCAGCCACCCGGTCCCGGTGCGGTCGGCGAGCGCGATGGCCAGGACGTTGAAGGCGCCGAGGTTGACGCCGAGGCAGAGCATCGCGGCGAGCAGGACCAGCAGGCCGCGCGAGCGCAGAGGTCCGCTCCAGTGGACCTCGCGCCGCTCGGCCGGCGGCCAGCCGGCGGGCGGGCGGGTGGCGACCACGGCGGCGCCGATGCCGCCGATGACTCCGCACGCCCACAACGCGGCGACAGGGGAGAGGAGTTCGCACAGGGCCGTGGCGGCCAGGGGCCCGGCGACGAACACCGCCTCCTGGCTGACGCTGTCCAGGGTGAAGGCCACCCGCTGCTCGGCCGGATCGGGCACGAGCCGCGGCCACAGCGCGCGAAGTCCGGCCTCCAGCGGCGGTGTTGCAGCACCGGCGAGGACGGCGAGGACTGCGGCGACGAGCGGCCGCGCGGCCGGGTCGGTCGCGGCGAGCAGGCTGAACGCCACGAACGCCACGCTCGCCCCAAGGGCCGAGACGATTCCCAGGCGCGAGCGGTCGACGAGCCTGCCGAGCAGGGGCTGCCCGATGGCGCCGGCCAGTGCGTAGAGGGCGGCGAGCACGCCCCCGAGCACGACCGGACCGCCGGCAGCCCGTACGGCGAGCAGCAGCGCGAGGGGCGCCATCGCGGTGGGCAGGCGGCCGACGAGGGTTCCGGCGAGCAGCGCGCGCACGTGCGGGCGGGCGAGGACGTCGCGCGTGGCGGGGCGGGGCCGGGAGGTGGAAGCGGGGTGCATGCGGGCGGCGGAGTCTCCTGGTGGTGCGGGTGGCGGGATCAGCCGGGCGGTGCGGCGCGCAGCGCGGCGGCGGCGGCCCCGAGGTGGGCGCTCGCGCTGGTGAGCAGCGCGCCGGCGCGCAGGCGTCCGGCCTGGGCGAGCCCGGCGGCGTCGGTGACGGTGCGGTCGGGGGAGGCCAGCTGGTCGAGGACGGTGGCCATCGAGCCGCCGGCGGACAGCAGGGCCTGCTGCGCCTGTTCGATCCGCGCGAGCGAGCGAAGGTGGGCGCCGGTGGGCGGGTCGGCGGCGTCCACGACGGCGGCGGCCGAGGCGCTGACGGTGGCGAGGTGGACCAGGATGCTCAGCAGGTTGCGGCTGAGCAGCCGCACCGGGTCCAGGGCGTGGTGGGGCAGGTTGAGGGCGCGGGCGAGCGCCTGGACCTGTTCCGACTCCTCCTTGAGGTCGGCGGTCAGCAGCGCGGTCGCCTCGTGGCGGTCGGTGGTCAACGGCTCCTCCGGGGGGCTGCGGTGGCGCTCTGGACAGGGGTGACGACGGTCGCGGCGGGACCTGCGGCCCGGGCGGACGGCGAGGTCTGGCGGGCCGCGTCGGAGCGGTACGGGTCCGGCCCGATATCCAGGTAGCGGTGCAGCGCGTTCGGCAGATCGGCGCTGCGGCGGCGGGCCGGGGACTCGGCGGCGAGGCAGCCGATGACGCTCTCGACGAGCGCCTCCGGGCAGTCGCCCACCAGCTCGGCCTCCCAGCCCTCGCCGTCCAAACCGACGGTGACCAGCCAGGCCTCCTGGTCGGGAGGACACAGGACCTCCGCGAGATGGTCGGGCGAGGTGACCCGCGTGACCCCGCGGCCGAGGGCGTCCGCGTCGTCCCACCCGGCATCGGACAGGCAGCGGAGCGCATCGTCGAGGTCGGAGCGGTCCGGTGCCCCTTCCTCGCTGACCATGGCGGCTTCGGCCAGCGCCTCGGCGGCCGAGGCCAGGACCTCGTCGGGGGTCTGCGAGCTGAACGACGCGTGCCAGCCGGGGCCTTGGGCGGTGAGCGCCTCGCGCTGGTACCGCTTGTCGGCGGGGTCGTGCAGCACCACTTCGACGCCGCCGCGGGAGAACATGTGGCCCTGGTCCCGCGCGGCGTCGGCCCAGGACGCTTCCTGGAGGACCCTGCGGGCGCGGGCGACGGAGGTGAGCGAGCCGAGAGCGAGGTAGGCGGGCCGGACGCCGACGGTCCGGCTGCTGCGGGAGGGGTCGGGAAGGTCGGGCCTGACCCGCGGCTTCGGCTTCGGGCCGGAGGCGGCCGTGCGGCGTGCCCGAGGGGCGGACGGGGTGGTGGTGGAATCCATGGGGGGCCTCAGCGCCGCTTGGCGGCAGTGGAGTTGGAGACGAGGGGGGCGGGCTGCGGCGGAGCCCCGTGGCTGAAGACGAGCGAGGCGGTCGCCGACCGGACGGAGGCGGCCTTGGCGCGCGTGGCGGCCAGTTGCGACGGCGACGGCGTCACGGCCGGGGCTGCGGCCTTGGCAGGGGGCACGGGCGAGGGCTTCGCGGGGGCCTGACGGGCGGGCGCGGCGGGAGCGGTGGTGCGCGCGCCGGCGCGGCGGACGGTCGTCTCGGAGCGGGGAGGCGCCGGGAGGTGGCGCTGGGCCCAGCGGCCGATGGCCTCCAGCGGATCGGCGAGGGCCTTTCCGGCGGTGGTCAGCCCGTACATGTAAGTGCGGCGTTCGCCGGTGCGCTCGACGATCCCGTCCGCCTCCAGCTGCTGCAGCCGCTGGTAGAGGCTGCTGGGGTCTATGCCGGCCGGCAGGGCGTCGTCGAGGATCTCGCTCGGGTAGGCGGGCTCCCCGTAGGCGGCCAGGGCCATCACGGTGGAGACTGTGTGTGCCCGATTGAGCGTGGCCAGGGCCTGCTCGGTGTAGGCGCCCGGGCCGGTCCCGAACTCCGGGACGCCCTGGTGGGCGGAGGCCCAGCGGGTGATGGGGATCTGGAGGTAGGAAACGGCCTCGCGCCCCGCCCGGGTGGAGGAGACGACGGTTGTGCCGGCCTCCTGTCGGCGGGTGATCAGCCCGTTCTCCTCCATCGTGTCGAGCCGCCGCTCCAGCTGGGCTTCGGTCATCCCGTGGGACTTCTCCGCCAGTTCGGACATCGGTCGGGTGCCGTCGGCGAGCTTGAGCAGGCGCAGGATCGAGATGGTGTCCTGCGGGCCGAGGACGGACACGGCGGCCTGGATGCGCTGGGCCTGGGCAAGGGAGGAGGAGGGCATGATGGTGGTCCTTCGCGTGGAGGAAGACGGGCGGCGGCGGCCGGGTCAGGCCGCAGAGGCGTCGGTGAGCAGCTGCAGGCGGCGGGCGGCCGTGTTGTAGACCTGGTGGCCGCTGCGGCGTCCGGCGGCGAGCAGGTAGATCTCGCCGCAGCCGGAGGCGGCCCGGGGCGGGCGCTCCTGGCAGACCAGGCGCCAGCAGTGGTCGTGGTCGAGGTAGATCCGGCGGCAGCCGGTCAGGTCCCATAGGCCGCGCCGGCCGAGGAGGGGCCCGCGCTGCTGGCAGCGGACCAGGCGGCGCAGGTGGTCGACGGCGGCGTCCTGCAGGTCCTGCGGGAGCTGGTCGAGGTCGGTGAGCGCCGCCGGGTGGGCATCGAAGTCGAGCAGGGCGGCGGTCACGGGCGGTCCTCGGCTAGACGGAGATGCGGGGCACCCCGGGCTGGGGCAGGGAGTCCGGGTCGGTGTGCGGCGGGTGCGGCAGAAGTCGGTGGTGCGGGTGGTCGGGGTTGGTGGTGCACGCGCCGAACGGCCCGTCCGGGGCACGGAGCTTGAGCAGCAGTGGCTCCAGGTGGTCGCGCTGCCACACGCTCGGTCCGGTGGCGCCGGAGCGGGAGTCGGTCAGTTCCTGCCAGGCCAGCCAGCAGTGGTAGATCCGGGCCAGCGCCTCGTCGTGCTCGGGCCACCGGGCGCACCAGGGCCTGCCGCTGGTGATCTCCTGCCCGTAGACGCTGAGCAGGATGTGGTCGACCCACGGCGCCATCGTGGCGACCTCGGCGGCCAGCGCGTCGTCGTCGAAGGCGAGGATGGTCAGCGACACCGCGTCGGACTCCTCCGGTGTGCCGTCCGCCTCCGCGGCCAGGGCGTCTTCGACCAGGACCTCGGACGCGGGATCGGCTTCGTCCTGCTCCTCGGCGAGGCGCTCGGCCACGATGGCGATCGAGTCGCGTTCGGCCTGGAGGCGGGCCAGGGTGGCACGCCACTCGGCCACGGTCTCCGGTGAGAACGCCGGACGGCCGGGCGGATCGGCGGGCGTAGGGGTGGACAAGGGCGGCTCCTGGGAAATCGGTCGTGCGTCGGTGGAAACGACTCTGCCCGTCGGCCAATCCCTTGCTCAGGAGCTATGCCATGGGGTATGGCCACCTGGAATTCACGGGAGAGGCGCCGGGTGGTTTCCGCAGAGAGGAATATCGGGTGTCAGCAACTCGGTTGCCAGTGCGGCCTGTTGGGGGACGACTCCGTTTCCCAGGGCGGTCAGCTGGGCGGATCGGGAAAGTGGCGTGACCTGCGTCACATGGCCTTTTTTGAGGCCCATTGCCCATTCGACGAATTCCGGGGAAAGACGCCCGCGGGAATCCACGGGATCGGGCGCCGGGCGGGTTATTCGCTCCCAACGGGTGATAGCGGCGGCGTACTCGCCCCAGCGGGCCGCGGCGGCGGCCACATCGGCAGCTCCGGCTGCGGCGGGGGCGAGGCGAGGCCCTTGCGGCCGGTCCTGGAAGGGCCCCCGGAGGCGCTCGCCTTCGAGGTCCGGTGCAGCCTCGCCGCCGCGCTCGGCAGGGTCAGATCGCCCCGACTCCCGCGCTGGTTGGGGCCTCCCTTGGTGCCGTCGCTCGCCCGCGGGGTCGGCAGCAGGTGCTCCACCAGATCGCTCAGGTTCGGGCCGTGGCCGCCGGCCCGCCGCAGCTCCGGGTGCTGGGAGCCGCCGATCGAGCCCAGATTCGAGGTCGGGGTGAGCAGCAGCGTGACCACGTGGCCGAGGTCCTCCCGCCCGGCGTCCGGGCCCCGGGAGTCCCTCGCCCTCGGGGTCGGCAGGCCAGGCGGCGATGAAGACCCGCTCGCGCCGATGGGGTGCTCCGACGTCGGATGCGCGTAGCACCTGCCAGCGCGCGTCGTACCCTGCGAAGGCCAGGTCTGCGAGTACGGCACCGAGTGCCCGCAGATGACGCTCATCTCCGGTGTCTCCCAGACACCACGGGCACGGTTCCACGTCGCCATCGGTATGCGAGCGAGCGGGGGTCGAGAGCAGGCCTCGGACATTCTCCAGAATCACCAGACAGGGCTTGAGAGTTGATATGGCGCGGGCGATGGTGTGCCACAGCCCGGAACGGGTGCCCTCGGCGAGCCCGGCCCGGCCCCCGGCGACGGAGACGTCGGTGCACGGGAACCCGGCGACGAGGACACAGACCGGCTCGACATCGGTGAAGTCGACCTCGGTGATGTCGCCCAGGTTCGGGACGTCGGGCCAGTGGTGGGCGAGGATGGCGGCGGCGCCGGGCGCCGGGTCGGCGTGCCAGGCCACGGTGCCGCCGAGGACGGACTGGACACCGAGGTCGAGGCCGCCGTAGCCCGAGCACAGCGAGCCGATGCGAAGACCGGTCATCGCGACGCCTTGACCCGGGCGCCCGTCGGCAGGGCCCTGGTGTGCGGTGCGGCGGCGACCGAAACGCCTGCGGGAGCCGCCCGCCGGGCGAAGGCGGAACGCACCCGCGCGGCGCCGGCCCGCAGGCCGCTTCGGGCGGGGGTGGCGGCGCGCTCGGCGGTCAACTGCAGGCCGGTGGCGGCGCGGTCCAGGACCAGCTCGGACCGCCGCAGCGCCAGGTGGTATCCACTCGGATCGGCGGTCCAGGTGGAGCCGGTGGCATGGTCGCGCCAGATGTTGCGGCTGGCGGCGGCGAGGTGCTGGTCCACCTCGGCGAGCCCCAGGGCGGCGTCCCGCAGGGCCAGTCCGGCGCGATGGGGCGCCGTGCCGGGAGAGCGGGACGCGGTGAGGTCCGCCGCGAGCGCGACGACGGACAGGTGGATCCGGCGCAGCGCCTCGATGTGGGTGGGCACCAGGTGCAGGGCGTCCGCTCGGCGCAGGGAGTCGAGGCCGGTCCGGGCGACGCGTATGCGTTCGGCGGCACCGGACAGGGAAGCGGGCAGGTGGGTTTCGGGGGAAGGCAGGGACGGACTCCAGGAATGGGGGATCAGAGCCGCTTGGTCATGGAGGGGCCGGCCGCGGGCTGGTGGCCGGGGCGCGCGGCGTCGGGACCGGTGCGGAACGTGCGGGCGAAGGCGGAGCGCAGGCGGGCGGCCGCTCCGCGGGAGGGGCGGTCGGCCTCGGACACGGGGCGGGTGGACTTGGCGGCCGATCGGGGCGCCGGGCCGTTGTCGCGCAGGTGGCGGGCGGCCAGAGCGAGCGTCTGGGCGGCGTCCCGGTACAGCCACTGGGCGTGCTGGCAGGCGAGGCGCGTCGGTGTGAGCTGGTGTGTGTCGGCGAGTTCGAGGACTTCGCTGATCCGCTGCAGCGCCACCGCCGACATCGAGACCGCCCGGGTGGTGGCCCGCCGTTCGCGGCGGGCGGCGGCGGCCTTCTCGGGCGCGGCGAACGCGTCGCCCGGCGCCAGGGCGGCGTCGGCCAGTCGGCCGTGGAGCAGACGCAGGTGGACCAGCTGCACGCCGACGGTGTCCGGGGCGGGCAGCGGGCCGTGCGCGGGTACGGCGGGCCAGGAGGCGGCGACCTCGTCGAGCATCGCCGCGAGTTCCCACGCGGTGGGGTGCGCGGTGGACAGAGCAGGGCTCCTGAGGGTCAGTGGCCCCGGCGCAGCGGGATGACCGGTGCCGTGGGGCCGGCGGGTGCGGGGTGGGCGCTGCTCGCGGGCTGGGCGCTGACGATCCGGGACCGGGCGGCGGCGGCCGAGGCCTGAGCTGTGCGGCGCCGGTGCAGTTCGTCGGCGTGCAGCGGGACCACCGGTGCCGGGGCCGAGTCGGTGAGCAGATCGGCCACGGCGCTCAGTTCGAGGGTGGCCGTGGCGGCCAGGGCATCGGCGTCGGCGAGCGCCTGCTGGACTCCGCGCGCGCCGCCCGGGTCGAGGAGCCGGGTCGCGGCACCGGCCACGGCGGCCAGGGCCTCACCGGTGCGCGAAGCGGCGGCGGCGAACGCGGCGAGGGCAAGGCGGTCGGCCTTGGGGTCGGCGACCCGGAAGAGGTACTCGTCCGACGCCTCGGCGGCGATTGCCACCAGGTGGGTCATCGGCCACGCGGCCTGGGAGGGGTGGTCGGTGATCCCGGGAAGCGTGCGGCGTACGGCCTCCAGCCGGTCGGCCAGCGACCGCATCACGGCCGTGGGGTCGGTGTCGTTCAGGGCACTCCGATCGTCAGGGGGGACACGGCGTCAGTTACCGGCGAGGAGCGGTCGAGGTTGGTGGTGCGGCGGGCCGGGAGGCCCGGGACTGCCGGGCCGCCGTACCGGCCGCCTCCTGGTCGGGGCCCGGGGTGAGCGCGTCAAGGGGCGCCAGGCCCCTGGCCTTTGCCCGGGCGGCGCCTGCCCGGGGCGTGGGCCCGGTGGGGTCCGCCACAGCCTGCTGTTGCTGCTCCAGCTCACGCGCGCGGACCTTGCCGAGCCCGGTGCGGAAGCGGCGGATCGTGGCGATCACCTGGGTGAGATCCGCGTCGGCCGAGGCAAACTGGGCCGAGACGCGCAAGTCCAGACCGGCGGATTGGAAGCGCGAACGGTACTGGCTGCGAGGCCTGCTCTGGTCGGCCAGGTCGCAGGCGTCGTCCAGCAGTTCGGTGAGCTTGTGCAGGACGGGGCTGGTGCGGGTGGCGGCGAACGCGGGCCCCCAGTCCTCGCCGTAGTTCGCCGGCGCCGGCCCCGCGCGGTGCGCCAGCTCGGCGCGCAGCCGGGACGCGAAGACGACGTAGTCCGCCAGGGCGCCGATGTCCCGGGCCAGGAGGTCCGGCCGTTCGGCCCGCGGCCGTCTCGCGGTCTGGCGAAGGCCGCGACGGATGACGGCGAGGCGGTCGGCGAGGTCGGCCAGACGCTGGACGTCCTCCTCGCGGATCTCGGTCATCGGCGGCGGCCCGCGGCTGCGCCCGGCTGGCCGACGGCGGCCGCAGGCGCCGTGGCGGAGGCGGTAGGGGTGTGCTGGGGGCGGGCGGTCGCAGGCGCGGCAGTGGCCGACAGCCGTCCGCTCAGCGCCACCAGCTCGCTCCCCGCGGCACCAGCGGTGCTCCACCCCTCGTTGACGGCGCACAGCATCTGGTACTTGAGGCGCTGCTCCCGCTCCCGACCCTCGGCGTCGTCTTCTCGGGCCGAAGGTGTGTCGTCGACGAGGATGGCCAGGGCCTGGGCGAGGTGGAGGTGGACGGTGGCGGCTCGCGCCCGCCCGGTGCGGAAGGCCGACGCCGCCGCTGCCAGGCGCACCGGGTCCTCGGTCGCTGGGAGGGCTCCGAGGAGGTCGTGCATCCGGGCCGAGCAGTGCCGCATCACGGTCCTGGCGTTGTCGCACTCCTCGGAGATGGCCTTGATCATGTGGGAGCGGCCGGCTACGCGGGTCGCCTGGCCGAGGTTCTCCGTGATGAGCGTGAAAACGGCGGCCAACTGCGCCAACTCTGCTTCACAATCGATGGGTTGGTGCTTCGTTCGGGAAATGGGTGGCTCCTGGGGTGAGGCTAGCGGTGGTGTGCCGCGGCCGGGGCGGGGGCCGCGGCGGAGCCGGCCGACGGGGTGGTGGGCGAGGTGGGGGCAGGCGCCCCGGCCGTGCGGGCGAGGGCGGCCCGGTTGCGTACCGGGGGCAGGGCGGCGGAGCCGCGGCCCGAGCGGGCCTGCCGGCGCAGGGTGTCGCCGGCGTCGCTGAGCGCGAGCCGGGTATGGGACAGGGCGAGGTTCAGTTCGCGTCCGGCGCGCTCGCGGACGGCTTCGGCGTTCGGGCTGTTCAGGCCCGCGACCTCGTGGAGACGGGCGGACAAGGCGACGGCACGGCTGAGGGTGGACATCGCCCGCCCGACCTCGGCGCCGGCGTCGGCCAGGGCGCGGGCCGTGGCCCGCCGGGTGCTGTCGGCACCCGGTGACGACGCCAGCACGGCGGCGGTGGCGACCAGGTGGGTATGCCGGTCGCCGATGTTGCCGACGTGCTGGGCCAACTCGCGGACACCCGGAGGGCCTTCCTCCCGGTAGGCGCCGGGCAGAGCGTCGGCGACGGCATCGATGGCGTCCGCGGCGGCCCGCAGGCGGGTGGCTTCGGGGCTCGGAGGTCGGGGAGAACTCGTGGAGGGCAGGGCTGGACTCCTTCGGAGGGGCTAGCGGGAGCGGGTTGGGGTGGGCCGGGTGGGAGGATCGGCCAGCCGGGCCGGGCGCGGGAGGGCACCGGCGGTGGAGCGGCTGATGATCCCGCGAGCGGTGGCGGCCGCCGCGCGGTCGGAGGCGGTCGGGCCGGCACTGGCACGGCGTACGGTGAGCAGCTGTTGCGTTTCGGCGTCGGGTTGGGCTGCCTCGACGACCAGGTCGCCCGGGCGAAGGTCCGCGGCGCTGACCCGGATGACTGCGGCGCTGCGGCCGTGCCAGTCGGGCAGCCAGCCGAGGGACTGGAGGGCGTCCTCCAGGGTCATGGCGTGGTGGTCCGTCAGGTTGCGTAGCGCCTGTTCGGGAATCTGGCTGAGCCGGGCCCAGTCCGGTAGGCCCATCCGGCGGCCGAACGCCGCCCATGGGGCGCCGCTACCGAGGCCGTTGCGGTGGACGGGCTCCTCGGTGATCGCCTGGCGGGCGGACCAGCCGGCGTCGATGCGCCTGTGGATCGTGGTCGCGGTCGCGTTGGCACGCGGGTCGACCGCCCACATGTGGACCGGCTTGGTCTCGCCGAACGCGGTCAGCGGCTGGTCGTCCCTGGCGGATCCGGGGCCGAGGGCGAGGGCGTCCTCGATGCTCAAGTCCTGCATGGCGACCCGGCGGTAGAGCGTGTGGTAGGTGGTGCCGATCTGCTCCGCCCAGCCGCGCAGGGTCATCGTCCGGCCGTTGTACGTGTACTCGGGAAGCGTCTGGTCGTGCTTGTCGGTGCCGATGGCGCGCTCCGGATCCCAGCCGAGGGCCAGCCGGGTGCGCAGCGCCTCCTTCTTGACCATGCAGCGGGGGTCGGCGGCCCAGGCGCGCAGGCTCTTGGTCTCGCCGAAGGCCTCGATCTGGCCGCGGGCGAGTTCCCAGTTGTAGCGGCCGCGGCGGGTGTCGGGCGGGATCACGGGTCGTGTGGGCTGTTCGGGGTCGGTCAGCGGGTGCTCCTGACAGGGGATCCGGGCGGTGCCGCGGCTTCGGCCGGCGAAGCGGGCGCGGTGCCGCGAGGGACGATGGCGGGTATTCGGGTGCGTGCGGCCTCGCGCCGTTCGGCGCTGCCGGGCGGCGGGTCGGCTCGGGCCGGGAGGCCGTTGGCGGTGCGCCAGCGATCCTGGACGGCCTCGGCGAGGCCGAGGGTGTGCAGCGCGCAGCCGAGTAGACGGGCGGCCGGCAGGGAGGCGTCCCGGGTGAGGAGTCGTACGACGCCCGCCGACGCGGCGCTCTGGCGCAGGACCGAGGCACGCAGGACCCGCTCGCCCCAGTACCGCGGATCACCGGTGAATCCGCCGCGGGTGGCCGCGCGCACGCCGTCGGCCGTGATGGCACCGGAAGCGATGGCACCCTGGTGCTGCGCTTCCCAGAGCACGGTCAGGGGGTCGATCGGCTCGTCTCGGCGGCCGAGGGCGGCCAGGGCCTGGAAGACGGCGCCGTGGCCGCGGTGGAGGAAGTCGCCCGGGCGCAGCCACCGGGTGATCTCGTCCAGTGCTGCGGGGGCGGCGGTGGCGGAGGCGAGCAGCGCGGTCTCGTCGGTCGCGGTCGTCTCGCGGACGGCGTCGGTCAGTTCGTGTGGCCACGGGCCGGGCAGCGGTCGGGGCCGTTCGTCCAGGGCGCCCCAGAGGTCGGCCAGGTCGTGGAGGGCCTGGCGCAGTTCGCCGGTCAGATTCAGTACGGCGTCCGGGGCGTCGGTTCGCGCGGCGTGTTGGAGCCGGTGCGCGCGTTCGTGGACCTGGCGGCGGATCGATGCCTCCAGCACCATCCTGGCGTAGGCGCGGGCGTGCCGCGGGTGCGGGCAGGCGGCGACCAGGCTCGCGCCGTAGCCCGGGCCCAGCCCCCGGCTGGCCGTTCCCGCCGTGGCCAGAGCCCCCAGTGCGAAGTCTCGGAGCTGGCCGTCGTCGGCGCCGCTTTCCGCGCCGGGGTGGCCGGCAGTCCGTTGAGCGAGCAGGACCTCGTACAGGGCGGCGTGGGCGGGACGGCGGAAGTGGGCCGGCTTCAACCACGGGGCGACCGAGGCGAGTTCCGTGGGTGCCAGGAGGAGTGCGCCGAGCAGGGCCTGTTCCGCCTCCATGCTGGGGGCGAGTCCGGCGGCGGTCACCGTCACCGTGTCCGTCGCGCGGAGGAGGCGGCAATCTGGAGCGGTGCGGCGCGGTCGCGCACGGGAGCGGGAGGACCGAGCGGGGCGAGCCCGGCGACCAGGTCGGTGGCGGAAAGGGGTGGGGTGGTGCCCGCGCGTGCGTCGATCCGGTCGAGCCTCTCGCCGTTGAAGAAGGACGGGTAGGCGATGTTGGATTTCAGGAGGCGGTAGCGGTTGCCGCAGCGTCGGATGGGGTCCTCGATCAGCCGGGCGGTCCTGGAGCCGGGGCGGGCGAAGCCGTAGTCCCTTCTGGAGATCAGCCCTTCGACCCGGTCACCGGGGCCGACGTTGTACGGGTCGTCCGGGACGGACCGGTAGTCGGCGACGGCGCGTGGATCGGCCCCTTGCCCGACCAGCCAGCGCCCTGCCCACCCGAAGGTCGGCGACCTGCGGGCGCGGACGCGGCAGCGCTGGGTGTCCGGGACGACCCCGACGTGGACGGCGAGCGCCCGGTGCATTCCGGGAGGACCGCCGAGCGTGTCCCAGTCGAAGGCCACCAGGAAGTGCTGGTTGCCCGCCTGGTGGGAGCTGACGACCTCGAACAGCTCGGACTCCAGGGCCAGGTACACGAGGGCGGCCTCCGACGTCGGGTCGTCGGGCGTCCAGCCGCGCAGGGCCTGGGCGATGTCTTTCACGAGCCTCCTGCTCGGATCGGGGGTGTCGGGATGCTTCCTGGCGGATCGAGCGTCGTCAGCGGGAAGGCTTCGCCGGGCGCGCGGGCACTGCAGCCTCCGTGGGCGCGGCGAAGGCGTCGAGCCCCGGCAGCACCGGTGTTGCGGAGACGATCGCGGCGCCCCGCCGGGCGTGGCTGGCTGCCACGGACCTGGCGGCGGCGGCCTGGCTGCGCGGGCCGTAGAGGGTCGCGAGGTAGCGGCGCACCGGGTCGTGCGACGGGCGGCGGACGAGCGGCCCCAGGACCCGGGCCGCCTCGATGGGGGACACGACGTCGCCCGCCTGCTGGAACTGGGCCGAGGGAGATCCGACCCACGGGTGGTCCGCCGGCATCCCGACCAGCAGCGCGACCTCTGCCAGCCCGAGCCGTCGCTGCGGATCGTGCGCCCAGTACGCGCTGCGGGAGCGGCCGGTGACGGCCGGAGCGGGCCGGTCCGCCGACCACTCGTTGCCGCCCGGGGTGGAACGGTTGCCCCGGGTGTTGACCCGCACACCCGCCGGCCAGCCCAGGGCCTTTGCCGCGGTGCGGGCCGGAACCGGATCGACGGGGTCAACGGGGTTGAACATCACGTAGCGGTGGCGGGCGGCGACGAGGTAGGTGCGGCGGCGGTGGGAGGCGAGGCCGACGTCCGCCGCGTCCAGCGTCCAGTGGGCGGAGTCGCACCAGTCGGCCATCTCCAGCACCTCGCCGATCGCGTCCGCGACGATCGCCGGCAGCGCGCTGGACTGCTCCATCGCGAGCCATTGCAGGTTGTCGTAGCAGGCGGACAGGCTCAGCGCCCAGAGCGCGGACTCGGCCACGAGCCCGATGCCCGGGTCGGTCATCCTGGAGATGGGCTCGCGGGCGTCGTTGCGGGTGATCAGCGGGCCTGTCCACCCGCAGTTGCCGTCCCAGACCGGATCGGTGCAGACCAGGCAGCTGTCCGTCTCGTCGCACTCGCCGTCGTCGTGCCAGTGCCCGAACGTCGCCTCCAGCGCCAGGGGCAGCATGTCGAGCAGCAACTCACGGTTCTCGTAGGCATGGCCCTGCCGGAGCCCCGCAGGGCTCCAGGTGATGCAGGGCGCGCTGACGATCAGGCCCTCGACGTACCGAAGTGCCGGGTGGGTGGGGTCGAGGTGGCGGACATCGGCGACGACGCGCCGGAAGCCGGCGGCCCTCGCGGTGGCCGCCGCGTTCTCGTCCAGCTCGACGCCGACGACATCGAAGGGCGTGCCGCCGTCGGCGAGGATCTGGAGACCGACCTCCCAACCACCCGGCCCCGCGAAGAGGTTGACGATCCTCGGCGGGTCGCCGCGTCGCGGCGGGTACAGCCAGGAGACCGGCCAGGGGTGCGCGAGGGCGACCAGCTCCCGGTGGGACCAGGGGCCCGTCTGCCGCAGCTGGGGGAACCACGCCGGATCCCCGGCCGTGGAGAGGTTGGGCCACCGGCGGGGCGGCAGGGACGTGTACGCCTGGCGCGTCACCGCGTCCGGCCTGGTACGGACGGCGTCGGTGCGGCGGGCGATTTGCTGCAGGCCGGTGGTGGTGCCGTCCGGCAGCGGATGGATGAGACGCAGGGCCTTCGCCTGGTCGACGGCGGTGTACGAGGACGTCAGTAATGGTCTCCAGGTAGGGCGGGTGTGGTGGTGGCACCGACCGCGTCGAGGTCAGAGGCCGTGTCGCCGTGGGGGTGGGCTGGGCGTGGACCCGGTTCGGCTCGGGAGGAGGGGGTCCACGGCGGCCGGTGGGGCGAGCAGGTGGCTGGAGTGGGCGAGCGCGGGATGGTGTCGGCCGGGTGGCGGTGCGAGCATCTCGGCTGCGAGTTCGGTGAGTTCGGCGCCGATCGCCTCCAGCCGCTTCCTGGCCTCGGCGAACTTCCTGGCCCGGCCGTTGTCGTGCCGCTCCCACAGCCGGTCCTCGGCGAACTCGAGGAAGCGGTGCAGCTGGGCGAACGCGCCGTCGTCGTGGTCGACGACGTGCGCGACGACGCCGGCGAACTCGACCGGTCCCTCCGTCGATGCCACCAGGTCGGCCCAGTGCGTGATGCTCGATCCGGGCGGTGTGGTCGGCGGCCGGTGGCTGCGGGCCAGCGCCGAGGCGAGACCTGCGCCGAGCAGATCGTCCTCGCCCCGGGGGCGTGGCCGGCCGTCGTGGCCGTTCTGTTCGATGTCGGGTTGTCGGAAGACGATGGCTGGCTCCAGAGGGGAGGGTTGATCAGGACACGGGGTCGCCGGAGCGGCAGGAGTACGGCGAACACCCGTCGGCGGGGCCGAACTCGGCCTCGTCAGCGGCGAGCTGCTCCTCCAGGGCGAGCTGCTCGCGGCGAGTGAGCCGGTCGATGGGTGCCTCGTCCAGCGGCGTCCGGGACCGGTGCAGGTAGGCCTGGCCGAGCAGCGGTCGGCCGTCGGCGTTGGCGCGGGCGTTGCCGGCGCGGATCTCGCGGTCGAAGGCGACCACGTCCTCCCACTCCGCCGGGTCGCCGTCGCGGATCGCCCTCCACTGTGCGTTGCCGTGGTACGGGCATCCCAGGCAGCTGCTCTTCGGGGTGCTCTCCAGGCCGTGCTCGGCGAGCAGGCCCAGGCAGTCGCCGCGACTCAGACCCAGCTCGATCAGGGGGAATCGGTTGCGCGTGTATTTGACGTCGGCGTCCTTCGCGCGATGGAACTCATCGGTGCTGATGCCGATCCACTGTTCGGCGAAGACATCGGCCGGTATTCGTGCCGGATAGGGGTATCCGAGGATTTCCCGAACCTGCCGCTTAATGGGCTTTATTTTATATTCGCCGGTGCATTGGCGGCGCGTCATCCCAGGTGAGCCGTCCCGGTTCAGGATGTAGAGCGGCATGCTGGCGAAGCGGTGGGACGGGTCCAGGGCGTCGGCCCTGATGTTACCCGAGGAAACCCGGAGGATGGGTATTCCGGCGGGTTTCGCTATTTCCCGTTCGACGCGGTCGAGGTGTTCGTAGACCTTCTTCGGCTCCCAGCCGGTGTCCGCGAATATCGCGTAGTCGAGGCGGGGCAGCTCGCCGAGGGCGGACAGCAGCAGCAGGGTGGTGGACTGGACGCCGGCTCCCAGCGACAGGGTGCGCACGGTCGGGGTGCTCGTGGTGGCGGTGCTCACGCGGCGGCCTCCGCCTTGGCCTTGGCCCGCGCGGTGATCGCCGCGGTCTGCCGGGAGGAGGCCTTGCCGATCACGTCGGCACCGGGCTCCTTGTACCAGGGCCGAAGCTGGAGCAGGGCGGGCTTGATGCCGGTGGCGAAGAGCAGGGCGCTGCCCTTGCGTAGGGCGCGGATCTGGTCGGCGGGCAGGATCCGCTCCTGCCGCATCGAGATCGAGGTGGAGCGCCCGGACTCGGACGTGGAGTGCGAGACGGTCTCGACGTCGTGGTCACCGACGAGGCGGCTCAGCTTGTCGGCGAAATCCGCATCATCGATGCCGCTGCCGACCAGCTTGATCGTGGCCGCGGACCACATGGCGTCCATACCGACCTCGCCCCAGACCCGCTGGCCCTGCCGATAGGACTGGAGGATCGTGATCGGGATGACCCCGCGGGAGCCCAAGTGCGAGTAGAGGTCCGGGAGATCGCCGATTTTGCAGACATTCGCCGCCTCGTCGAGGACGCACAGCAGCGGCGGGTCGAGGCGGCCGCCGTCGCGCTCCGCCTGGATGACCGCGGTGCGCATCACGCTGTCCGCGGCGGCCGCGATCAGTGCCGAGGCGCTGCCGCCTCCGTCCTTCGACAGCAGGTACAGGGTGTCCTTGTGGCAGACGAAGTCGGCGGGCTTGAACTCCGGCAGGGTGTCGCTCGGGGTGACCCAGGCGGAGATCTTCGGGTCCAGCAGGCAGGCCGCGTACTGGCGTGCGGTCTCGAAGATGCCGTCCCGTGTCTCGACCGCACCGCTGACGGTGCCCTGCAACTGGGCTGCAATGGCGGTGAGTTGGTGTTCCTTGAGGATGTCGATCGGGGTGCGGTCGGCGGGCTGCGCGAGCCAGCCGAGCACGTCGGTGATCGGGCGCCCGTCCGCACCGGCCGCCAGGAAGAGGGCGGTCAGGGTGTTGGCGGCGGCGGTGGACCAGAAGTCGCCCTGCTCGTTCTCGTCGACGGACGCGGTGACGAAGTGCTGGGCGAGGCGCCTGGCGCCGGGGAGGTCCTTGGCGTCGGCCAGCGGATCCCACCACATGGCCTGCTCGGTGTGGGCGATCTGCTGCGGGTCCATCGTCCACACCCGGCCGGCTGCGGACCGGGCGTCGAGCGTCACCGTGAACGCGTCGCCGGCCGCCTTGTTCGAGGTGAGCAGGACGGGGCCGGGGGCGCGCAGGATTGACGGGACCGCCAGCGAGGTGGTCTTGCCGCTTCGGGGGGCCATGATCGCGACCGCGACGTCCTCCCAGGACGTGCGGACCTCGGGTCCGCCGTCGCCGAGGTTGCCGAGGAGGATGCCGGTGTCGTCGGCCTTGATGGACCCCGGCTTGGCGTCGGCGAGGCTGGGCCGCAGGCTTCTCGCCTTGGCCGAGACCTCCTTGGGCAGCAGGACGGCCAGGTCGCGGCTGGTGGCAAGCCCGGCGGTCTTCTTGGAGCGCCGGTGCTTGAGGATCAGGGCCGTGCCGACGGCGGCCAGGGCGGCGAAGAGCGCGCCGGGGACGATCCGGGCGCCGATCAGGACCTGGAGCGGGCTGAGTGCCGGCCACAGGCGGTCGGGGTGCAGGGCGGCGGCGACCGGCTGGTACGGCTGCCAGGGGCCGCTGCCGAAGCAGTAGTTGGTGAAGTTGCCGCCGACCCAGGCGAGGGAGCCATAGGTGGCGAGGGCGAGGCCGGCGCCTATGAGGGTGTAGAGGACGGCGTCGGTGCCGGGGCTGGAGGAGGGGGCTTTGGGGGAAGGGGAGGGCAGAAGGGGGTCCTTGCGGGAAGCCCGGGCGCGGGGGCGGGGCGCGCGGGCGTGGGGAAGGCCGCAGTCGTAGTGCGGGCCTGGGGACGGGCTGGCGGCGGCGCGGTGTGGTCACGCCCTTGCGACCGGAGCCGGGGAAAGCCGCTGGTCAGCGGGAGGGGGACACCGGCCGGTGCTCCGGGGCCCACAGCCGGGAGGCGGTGGCCGGCGTGACGGAGGTGACGGGCCGGTGCCCGGTGCGCGCGGCTGCGGCGCGGCGTCGGCCGCGGTCGAGGTCCGCGAGCTGGCAGGCGGCGAGCGCCAGGGCGTGGTCGCGGTGAAGATCCGGAACGGTGGCGTCGGCGCGCATCAGCGGGGCGATGATCCGAACCTCGTGGCTGCCGGTCCGCAGCGCGATCCACCGGCACCCGGCCGACGGGTCGCCGGCCGGGACGATGCCGGTGGCGGCCAGGACCCGGCGGGCGGTGGCCGACCACTGGGCGTCGGTCAGGCGAGGAGCATCGGGGTGGTCACGGATGGTGCAGTGCCACACGTCGCGGCTACGGCCCGGGCGCGAACCCGCCTCCGGGCGGTGCTCCCGGAGAAGGGCATTCAACTCGTCGGCGAGCACATCGAGTTCGCGACTCCCCGGAGGTGGGATTTCGGTGATCTCGCGCCAGGCGCCGATGACGCTCAGCGGAGGTCCGCCGCCCGGCCGGCGCAGGGCATGGTGCCGCGCGGAGGCGAGCAGGTCGCGGGTGCTGGCGTACCGGGTGATGGAAGGGATCAAGGAGGAACGTTTCGTCACCGCCCTCGGGAGCGGTGTGGTGCGGGGGTGAGCGGTGGCGCGGCGGGGGTGGGCGGCGTCTGTACTCGGTCGGCGCCGGGGGCCTGGGTGGTGGTGCGTGCGGCGGCGGAGCGGATGCGGGCCGGGACGGCGGTGAGGTCGCGGATCTGGGCGGGCAGGTCGGTGAGGTCGGCGCCGGCTTCCCAGATCTCGTCCGCGGCCCGGCTCAGCGGCTGCCAGAGGAATTCGCCGCCGGGTCGGGCCTTGGCCCATCGGCTCGCGGTCGCGACCACGTCGGACACCGCTTCGAGGGTGCCGCCGTCGCGGGTGATCTCCTGGAGCAGGCCGGCGACTTCGACGGGATCGGCGGAGTCACGGATCCGTGCGGCGACCTCGCGCAGGCCCGCAGTGAGAAGGGAGGCGAGAGAGCCCGAGGCCGTTTCTTCCTGCGGCAGCCGGTTCACCGTGTCCTGCCGGAGGTGGCGGTCGGCGCGGCGGGCACCGCGGCGGTCGGTTGGACGGAGCGAGGGGCAGGCAGGCTCTGCGGTGCGGCGCGCTGGGCCGCAGCGGCCCGGGGTGAGCGGTCTGCGGCATCGGAGGGGAAGTCGAGGCCGAAGCCCCGCAGCCGGGCGGCTATCTGCTCCAGGTGCAGCCTCAGCAGGACGGTGGTGGCGCCGGCCTGGCCGAACTGCTCGGCGGCGGCGCGGGCGGAAGGTGCGGGGCTCGCGCCGCCGCTGGCCTCGGCTGCGCGCAGCAGGGCCTCCTCGATCTCGTGGAGCAGGGGTTCGAGCAGTTCGATGGGGCGGGCGATGTCCGATGGAAGGGCGCTGTCGGCGAGGGAGTCGCCCAGGCGGCGCACCGCCCAGGCGGCGACGCGGGCGGCTTCTGCGTCGTCGGGCCGGCTGTGGGAGAGCGCGGTGGTCAGGCTCACATCACTCCCTGGCTAGAACGGGTTCTCGACGACGCGGTCGGCATCGGTGGCGGCGGTGAGCAGTTCCGGCAGGTCTGCGGGGGAGGATTCGCGCTGGTCCACCCACCAGCCGGCGCGGTCGATCGTGCGGGCCAGGTCCTCGACCTCCTGCCACCGTTCCTCGGTGAACTCGCCCTCGGTGACGAGGGTTTGGTAGGCGCCGGTCACGAGCTGGTGGCGGCAGCGCTCGCCCCAGGGCAGGATCGCCGCCGGGCCGGACAGCGGCGGCATCCGGTACTGCTCGGCCCAGTCGGCGGCGGCCTGCTGCTCCTGGGCGCGGCGGGCGGCGATCCAGGCCGTGCGCTCCTCGTCGCGGTCGCCTTCGCGCTGGGCACGCCAGCAGTCGGTGCAGTCGCGTCCGGCGAGCCAGCGGGCGTATCCGGCCCGCCGGTCGGCCGGCCTGGTGCCGAGGTCGTGCTCGTGTTCGTGTCCGCAGGCGTGGGTGACAACCCACCGGGTCTTGACGGCCATATTGTCTGGTCTCCTTGGCAGTTGGATGGATCAGGGGGGTTACGGGTGCGTGGTCGGCGCGGAGCTGCGGGCCAGGACGGCGGAGACGGGTTCCGGTTGGACGGCGACGGTGTACCGGCCGCGTCGGAGGCGGGCGGTTGCCCGGCCGACGGCAGGGAGGTTGTCGTCCTCGGGGCGGCCGGTGACCGGGGCCCGGTAGAGGCCGAGGGCCGGCAGGTGCTGCCAGCCGGTCCGGGTGAGCAGCGGGGCCGGGTCGATCGGCAGGCCGTGGTGACGGCGGCGACGATGTGAGCAGGAGGGGTGTTGGTCAGCGGGCGTGGATGCTGTAGGCCCGGCGCGGGTCGACGGGCTGCGCGGCGGCCTCGACCGGCTGCTTCCCGGTGACACGGCCCAGCCGCAGGCTGGTGGCGGTGGCCGCCTGGGCGCGGGCACCGAGTTCGGGCGCGACGGTCGGACGGGCGGCCTGGGCGGTGCGGGCCGGGGCGGCGGCGGAGATCGTGGCGAGATCGCGGCGGACGCCGCCGAGGGTGGTCTGCGCATCGCTCAGGACGGCGGACACCTGCGCGGGGTCCAGGGCCTGCGGGTCGTCGCGCAGCTGCTGGCCGAGAGCGGCCAGGATCTCCTCGATCGCGGCGAGCGTCTGCTGCCGGTTGGCCAGCAGCGCGCCCATCCGGCTGTCCCTGCCGGCCCGGTCGGAGGCCGGACGCAGCTGGGTGGCGAACGGATCGAGGCCTGCCACCGGCGTCGGGGGACTGGCCTCCTGCTTCGGTGCCGGGAAGACCCGGGTGGCGAACGGGTCCTGCGCGGAGTCGTACGTCTCGGCCGTGTCGGCGATCTTGATCAGGTGGGTGCGGAAGGCCTCGCCGGGGTCGCCGGGAGCGTGATCGGGGTCGAACTCCGCGTCCGAGGAGACGGTCAGCCCTGCAGCCCGAAGCCGGGCAACGACGTCCGTGGCCCGGTCGATTCCGCCCGCCTCGGGCCGGGTCAGGGAGTACAGGTGCGGATGCGTCGCCACCCGGTAGAAGCCGGCCTTCGCCAGGAGCCGTGCTGCGTCCGGGCTGTTGGTGGCGTTGGTGGCGGCGATCCCGTGCTCCGGGTGGCGGCCGACGGTGACGTCCGGCTGCTGCCCGGCGGCCGGCGGCGGGGGCTGGGGCAGGACGCGGCCGGGGGTGACGACCGGGGAACCCGGGGCGGCGGCGAGGGAGGACGGCGAAGGGTGGCCGGGGTGCGTGCCGGGGGTGTAGTCGAAGGAGGGATCAGGGCGGACCTCGGCGCCGGTAGCGCGCAGGGCCGCCACGGTCTGCCGGGCGTGGAGGATCAGGCTGTCCGTCCGGCCGGTGAACGCCATGTTCGTGCTGCCGGGGACCGGGGTGAACCCGTAGTCGGCCAGCAGGCGGCGCTGGCGGTAGGTGGCGTGCTCCAGACCGGAGGCGGCGACGCCATGGTCGGGGTGGCTGAAGATGCGGATGGCGGGGCTGTCGCTGATGCGTGCTCTCCTAGAGCGTGGCGGCGGGGGAGGGGGCGGCGGTCAACGCCCGGGCGGCGGGGGCGGCCTGGATGATCGGGCCCGCCGGCAGCCCGAGCGCGGAGACGGCGCTCGCCGCGGTCGCGCGGGCGCTGCGCGTGGTGATGATCGGCGCCTCGATGACGGTGCCGTTGCCGGCCAGCGCGGCCTGGACGGTGGACAGGCTCTCGGCCAGCGCGGTCGTCTGGTGGTGGGCGATGCTCACCTGCGCGCCGAGCACCTCGCTCTGCTCCGGAGGGAGCCGGTCGACGAACGCCCGTGTGGAATCGAGCAGTTCCAGGAGGTTGGGCAGTGCCCCGACCCTTGGATCGAGGGCGGTGTCGAGCACGTCGGCCACGTCCCGGCTGTCGGTGAGGCTGCGGAGGTTGACGGTTTCGACGGCGAGGTCCTCGGCGGCCTCGGCGAGCCGGTCGGCGCCGACCGGCGCAGCCGCGAGACCGACCGTGGCGACCTGCAGGCCCAGGCCCTGCAGGACCAGGCTCGCCCGCGCCGCCGTTGTCAGGGCCTGGCGCTCGTCCGCGTCCGCGGGCGGCAGGTAGATGTCACGGTCGGGCGCGCTGCCGTCGTAGCGCCAGCCGAAGGTCCGCAGCACCTCGGGCACCAGGCCCTCGGTGGAGTCCGTCGCGGTCGCCACGACGATCCCGTCCTCCGGGTGGCGTGCGAAGACCACGTCCACTCCGGCCAGCGGCATCGTGGGGGAAGTCTGGGAGGCAGGTGCGTTCACCGAGTCGGCCCGGTGGAGCCAGGCCGCCTGGGCCGCGCGGGCGACGGCGTCCGGGCCGCCGAAGACGTACTCACCGTCCTGTGGGCCGGGAGCGGCGCCGTTCTGCATCAGGAGTCGGTGGGCGCTTGCGGGAGCGTCGGGCCCGAGCCGGGCGGTGATGGCACCGTCCGGGCCCGGACCGAAGGAGATGTCGGACAAGGAGGTCCTCAGCTGTCGAAGTGGGGGGTGGACCGGCGTCGGCGGCTCGCCTCGGCGGACGGGAGCGCAGCGGTGCCGGGGGTCGGGTGCCGACCGGGCGCGACACGCAGGGAGGCTGCAGCGGCGCTGGTCCGGACAGCTGTCGGCGGGCGGGTGTCGCAGGTGGCGGCTTCGGATCGCCGGGCGGCGCTCACCGGTGCCGGGTGCAGCCGGTCGTGCTCGGGAGCGGTTGCGTGGCGGGCAGCGGACGGTGCCGCAGTTCCTCGATGCGGGCCAGCAGGTCTGACTCGGCCTGGTCGCGGGCGGTGGCGGCGTCCTCCAGGATCTCCAGCTGGTCGGACAGGTCGGCGAGCAGTCGGTCGTCGACCCGGCGCTGTCGGTCGGCGCAGATCACGAGCCGTACGCGCTCGAACGCGACGCGGGTCTCGGCTTTCACCAGTACGCGGTGGGCGTCCAGCACGCGGGCGACGCCAGCCTCCAGACGGGCTTCCTCGGCGTGCAGTACAGCGATGCTGGTGCCGAGGGCCGCCTCCACGCGGTGGTCCAGACGAGTGAGGCAAGCAGGCAAGACAACTCCAGAAAAACGGGGAACGGGTGAAGCGACGGGCGCCCGGTAGATGAGCCGGCCGGGAATCACCGGGGAAAGGCGCGGGGCGGGCGAAGGCCTAGGTTCGTCAGCGGGCCCGACCGGCGGCCGGGCGGGGCAACCCGGCCGGGTCGTGTGCGCCGGTCGGCTCCGCGGCCCCCACGGGGCCGGCCGAGCGGACGCGGCCGGAGAAAGCCCGTGCTGCTGCCGCGGCCGGGGACGGCGGGGCCGTGATGGGCGCCCGGCGTCCCGGCGACCAGAGCTCGGAGTAGTCGCTGACGAAGGAGGTCGGATCGGTGGACCAGGGAACCACCGGGCCCTGCTCGTAGGTGCTCAGGCCGATCACCTCGATGCCGTCCGGGCGCAGGACGTAGGCCCAGCTCAGGTAGGCGGCGGTGTCCTGGGTGACGACTTGCCTTCCCGGGGGCGGGCTGTCCGGGAAAGGGCGGTCGTCGGCGCTGTACTGCGAGCTGGGGATGGAGTGCGGGCCGATCAGCTCGGCCCGCACCGCCTCGGGGGCGCCGTCGAGCAGGTCGATCCCGATGTCCCTCCAGCCGATGGCAGGGGTGTCGATCAGGTGGTGGGACAGGGCCTCCACGTCACCGCCGAAACGGTACTGACGGGCGCTCAGCAGCAGGGGCAGCATGTGGCTGGGGTCGCCGTCATACTGGCAGTCGATGCCCTCCCAGCCGGTATCGGTCGGACGAGCGAAGGCAGAACGGGTAGACAGGAAACACTCCTCGGGGTTCGCGGATCGGAGGAGGCTCCGAGCGGGCGGCCGGACGCCACTGCCGGGCGTCGCCACCCACTCGGGGACCTCACGGGCGAAGTCCGGGGACTGCCCTCGGCGGTACCATGGACGAAGACGCTGCCGGCTTCCGG
Source organism: Kitasatospora sp. NPDC034533 (assembly GCF_055575155.1). Taxonomy (NCBI): domain Bacteria; kingdom Bacillati; phylum Actinomycetota; class Actinomycetes; order Kitasatosporales; family Streptomycetaceae; genus Kitasatospora; species Kitasatospora sp. NPDC034533. The sequence continues at coordinate 48,017 of NZ_JBVITE010000017.1, forward strand.
GGAGCGGCATCGTCGGCGCCCTCGGCGTGCCGGATCGAGCGAGATACGGAGACTGCGGCTCGAAGCGGTTCCGGCCGGGCGGCTGGGACGGTCAGAGGGTGGCCCCAGGCGGCCACCGCCGAGTCCAGGTCGGGATACTCCGTGGCACCGAAGAAGCCGGTACCGCCGTCGGTGGTGAAGACCGCCGCCGCACCGTCGGCCGGAAAACTGGCCAGCAGATGCCGGGAACCGTCCGCCGCGCTGAGCTGGGCATGGACCACGAGGCGACCCGCGATCAGGTCCGAGGCCAGGTGATGGGCCCAGATCGTCCCGGGCGCACGGACCATCGTGGGCTCCTTAGGAGCCGGCTGCGTGACGGACTGCTGCTGCTCCGCCTCGGAGTACAGCCGAAGGACGTCGTAGCCGGCCGCGGCCAGCAGGCGGGTCGCCTCGGCGACGAGCCGACGGGTTACCGACGTCGCGGTAGTGCGCGGGGTCCGGTGCAGGCCGGTCGCGTCGTCGCGGACGAGCCCGGCGTGCTCCAGCCACTGCCTGCTGGAGCGGTCGACGGACCGAGCGGCGACCGTGTCGAGGGCGGGGTGGACAGCGAAGGTGACGGGTGGGGGCATGTGCGGCTACTCCTCGTCGGTGTCCAGGTCCGGGCTGGTGCTCGGGTCGTGGACGTAGCCGAAGACGATCCGCTCCAGCTGGCCGAGCAGGAGGCCGTCGTGCAGTCGGAACGCGTCCAGGCGTTCGGCGACGTAGTCCTGCCGGTTGGCCTCGGCGTGTGCGACCCGGGACAGGTTGCGTGTGGACAGGCGGCCCCACTCCAGCAGGTCGGTTGGAGTCGCGAGTTCCATCCACACCCAGATCCCGTCGCCGAGCTTGAGGATTCCCTGCGGGTGGAACATGCCGGACTTACGACGGGGGTTGGGGCTGCGGCGCTCACCCCAGCCGCGCACCAGCCCGTGCACCAGCTTGTCGAGTGCGGCGGACCGGACGGGGGCTTCGAGACCGGCGTCGGAGATCCGCTTGTGGACCTCCACCTCGAGGTCGCCCTTGCGGAAGCGACCGGTCTCGTCGGTCACGGCGCGGGCGGAGGCCTCGACGATCTCCCACAGCCTCAGTTCGGCGGAGGTGTTCATGCGGCCTCACGCTCCTGCCAGGCCTGGGCCATCTCGGCCAGCGCTTCCATCGCCTGCTCGATCACCTCTGCGGTGACCGCCCGGCCGACCAGCATGAACTGCTCGTCGTAGAGCGAGACCGTGTCGGTTCCGCGAGCCTGGGCGAGCGGCGGAACCACCTCGCACAGGAAGGTGGTGGCGACCCGGCGTCGGCGCACCTCCTCCTCGGCTCGCTCCTTGCGCTCCGTCCACGCCGCCGCCAGGCCCAGCTCGCCCTCGACGACCTTGTCGGCCAGCTCCGGGTCCTCCGCCCGAAGCCGAGCCAGCTGGTTCTCCACGGAGTCCGCCTGTGCCTTGGCCTCGCGCGCGGTCTTGTAGGCCTCCGTGAGCCCGAGTGCGCCGCTGATCACCAGCTCCACGAGGTCGGGTGCGTGACGGAGGACGGTGTTGGCCTGACCGATGCGCCCGAGGGAGACGCCTGCCTGTTCACTGAGTGAACGGGCAGGGCGTTCACTGAGTGAACGGTCGCCCTGTTCACTGAGTGAACAGGCCTTTGCGGCGATCATCGCCGTCTGTCCCTTGGTCAGGTTGCGACGCCGGAGGTTGACCGAGAGGGCGAACATCGCGGGGTCGTCACCGCTGTAGGTGGCGAACTCTGGTGCCACGCCGACGATCTCGCAGGCCTTGAGGCGGTTGCGGCCGTCGAGGACGCGGCCGGAGTCGTCGAGCATGATCGGGTGGAACTGGCCGTTGGCCTTGATGTCCTCGGCGAGGGCGAGCAGCTCCTCGTCGTCGAGCATGGGGAAGGCGTTGGCGGTGGAGTGGAACTCGATGATGATGTCCTTGAGTTGGTGAGGGGAGGGCCGCCGGTTCGGCGGCGACTGCTAGGCAGCGGCGAGCTGGTCCCGCGGATCGGCCTTCATACGACTGTCGGTGTCGTAGAGACTCCGCTCGGTGGGGTGGAGGAGGTGTTGCACCACGAAGCTCCGGCCGGCGATCTTGTAGAGGCCGCGCCCGCGGGTGAGCGCGGCGATGGCCTGGGTTTCGACGCCGGTCAGTCCCAGCAGGCTTGCGGTCGCGGCGAGCTGGTCCGGTTCCTGCCGGTAGATGATCCGGGTCGCGCAGTCCGTGAGCAGGCCCTCGGCCAGGGCCCGGCCGCGGGAGCCGGCGTCGCCGGCCGACAGGAGGTCCGACAGGCGGTGGATCACCAGGAGGTTCGCGATGCCGAGACCGCGCGACAACTTCCACTGCTGCTGCATGCGTTCGAGCAGCGGCAGGTGGCGCATGAGCCGCCACGCCTCGTCGTACACCACCCACCGCCTCCCCCCGGCGGGATCGGACAGGGCGGCCTCCATCCAGGCGGAGGCGCAGGTCATCGCCAGGATGAGCGCGGTGTCGTCGCCGGAGGATCCGAGCTGGGAGAGGTCGATGCTCAGCATCGGCGCCCGGACGTCGAACTCGACGGTGCTCGGCGCGTCGAACAATCCAGCAAGATCGCCCTGGACGAGGCGCCGCAGCGCGTGGGCCAGGTCTTCGGCGGCGGCGCCCAGGCGGCGGGCGGGGTCGCCGAGGGCGTCGTCGAGGCGGCGGGTGTCGCCGAGCATGGCGGCGATGTCACCCAGCAGCGGCACCCGGCCGGTGCGGTCGGCGTCGGCGACGACCTCGTCGAGCGCGATGTCGAGGGCGGTGTGCTCCATCGGGACCAGGTCGCGGTGCAGCACCGTGCGGGCGAGCGCGCCGAGCAGCAGAAGCCTGCGCTTGCGGACCTCGGCCACCCAGTCCGCCGGGTTCGCTCCCGGCGGGGCGGCGGGGGCGTCCAAGGGGTTCAGCCGCCCGCTCATCCCCGGGCCGAGGGCGATGGTCCGCCCGCCGAGCGCCTCGGCGACAGCGCTCCACTCTCCCTTGGGGTCGCAGGGGATGTAGACCTTGTAGCCGTGCGCGATGCTGCGCAGCGCAAGGGACTTGGCGAGGGCTGACTTGCCCATGCCGATCACGCCGGCGAGCAGCACGTTCGGATTCGTATAGCCTTCGATTCTCCCGTACAAGCTGAACGGGTCGAAAGAGAACCCGGCCTCGGCGTGGACGTCGCGGCCGATGTAGACGCCGCCCGCGCCGAGCCCGCCTTCGGCGAGGAAGGGGAAGGCGCCGGACGCGATGGCGGTGGTCATCCGGTGCGCCGGCAGCTTGAGCTTGCCGCCGCGGGCGGAGGCCGGGCCGGGGCGGCCGGCGGCCGGGTAGGTGGGGCGGGCGTCGAGTTCGTCGACGGCGGTGTCGGTGTGTCGGTGCGGCCGGTCGGCGAGGTGGGCTTCTCGCTGGGCGGCGAGGAGGTCGCGGCGGGCCTGGCGGCGTTCGTCGCGGTCGCGGCGGGTGGGGGTGAACAGCGCGCTGGCGCTGGTGGTGCGTATTCGCAAGGGGGAACGTTTCTTCCGGCCGGGCTGGTCAGCGGCGGATCATGCCGGTGGCGGGGGTGTGCAGGTCGGTGGGCGTGGTGAAGTACCTCACCCTCTTGGCGGCCTTGAGGTGGCGTTGGCAGACGGTCAGGTCCGGGGCGCCTTCCGGGAGGCGGAGCGCGCAGGCCTCGCGGCTGGGCGGCCGGCCGTCGGCGCGCGGGGCGGCGTGGTAGGCGTCGTGCAGGTGCTCCGCCGTCTGCCAGATCCGAATCCGGGCGTTGTGCAGGTGGTCGCCTTCCACGGGGACGTGGGCACGGGTGCGCACGGTGGCGTGGTCGATCACGAGCTGGAGCGCGACGACGTGCTCGTGCAGGGCGTCGAGTTCCGTGCGGGTCATGGGCTGGTCGTTCATCAGCTCGGTGGTCTGGTAGCAGGCGAGAGAGGTGGTGGCGAAGGCGATCAGGTTCGGCTCGTCACGGTGCATGGGGAGCCCTTCGGCGGTCAGAGGCGCGCCAGCGGGAGGGCGGCGGCGGTGAAGGCCTCGGCCTGCTGGAGGCTGAGGCGGCGCAGGTCGATCAGGGCGGCGACCGCGGCGGTCTCGACCTGGGCGCACGCGGCGCTGAGCTGGTCGGCGTCGTCGGCGGAGACCACGAGCAGGCCGGTCATCGCGACATCGGCGTGGCCGGCGATCAGCTGCAGCTCGCGGGCCTTGACGTCCTGGTACTCGACAGTGTCGGCCTCGGAGTCGACCTGCCCTCGGCGTACGCGCTCGGCCGCGTCCGCGATGATCGTCGCCTTCCGACGCTGCACGTCCTTGAGCGCGGCGTCCAGGCCCTGGGGGGTGTAGAGGAGCGAGAGGGTGCGCCGGACGCCGGAGGAGTAGAGGAGCTGGTGGAGGAAGCCCGCGCTGGTCTCGGTGCGGGGCCACTGCTCGATCCAGTACGTCGCGTGGTGGGCGGAGTCGGTACGGACCTTGTCCGGTTCCTCGACCAGGACGATTGGGCCGGCGGCGGCGACGTCGGCCTCGGGGCGGCCGGAGTCGGACCAGCGCTCCAGCGCGCCGAGAACGGCGGGGTCGTAGGCGGTGCGGACGGTGGCGGCGATCTCGCCGGCGGTCAGCCAGCCTCCCGGCGTCAGCCCGGCGCCGCGCACGGACGCGTCGAGGCTGGAGGTGAGCTGGGCCAGGACGGCGAACGCGCCGCCGAGCCCGCCACCGGCCTGGTTGATCAGACGGCGGGCCGCGCGCAGATCCAGGGCGATGGCGATGTACGCCTCGTGGGGGGCGGCGGACGGCCCGGCGGCGGCGAGCAGGTCCTCGTAGATCGGACCGGCGACCGGCGTCGAGGGTCGGCCGTGCTCCAGCCAGTACCGTTGGAGGGCGTCGCCCGAGTCCGGGACCGTGCGCTCCATCACCTGGATCCGGGCGATCTGGCCCGAGCGCGACAGCGCGGCCAGCGCCCGGCCCCAGCCGGCGACGTTGCCGGCCTGGGTGGACGGGTCGAGGAGGGCGAACGCCCGGGAGGAGACGCGGGTGACGGCGGTGAGGGTGGCCTGCTGCTGGTCGTGGACGGCGCCGAGGCGCCCGTCGGGGGAGGTGACGGCGCGCAGCGAGGCGGCGGTGCCGGGCAGGTGGAGCAGGCCCTCGACGCGGGGGCGGGTCGAGGGGCGGGCCAGCCAGACCAGCTGGCCGCGGGTGCGGCGCAGCCAGTAGCGGGCGGCGATCGGCGCCCACTCGGCGAGCGAGCGCCCGCGTATTCGGAAGACGACGGCGACGGCCATCAGCACCCACAGCGGGGTGAGGGCGAAGGCGCCGATGATGCCGAGCGTCATCAGGACGGCGAGCAGGACGGCGGCGCCGATCGCGGTGAGGACCAGCTGCGGGAGGGTCAGGCCGAGGAGGATGCCCCGGCGCGAGCGGGTGGGGAACTTGACGGTGGCGGGGGTCTCGCTGGGCGTGCTCAGGAAGGGGGTGCTCTCTGGTACGGGGGAGGAGGGCGGCCCCGTTCCCTCCGGGCTTGGGCGGCCGGAGGGAACAGGACCGTTCTACACGTGGGGCGGGGTGATCTGGCTCCCTCCTCGCGGGGGCGGCAGGGAGAGAGGGAGGGGGATCGTTTCTGCTGGGGCCGTCAGGCGGAGGGCGGGCCCGAGGGGAAGGTGAACCGCTGACGGGAGCCGGTGCTCGCCCTCGCCGGGCCGGGCGGTGGGGTGATCACCGGATCGAAGGCCGGGGCACCTGTGCTGCCTGCCGGCGCGGGTGAGGCCACCGGCGACGGTGCCGAGGGGGCACGGGTTGGAGCGGGTGCGGATCCCGGGCTCGCGGGTGCTCCGGCCGGCGCCGGCGCGGAGCCCGGAGTCGACACGGCGGTGGAGCCCGCCGCGGCGTGGGCCGCCGCTGCGGGGCTCGACCCGGCGGACGCGGCAGGGCCGGAGGAGCCGCCCGAGCCCGAGCCCGGGGATGTGCCGGAGCCGGTCGGACGGGTGACCAGTGCGCGGCCCTGGTCCCCGTCGTTGCGGTCGGTGTTGGGCCGCTTGACGAGCGGGACGCCTCCGTCGCCGCTGCCGGAGCGCTGCTGGCCGTACTGGAAGGACGCGGGCGTCGCCTTGGCGAGCGTGTCGGTGCTTGGACCCTCGGGGCCGCCACCACCTGCGCCACCCTGGCCGGCGCCGATGGACTGCATGCCGGGGACCTGCGAGGGGCCTGCGGGGCTGCTTCCGGCCATCGCGGCGCCGCCCGCTGCTCCGCCGGAGGCTGCGGTCATCGCCATCCGGCCGCCCTTCTTGGCGGTGGCGCTGGCGGTCTGCAGGCCTGCGGCTGCGGACTGGTGGAGCCCGGCGGACTGGCCGTCGCCTGCCCAGTGGACGAACTTGTAGATCATGAACGGACACAGGAGCACGAGCGCCATCACGACGAGGCCGGCGATGATGTCGCTCATGGCCTGAATGCCGTCCTTGGTATCGGAGTTGCCGATCGCGGAGACGCCCACCAGCATGATGATCGTCATCACGAGTTTGGAGAAGACCACGGTGGCGGTGGCCTCAATCCATCGCTTGCGCCAGTCGCGGGTCGGCTCCCACGGGCCTCCGGCGGCGGCGAACGGGGCCAGGATCACCAGGATGAGGATCGACACCTTGCGGAAGATCATCATGCCCCAGTAGAGGATCGCGCCGACGGCGCAGCCGAGCGCGGCCAGGGCGGCAACGGCCCAGCCCAGTGGTGAGACGACCGAGATCATGGACACCCGGACGATGCGGCGCACCGCGTCGTCCATCGAGCTGTTGGCGATGGTGAACAGGCCGCGGGACAGCGCGTCGACGACCGCCAGGGCGACGCCGGTGAAGCTCACCGCCGTGACGGCGAAGAGGGCGCTGCTGATGGTGGCGGTGACGGCCTGGCCGAGTGCTTGTCCGTCCCGGCGCCACGCCGACCGGACCAGCTGGAACATGAAGGTCATCACCAGCAGCGTCAGCGCGATGGGCAGGATCAGGGCGTAGTTGTCACGGAACCAACCGGCGCTGAGGTCGACGCCGGTGGTCTTGTCGACGGCGCGGCTGGCCAGGTCTACGGCGCTCTTCGCCAGCTCACCGCACGACTTGGCGATCCACTTGCCGATCGAGTCCGTGATGCTGTTGGACACTCCGCCGGCGACGTCGCAGATCAACCCCGCGCCCGGAAGATCACAAAAACCCATGGTCTTCTCCTCAAATAAGAGACGGGAAAGGGGAGTTAGGGGTAGACGGTGGGGGCGACGGCGGCGAGCGCGCAGTCGCCGCCGGGGCGGCACTGGATGGCGAGGGTGACGGCGCGGTCCTCAGCGCCCTGGCCGCCGCCGTCCCAGGCGACGGTCACCTTCGCGGTGACGGTGACGGCGTAGATGTAGGCCTCGCCGAACTCGGTCGGGTTCTGCTGGATCGCCTTGGTGTAGGAGTCCGGCACGTGGGCGGAGACCTGGCCGGCGGTGGAGGTCTGGCCGTTGTCGCGCAGCCGTGACCACAGAACCGGGTCGGGGACCTGCCCGGCGACGGAGTCGCCGTCGGCGTACTGGCTCTCCGGGGTGAGCCACTGGCGCAGGCCGGACACGAACTCGGGCTGGGCGACCTTGCGGGAGTCGTAGGTCCACAGGGCCTGGGCGAACGCCTCGCCGAACTCGGTCGGGCTGCTCGTGCGCGGGGGGCGGGCGACGGCTGCACCCGCCTCGGCGGGAGGAGCGCTGGGGTGGGGTCCGGCCGGGAGACCGGCCGACGAGCTGGGGCGCGGCGGGGAGGCGGGCTGCGGGTCCGTGCGAGTGGCGTGGCCGCCGCCCGCCAGCCGGGCGAGGAGCCCGGCCAGCAGACCGGCGACCAGCAGCACGCCCAGCCCGATCAGCAGCCTGCGACGAAGCGTCGAATCACCGCCGTGGAGAGGGGACTTGGGCTTGGGCACTTACTTGACCTGCGTCCCCAGCGCACTGAAGAACGCGACCAGGCCGTTGGCCGCACCGAGGAGCAGAGCGACGCCCGCGGCCACCATGGCGCCCTGCTTGCCCTTCTGCTCGGCGCCGTGCGAACCACTGTGGTGGCCCCACGCCCAGACCACACCGGCCACGCAGAGCGCGCCGACGGTCGCGACGACCGCGAAGAGGTTGATGCTGCTCACGACCTGCTTGAGGACGCTCAGGCCGGGAAGGCCGCCCTCGGCGGGGGTGACGCCGGGGTCGAAGGCGAGGTCGGTGACCGCCTGGGCGGCAAGGATCAAGGACAAACGTTTCTCCAGAGGGGGGGGAGGGCATGCCGGGGCGCACAACGGCGCCGCGCCGGCACGGAGAAGAGGGGAGAGGCAGCGCTCAGGGAGCGACTCGGCGGACCGCGATCACGCCGGATTTCCAGGAGCTGAAACTCGCGATGCGCACGACGTCCCCGGTGTGCGGGGCGTGCACGACGAGCCCGTTGCCGATGTACATGCCCACGTGCTCGGGCCCCTGGGAGCCCCGCTCGGTGAACAGCAGGTCGCCGGCGCGCACTTGGTCCACCGCGACGGCGGTGCCCTGTTTCACCTGGTCGTAGGTGGTGCGGTCCAGTGTGATCCCGGCGGTCTTGTACGCCTGCTGCATCAGGGAGCTGCAGTCGCAGCGGCCCATCGGGTCGGGCCCGTGCGGGTTCGTGCAGGAACCGCCCCACTGGTAGGGGGTGTTGAGCTGGCCGAGGGCCCAGCGGATCGCCGACTGCACTGCGGGGGAGGCGTCGTTGGGGATGGTGTAGCCCTCCGGCAGGACGCCCGGCGGGATGATGCCCCAGTCGGTGTTGGCGCCCGGGGGCGTGCACGAACTCGGCGAGGTGCCGGCCGCCGGGGGAGCGCCGACGGTCGGGGCCTTGAGAGCCGAGCCGATCGCCTGCTGCAGGGCGCTGGCCAGCGGCTCCCACTGCGCATACGCGTCGGGGTAGCCGCTCTTCTGCACCTTCTGCGCGGCGACGGTGACCGGGAGGTCCTGCCATCCGGGCACCTTGAGCAGCTCCTTGTAGAAGGCGGTGGACGCGTACACCGGATCCTGCAGCTGGGCCGGAGTGCCCCAACCCATCGACGGCCGCTGCTGGAACAGACCCAACGAGTCGCGGTCACCGCTGGACAGGTTCCGCAGCCGGGACTCCTGCATCGCGGTGGCGAGCGCGACCACCTGGCCACGCGGCGGTACCTGAAGGGCGATGCCAGTGGCGACGATGGCCTGCGCCATCGGGATCTGCACGGTCGGCAACTCCAGCCCGGCAACCGGCGCGGTCGGCCCGGCAGCGCCGGAGAGGATGAGCGCGACAGCGGCCTGGATCGCGACGGTATCCACAGCCTGCGGATCGCCGGTTCCCACGCACGACCCGCCGCCCAGCTCGCCTTCCTCTTGGGCGGCCATGGCCACCGGCAGAATCAGTGCGAACGGCGTCAGAAGAACGGCGGCGCCGAGCCCGGCGACGGCCTTCTTCACACCGCCTGCCGCTGCTGCGCGCCCTTCCGGCTCGGTCCCGGCGGGCCATCGGAAGGCATGAAGAGGTGAAGTCCCGGCAAGGGGAATCTCCGATCGTGGGGGTGTGCAACCGGGGCGCGAAAAGGCGTTCCGGTGCACTTGCGAAAGAGGGGAAGTCGCGGCCGGCCAAGGAATCCAGATGGGGGTTCATCCGCCCATCCAGCCTGGTCACAGCGCTTGGCGACGTCTTCGAAGGTAGGAGCCGGAATAGCTATCGTGCAAGGAGATCGGAAAAATTCGCGGAAATTTCCGAACTCCTTGCAAAAAAGCCATTCCGACTCCTACCTTCGAAGGAGACCCGGTAGCCGCCTGCGCTTCGGTCTCTTTCTATGCGCCGACCGCAGCCGGAATAGATCCGGCGGCGGATCCGCACACCCCCTGATCCCCAAGAGGACATTTGACCGACTACACCCTTCTCCGGGGCGATGCCCTGACCCTCCTGAGCGGCCTGCCGACCGGAGCGGCCGACTGCGTCATCTGCGACCCCCCGTACAACAGCGGCGGGCGCACGACCCAGGAGCGCGTCGGCCGCAGCGCGAAGGCGAAGTACACCACCGCCGGCTCGAAGAACCAGCTCCCCGACTTCCCCGGCGAGAACAAGGACCAGCGGTCGTACGGGTTCTGGCTCTCGCAGCTGCTCGCCGAGGCCTACCGGCTGACCGTCGACGGCGGCACCGCGGCGGTGTTCACCGACTGGAGGCAACTGCCCGTCACCACGGACGCGCTCCAGGCCGGCGGCTGGACCTGGCGCGGCATCGTGCCCTGGTACAAGCCGGCCGCCCGCCCGCAGAAGGGCCGCTTCACGCAGAACACGGAGTTCGTGGTCTGGGGCTCCAAGGGCGCGATGGACGGCGACCGCAACCCCGTCTACCTCAAGGGCCTGCTCGAAGGCAGCCAGCCCTCGGGCAGCAAGCGCCGGCACATCACGCAGAAGCCCGTCGGCATGATGCGCGACCTGGTCAAGATCTGCCCGCCGGGCGGTACGGTCCTCGACTTCACCGCAGGATCCGGATCGACCGGCGTGGCGGCGCTCCTCGAAGGCCGGAGCTTCCTCGGCATCGAACTGACCGAGCACTACGCGGACATCGCCGAGGAACGCCTCGCCGAGGCCAAGCGCGCCGCCGACAGCGCCGACCAGGACCCGGCGTAGCCGCCGGAGGCACTTGACGGCCTCCGCGGCCACCCCGGCCGATCCGGCAGAACCCCGGCCCAGCGGCCCCGGACCACCCCGGGGCCGCCCCACCACCCGATGGAGCCACCACCCGATGACGCACACCACCCCGTCCCACGACATGCCGATGACGGTCTTCCCGGGCTACCTCGCCGGCCCCGGCGAGGACCTCGACACGCTCTTTGCCTTCACCACGGGACGAGACGACTGGCTGCTGACCGTGGAGGACAACAACCTGGTCGCCTTCCACGAGAGCGGGACCGGAATCGTGATCCTCGACCCGACCGAGGGCAGCACCTCCCCCCGGTGGACCGTTGCCTCCGGCCTCGCCTGGCACGCCACGTTCGACGCGGCCACACCGGCCGAAGTGGTCATGGCCGCGGCCCGCCGCCTCGCTCACGGTACGGGCCAGCCCACCCGCGCCGAACGCGAGCAGCACCTGTGGAGCCGCACCTCCCACGCCGACACCTTCGACGCTCTCCACATGGAGGCAGCCTGTGCCGGCTGGAGCGCCGGCACCCGGTGCTGCAGCCCCACCCTCGACGCGCCCGACGGCACCGCCGCCCTGCGGATCCATCGCGCCGCCGCCGAGGGCCACGGCGACGCCCGCGACCTCGCCTACACCCTCACCGCCGGCGCCCGCGGCCACGAAGCCACCTGGTGGACGGCCGAGTTCAGCCGCAACGTGCCGACCAGCGTCATCATGGCCACCCTGCGCACCGTCACCGACCCCGGCCGCTACACCCGCCGGGCTTCCCGGATCCCGATGCTCCACCGCGCAGCCCTGCGCACCCACCCGGTGGCCCGACGTCGACCGGAGCCCGCCTGTGGCCGATGACCAGCTCGACCCCAGCACCGCCCAGGGCGAGCGGCACGTCGTGGTGAGCCCCGGCTACCTCGCGGGGCCCGGCCACCCGGACACCGTCACCGAGGCGTTCGAGGCCTTCCTCGCCGAGCACCAGGGCTGGTCCCGGTACTCCTGCGACGGCGGAGACACCAGCGTCGCCGTGAGCGACTGCCTCACCGGTCGGATCCGGCTCGACCACGAGCCCGGCGGCCGCTACTCCAGCTGGACGCTCGCCGGATACGAATCCCCAGTGGGCGAGCGCGCCTGGCACGCCACCTTCGACCTGGACGCCCCGCACGAGATCGCCCTCGCTGTCGCCAGCACCTTCTCCCACGCCCTCTCCTACAGCAGCCCCGCCGTGAAGGACGAAGCGTTCTGGGGCAGGAGCAACACCCGCGATACCCTGCTGGCCCAGATGTGCGAGTCCGACTGGCTGGACGTCAGCACCCCCTCGGAAATGGCGTTCCGGTCGCTCGATGCCACCACCGGGCTGATCCGCTGGGACGGAGGAGCGTTCCACGACGCGTCCTGGAGCCGCGACCATCCGGCTGGGGTCACCCTCTGGGCCCGCAGGACCGGCGACGACACCATCCGAACGGCGTGGCAGGCGCACTTCTCCAAGAACACGCCCACCCGCCTGATCACCGCGGCCCTGGATCACCTCACCGACCCGCAGCCCAGCCTACGGCGCCTCGCGGAAGTCCCCACCGCTCACCTCGGCGTGGTGGACGTCCGGCCCCACAAGGGCTCACCGCGATCCGCGGCCGCCACCGCCACCGGGCGCACCGCCCTGGCCGACATCCCCGTCGAACGGTGGAACGCCGCAGCCGCCGCAGCAGTGCAGGCCGCCGCCACCCGACCGGCAGGAAGGACGACCTGAGCACCACTCCGCACCCCCGACATCGGACGGACGTCGACGGCGACGTCCACGTCCACCCGGTCTACCTGGCCGGAAGCCTGCCCATCGGAGACCCCGCGCTCCAGCCCATCCTCGACCTGCCGAACACCGAACGGCACCACGACGACCTCGGCAACTTCTACGCCGCCACCACGGACGGGCGCATCCGCACCGGGTTCATCCCCGAACAGGACTGGAACACCCTGTGGAAGATCGCCGTCGCCCCGGCCCCCTTCTCGCCACCCCGCTGGGTCGCCAACTTCTCCGACGGCACCCCCATCGAGATCGTCAAGGCCGTCACCACCGAACTCGCCGCCATGTACAGCGCGGACAACGACACCTGGCTCGACGAGCGCCCCGCTGGCCCCCTGGAGTGGATCGCCCCCTACGCCGCAGCCGGATGGACCCCCCAAGGCGTCGACCGTGATCGCCTCACCATGAGATCCCCGGACCGCCTGGCGAGCATCACCTACCGGCGAGCAGGACTCCTGCGCGCCGACGACGCCGAACAAGCCGGCCAGGACGGCAAGTTCACCATCGGCACCGTCAAGTCCGCAGGCTGGTACGGGAGATTCAGCGGGGCAACGCCCGCCCGCATCCTTCACGCCGCTTCCACGGCACTGCTCGACCCCGCACCCGTCCTGCGCTACCGGGACGCGCTCGACCCCTACGCCAAGCAGACAGCCACGATCACACCAGTCACCCCGCCCGCGCCCAGCCCACTGGACATCCAGCGCACAGCCGCCCGGCTGCGCTCGGCCGCCGCCCGGCCCCAGAGGGCGCCGTTGCCCATGCCGTCGACCGTCGTGTGGACCTCCACCACTTCCGCTGCCCGCCACCGCTGACCCACCGCAGCCGCTGACCGCCGGCCTGGCCGGCGACACCGCGGACTCCACCGAACCCGGACACCTGCCGACGCCAACGAGGTCGCCCCGTAGTGCAACCAGGCACCGCTGAAGACGCCAACCGCGCCGTCGGCCTCGTCGACAACGGGGGCTGGAGCCGCCCAATCGCCGTACCCGGCAGACCCGCCGGCTGCCGGACGACCCGCAAGGACACCACCATCGCCTACTCGATCCCCACCTACACGTTCACCCGCTCGTCGGAGGGGCGTGCCGTCGTCACCGGCCCCGGCTCCAGCCATGCGCTGACGGTGCTGCAGAAGCACGCGTTCACCGAACTGAAGACCGACGGCGACAGCATGGAACTACGCCTCCCCTCCTACTTCGATGAGGAGCGGCAGAGCGCCACCACGGTCGACGCGGCGAACGCCCTGCACGAGTTCGGGTTCGCTGTCGACCTCGACGCCAGGTTCGGCGCCCCGGCGCCACCCGCCGCCGTCTTCGTCACGACCCGCTCGCCAGACCCCGGCCGCGAACTCGCCGAGCTGACCGGCCGCCTCACCGAGCCCGGCCAGGACCATGACGCCGTGGCCCGGCACGCCGACGCCGTCTTCGGTGACAACGGTGCCCTGGCCCGCCTCGCCTCCTTCACCGGCGCCCTCGGTGGCTGGGCCGCCAGACTCGGTCACGTACCCGGCGACGACCTGTCCGACATCCTCGCCGAGCACGCCCGCGCCCTCGACCACACCCACAGGCAGCTGATCGACACCGCGGTGCGCATCAAGGCCCTCGGAGCCCTGGACGAGGACGGCCGCGCCCCGCACCCGAGGCGCCACGCGGCAGTCGCCACCACCCAGGCACGCCCCGCCGCACCGACCCCGGTGGAGCGCCCCGCACCAGTCGTACCCGGAAAGCCGGACCCGCGCCGGGCACGCTGATGGCAGACATCACCTTCGGCACCTTCGGCACCATCGTCGTCGCCATCGCCGGAAGCCCGCACCGGCACCCCGACGCAGCCCGCCCCCTGGAGCAAGCCGGCTTCACCTACCTCCCCGACCTCGGCATGCACGAACTCCCCGCCGACACCCACCCCGAGGATGCCCTCCTGCGGATCGAGTACGCAGCGGACCTCCTGGCAGCGGCCGGCCACACCAACCTCGGCATCGACCCCGACCTGACCTGGTGGCTGGAACGCCAGGCGAGGCAGACCGCCGCACGCGCCCACAGCACACAGTGCACACCACCGCCCAACCCCACGGCCGCCATCCCCAGAACCCCAGGAGTACCGACATCCCCGAAGACCCGGACTCGCTGATCGACGTCGCCCCCGCCTACCTGGCCGGCCGCGAGCTCAGCAACGCGCCCTTCGAGCGGCTCGTCGAGCAGTGGGGCTGGGGCCACAGCAACGTGCCGTCGCTGAGCCAGTCGTTCGCGTGGAGCCCGGACCACCGCTTCCGGCTCGCCGACGGGCAGCTCGACCCAGGCGCCTGGTGGCACATCGCGGCCTCTCGGGAGCCACTTGCCCCGCCCCAGTGGCAGCTCGCCTTCTCCAAGCAGACCCCGTCCGAGTTCGTCGCGGCCGTCGCCGAGGAACTCGCCCGCACCGGCTCCGGCATCGACTGGACCGGCGAGAGCCACCCCGCCCTCAAGGCCCCCACGGACCGCCGGACCATGATCCGTACGCTCCAGGACGCCGGCTGGCGCAGCACCTACCGCGACGGCCTCCTCGACCTGGAGGCCCCCGACCGCCTCGCCCGAGCCCAGATCCGTATCGACCCGCCCGGCGACGCGCTCGACCTGATGGCCAGACCCCACCTGTACGTCGAGATCGGGCCTCGCGGCAACGGCGGAGAGCCGCCGTTCTGGCAGGCCATGGCGACGACCGGCACACCCACCGTCGTAGTCGACGCGCTCGCCCGCGCCCTCACCGACCCCACGCCGCTCAAGCGCAACCGCGACTGGCTGCACGAGGAACTGCTGGAGCACCTCGGCGAACAGGCCACGAACGGCAGCCCCGAGAACACGGCGACCGACCAACCCTCGACCAGACCCGAGGCCCCGCCGTACACCGACGAAGACCTGCTCGCCATCGCCATCGACCTGTCGGCGGAGGCGATGGAGTCCATCGAGGACTTCCAGGACGCCGACATGATCAGCAATCAGGTCATCCCCAGCAGCTCGGTGACCACGGGCCGCACATGGAACGACCTGCCCGACGACCAGAAGCACCTCGCGTACACCCTGGTCACCGACATGGTCGTCGATGCCGCCCGCCGCGCACCCGTCCTGTTCGGCCGAGAGCCCGAGGCCGGCTCGGCCCCCCGTCGGACCAGCAGGCTCCCGACGCCGCGGGTCGAAACCCCGCTCCGGGACCTGTGGTTCACCAACGATGACCTCCGGGCAGCCGCGGCGTGGGTGAGCGAGCGCAGGATGTCCTGGGACTCCTCGGCGCTCAGCGACGCCATGTGGGACCAGATCATCCCCGGCACAGCAGATCACGCCGAACCCCGAACGTGGGGAACTCTGCCGTACCAACAACGGGAGGAAGCGAACAGCCGCACGGAGAAGCTGATCAACGATGCGGCCAAACGCGCCGCACTGCTCTTCGAGCGGCCGAGCGGACCCGAGCCCCTGGCCCTCGTCAGCCCCCTCTACCTCGCAGGACCCGGCCACCACAGCCGCGACCTCGCCGCAGCGCCGCTTCGCGACCGAGGCTGGACGGTGACCCAGGAACCCGGCGGCGCAACGGTGTACACCAGCCCGTGCACGCAGGTGAGCGCGAGAGCCAGGACCGACAGCACCGGAACCTCCTGGACAACAGCCCACCACCAAGCCGGAGCCAGCGGAGAACGGTGGTGGTCCACAGCGGACAACCACACGCCACCAGAGGTGGTCGCCGCCTTCCACGAAGCCCTCGCCGCCACCCTCGCATCCAAGCCGGACAGCCTGCTGCGCCCGACCTTCCCCAACGTGGAGGCCCTCGACCACGTGATCGCCGCCGGGTGGGACAACAGCGTCAGCAGCCGCCGCCTGCTCCGCTGGACAGCACCGGATGGCGAGATGGCCAGCATCACCCGCTGGATCAAGCCGGACCACCAGAGCACCGACTGGGTGGTCAGCGGCGGCAGCCTGGGTCCTGGCCAGAAGGAAGGCTGGTACCTGAAGATGCCGGCGGACGTGCCCGTGGAACTGCTGGCCGGCGTTACCAAGGCCTTGGTTGATCCCACGCCCGTGGCTCGCCTCGGGCGAGACCTCACCTCCGAGCACCTCGTCTACCTCGACGTCCGCCCGCTCGAAACCCGGCACCGAGCCACGTCGCCGACGCGGATGGCCGCCGCCCGGGCCCGATCCGTCACGACCGCGCACGGAGAGCCCAAGCCCCACCCGAACACCGCGGCCACCGGGGACAACAAGGCGCAACAGCACACGCGTTGACCTTGGGGCCACATGGACCGGCCAGAGAGGCACCCCACCCGACTCCCGTGTCCACTGCTGGCGCGGGTCCGAAGCGACCGTCTGATCGGCCCAGGCCAACGCTGCCCACCCGCCGCTCGTCGTACCGGCTGAGGACCGGTCCGCCACCACCCCGCGGTTCCGTGCCGCCCCGTCGGCAGGGGCCGGAACAGCCCGGGTCCTCCCACCGAGACAGGGGAACCCGGGCTGCTGGGTGCGCTTACGCGACCGCCTCGTACGAAGCGCGAAGCAGCGGCATCGCTCGGTCGAGGTCGTCCACGGACCCGATCCGCACCTCCAGGTCGCCGGTCCCGTGGTGGCCGATGCCCGAGACGTCGCGCGTGAACCCGGGCTCCAGCTCCACGGACGCCGGAGCCAGACGGAGGAACAGCCGCAGCCCATTGGAGAGCACCTTCACCGTCACGAAGTTCCCACCCCGACGGTAGGCGATGTAGTGCCGCAGCTCGACGCTGTGCACGTCCCCGAGATCCAGCAGTCGTCCGTCCAGATCGGCGTACAGCTCCCGTACCGCCGCCACCGCGCCGGCCAGCCGCTGGGAGACCGTCGAGCGCGCCGCGGGTGCGACGGCGGCGCCCGTACGTGCCGCCCGAGCACCGGAGCCGGCGGTCGAGACCACCAGGTCGAGCGACAGCAAGCCGTCACCGAAGCACCGGTACCGGACGAGGTCGATGCGGCGATCGATCTCGCGGACGGCGTGCTGGTCGTACCGGCTGAACTCCGAGGCCACGCAGATGATCCGCGGGCTCGTCCAGTCAACCGATTCTGCGGATTCCCGGCCGAGCTTCTGCGCTACCAGGGACTCGAAGCCGTGCCGGTGGTCGCGCAACCAGGACAGGTAGAACAACCCCTGGTTGATCACGTTCTCGTCCCGGGACCGCTTGTACTCGATCACCACTGGGGAGCCGTCCTCGTCCAGACCGAGCGAATCGATCCGCCCACCGTGTACCGGACCGGTCGACACCTCGGTGTCCAGGAAGCGCACACCGAGCATGGCCGCCATGTTCCGCTCGATGTACGACTGCAGGTGTCGCTCCAAGGCGATGGTGGACCCCACGATCTCCTCCGCGCGGTCACCATCGGTGCGAAAGACCCTCAACGTCATGGTCCCCCCTTGGCCCACCCCTGCAGGACCAATCCAGCAGGGCGAAAAGCAACCTATCCACTCAAAGTGTCGATAACTAGTGCATATTGCACATCTCTCAATGCTTGACGGCAGGGAATAGAACCTGACCGTCTCCTCGCCGTCTGGGCCTGCGAGACTCGGAGTTGTTCGAACTCTCCAAGGTGAGTTCTTGATCCGGGATGACCGTGTTGATGTGTCGGCGGGGAAGGGGAGTGTGGCTCGGCAACGCTCGGCATGGCATCGACGGTGTGTCCCAGGTGTGACCGGACGCCTTCGGACGATCTGGCACACGGCGTCACATCGCGAGGCATGTCCATGGCGAAATGATGAAGGTGTGGCGCGCATCGAGGACTCGCATGCAATCTGATCTGCGCAAATGCTGGATTCGGCGGCACGGGGCGGCACCATCCGGCATGCTCTGGCCTCCGCGGGCCACTAGCTCAATTGGCAGAGCTGCGGACGTTTAATCCGTAGGTTCAGGGTTCGAGCCCCTGGTGGCCCATTCCTAAGGCCCAGGTCAGGAGCTTTGGGTTCTTATGGTTGTTGCAACGACCCCGGGTTCTCCCGCCTCGGCGGGAGAACCCGGGGTCGTTGGGTGTGCCTATGTAACCGCCTCGTAGGAGGCGCGAAGCAGTGGCATCGGCCGGTCGAGGTCGTCCACCGACCTGATCCACACCTCCAGGCAGCGTGCTCGCAGCTGGGGCTGGCGATCAGATGAGCGGTTCGTGGTGGGCAGCGGTTTCGCGGACGAGGTGGGCGAAGCGCTCACGGCTGCGCTGCTGGTGCTGTTCGGCCTGTTCGTCGGTCCAGTCTTCTGCGCTGGTGTCGTCGTCCTCGTCGTCGAGGTCGTCGTACTCGCTGTGGAGGAGCCAGCAGGCGTGGATACCGGTGAGGAGGTCTTCGAGGAGGTCGCGGGCCGGACGCCTGGGGTCGAGGGGGGTCAGGCGCAGTTCGACGTCGGCGAGGTCGGGTGCGTCGTCGCCGTAGTCGGCGAGGGTCTCCTCCAGGTCGTCGAGCTGCTCGCGCAGGGCGTCGGGGTCGGGCAGCAGGCCGTCGGTGATGCGCAGGGCGTGGCGCACGAGGCCGGTGACAGCTTCGTGCGGGGTGGCGCCGGCGTCGATGAGGCCGAGGACGAGGGTGGGGGTCTCGTGGGGGAGGGCCTCGATGTTGTCGGCTTCCTGGACGACCTGGTCAAGGTCGTGGCCGGAGATATCGGCGGTGACCTCGGCTGCGGCGGCGAGCCAGTGGGCGGCGGCGACGGCGGCTGCGGTGGGGTCGACCTGGGAGAACAGCTCGGATGACCCGAAGGGGTCCTGTTCGAGGAGTCGGTTCGCGGCGGCGACCTGGACGGGGGAGGCGTCCTCGCGGCTGAGCAGGACGGCCTGCTGGGCGCGGCCGGTCAGGTCGCCGAGTTCGGCGTTCTCCACGGCGGCGAGCTCGGTGGCGGCCTCGGCGAGGACGGCCTCCGTCAGCGCCGGGTCGCCGAGTTCGTGGAGGGCGAGGCCGGTCTGGTGGGCGGATTCGAGCAGGCGGCTGTAGGAGACGATCATCGAGCCGCCGCTGGGCAGGTTCGGCTTGGTGATCGCGTCCGCGACCTCGCCGAAGCGTCCGCGTTCCTGCTCGCGGCGCCAGCCCTCGGTGTTGGGCTCCAGGGAGCCGGCGGCGCTGGCGGGGTGGGTGTAGGTGCGCCAGGCGGCCTCGGACAGGTGGCTGAGCGCGCGGGCCAGTCCCAGGAGAACGGAGTCAGCGGTCCCGGCGGGGAGGGAGGCGACCCGGGTGGCGAGGTCGCCCTCGCCTGTTCCCCAGGCGGCGATCAGCTCACGGCGGTCGGGGTCGATGCTGTAGCGGGTCATGACGTCCTGTCTTCGTTCTGCCGGCACACTGCCGGGCCACACGGCATTCTGACGTGCTGGCAGGTGCCGGTGTTCCCAAGGAGGCCTGGTGGGCCAACCGGCGCATCCGGGGTGCTGTGTCCGTGGACAGCCCAGATGGGCGTCGGCCGGCTTGAGGGCGATCCCGGCGCCGCCGGGGACGGCGCCCGATGGCTCGCTGTCGACCGCGGCGGCTACGACGTCGGTGCTGGACGGAGCGGCCCCCACCCTCCACATCATGTGACATGCATCACAATTATGTGGACTGCCATCGTCCGGTTGGTTGCATCTGCAATTCGACGGATATCGGAATCCGCCTCGCCCGTTTACAGGCCTGTAGTCGCCCCATGGCGCTCCAGTCCGGGAGTTGACTCTTTAAGGTCGATGGCAAATGAAAGGTGTCCGAAAATGCTCGTTCCTGATTGAATTCGATGCCGAGGTAGGACCGGGACCGGTACCGATGCAAGATCTGCAAACGAGATGGAATCGCGCCGGGAATGTCATTCCCATCCGCACGTGCAGCGCAGGCGCTGGGTATCCGTGGTGCAATCTGGTTCTGCGGGGGAGTACCTTTTGAAGCGTCAGTTACGAGAGCCCCGGCCTGCGGTGTCGCCACACCATGGCCGGGGCCCGAGCGGAGGAGTGCCATGCACCGCCACGCCCTCACGGGGCGGTCTATTCGCCCCGTGATCACCACCGAACGTACCAGTGTCCCGCTGCCGGCCCGAAAGCGGTCCGGCTTTGATTACTGGGGAGTTTCGGTCTCCCTCGCTTCCCTCGCCTCGGCCGCTGCTGTGCCGCTGGCATGTGCCAACGGGCTGTCGGGGTGGCAGTTCGCCGGAGTCGGCTTTCTGGTCACCGCCGCCGGTCAGGCGCGATGCCAGTTCCGGCGGTTGCGGCTGCACCCGTAGCAGGGGTGGCCGGGGTGTGCCCACCGCGGTGAGCGCACCCCGGCCACCGGCTCGGGGGGTTCCGCGTGCCGCGGTCCGTCCCCGGGGGTGGAAATGCCGCTGAGGGAGAGAGAAACGAGCGGGTGAAGATGGCGGATTCGGTGATGGTGGAGTGCGCGCTGCCGTCCTGCGGGGAGGTGTTCCAGCGGCCGGTCAAGGCCGGACGGCCCCGGGAGTACCACGCGGTGGCGTGCCAGAGGCAGGCGCAGCGCCAGCGGGACGCGGCCAAGGCCGCGGCACGCCGCCCGGCCCGGGCGGCCGGGGGCATGGGGCAGCTGGTGGCGGAGGACATGCACATGGTCGCGGGCCGGCTGCTGGAGGCTCAGGCGCGCCGGGCGCCGCTGACGGTGAGGCTGGCGTGTGTGCGGGACCTGCGGGTTGACACCGACCACTACGTGGCGGCGGCCGTCAACGACGCACGGGCTGCGGGGGCCGGGTGGGTGGAGATCGCGGCCGCGCTGGGCGTCCAGCCGGACTCGGCCCGGCGCCGGTGGGCCCCGCGGCGGGTGGAACAGCAGCTGAGCCGGCGTTCGAACCGTCAGGCGCAGCCCGTCCCGGGTGGGGCGCCGGTCGTACAGGCGCAGGCCTGGCGCAGGGAGGCGGAGGCGGAGCCGGGGCCCCGTGCACGGCTGCTCGCCGCGGCGCTGACAGCGCTGCAGGAGCGCAGCGGGGTGAGTTTGCAGGACGCGGCGGAGATGGCGGAGTGCTCGCCGTCGTACGTCTCGCGGATCCTCGCCGGGGACCGGGTGCCGACGTGGCCGGTCCTGCTGATGCTGGCGGAGGCGTTCGGCGGGGTGCCGGAGGAACTGCGGCTGTTGTGGGAGGTGGCCCAGGGGGTCGCGAGGGCGGGGCGGGTGTCGGTGGCGGGCGCCGCCGACCAGCTGGTCCAGGCGATCCGGGGGCTGCACCTGGCCGCAGGGCAGCCCGATGCGCAGGCCGTGTGCGCCCTCGCCCGGGGGGTGTCGGCAGAAGTGGTGCGCTCGCTGCTGGCGGGCGAGACGGTGCCCGACTGGTCGGTGGTCAGCGAGGTGGCCGCGGCGCTGGGAGGGCACCCCGGCGACCTGCGCCCGTACTGGGAGCGTGTGCACTACGCGGCGCTCGCGTCCGTCTACTCGGATGAGTTCGGGCCGTCCGGCTGCTTCGCCCGCGCGGCCGTGCCGGAAGGGGGAGATCGTGACGGGGGCTGAGGCGGCGGGCCTGGGCGCGTTCGTCGAGCGCCGCCGGGGCCCGTACCGGAGGTATGCGGTGGCCCGGCTGGGCCGCACGCCCGCCGCCGGCGGGGCGGTCGACCAGGTGGTGGAGGCGTTGGCGGCGTGCTGGCCCCGTCTGGTGTGTGAGCGCAGTCCCGCAGCCGGTGCGTGGGTGCTGCTGCGTGAGGCGGTGTCTTTGCGCGGCCGGGAGACGTGCGACCAAGGCGAGGTGGACGTGCTGCACCGCCTGCTGCCCGTCGCGGTGGCCGATGCGGCGGTCCTGCACTACCGGCTGGGGATGCGGCTGACCGAGGCCGCGGACCTGATGGGTGTGGAGCCGTCGGCGGCGGCCGGGCTGGTGCTCGCCGCCGAGCGGGGGCTGCCGCGCGCCCTGGTCGGCGAACTCGCCTTCGGCCCCACGAGGGTGTGAGCGCCGCGGCTGCTGCGGCGGGCGTGGCGCGAAGGGGTGGCGCGGGATTTCGTACCTGCGCCACCCCTTCGCTCACGTGCGCCAAAACATCCGCCCGAGGTTAAGCCTTACGGGTTCCGGAGTTGCTTAACAATCTGGTGCAGCGTCATATACCGCCCTAGCATGGGCACGTCGATCGGTGGGGCCGAGCCAGGGGTGGTCGCTTTGGAGCCGGATGCGGAAATCGTTTCTCCCCTCACGTACGATCCGGCTGTCCCGAGCGTCGCACGCATGTACGACCTCTTGTTGGGCGGGCATTACCACTTCCAGTCGGACCGCGACGGGGTACGCGATCTGCTGAAGGTCGCGCCGAGCAGCGTGGAGGTCGCGGCGATCAACCGGGCGTTCCTCGTGCGCACGGTGCAGACGTTGGTGCGGGACTACGGGGTGCGGCAGTTCATCGACCACGGCTCGGGCCTGCCGACCCAGCACAACGTGCACCAGATAGCGCAGGAGATCCACGAGGACTGCCGGGTGGTGTACGTCGACAACGACCCGATGGTGATGCACACCGGGCGGACCGTGCTGGCCGGGAACCCGAATGCGGCCGTCGTCCACGCCGATATGCGCGACACCGAGAAGATCTTCGCCAGCAAGGCCGTGCGGGATCTGATCCTGCCCGGCGAGCCGACGGCGGCGCTGTTCGTCTCCGTGCTGCACTGCATCCCGGACCAGGGGTACGTCCCGCCCGCGCGGCTCGTGCGCCAGGTCCGCGAGCGGCTGCCCGCCGGCGCCCCCGCCTACATGGCAATCTCCCAGCTCGTCAGCCCCCGGCCCGAGGTCCGCCGGCGGATCACGGACCTGATGGCCGATCTTACCCACGGCCACTGGGGGGAGGTCCGCACCGAGGAGGACGTCGAAAGTTACTTCGAGGACATGGAGATCCTCGCCCCCGGCGTGGTGGAGGTGTCGCAGTGGCGCCCGGATGCGGCCGGAGCCCGGCCGGCGCAGACGAGCGACGAGTGGACGGAGTTCGGCGGCGTGGCCAGGGCTCACTGACCGGGGGCACGCATCCTGTCGTGGTGGACCCCGATGGCCTTGTCGATCAGGGCGAGGCCGACCTCGTAGTCGGCCACGTGGAACATCAGGGTGTTCAGCAGGTCCGCGTAGCGCTCGACGTCGGGGTCCTTGCTCAGGTAGGTGGCCCCGATGCCGGGGCCCTCGACGTAGACGACATCGCTCGGCCCGCCGTACTCGAAGGCGAGGTGGGTGAAGGCGCCGGCCGGCGGGGTGACGTCGGCGGTGAACGGCAGGATCGCGACACTCACGTTCGGCCGCAGGCCGAGTTCCTTGAGGTGCTCCAGCTGCCCGATCATGACCTCGGGGCCGCCGGTGTTGCGGTACAGCACGCTCTCGTCGAGCAGGGCCATGACCGTGCGCTCGGTGTCGTCCAGCAGCCGGGTGCGGTCCATGCGCTGGTTCACCCGGCGCTCGATCTCCTCCTCGGGGGCCCGTGGCAGGCCGGCCCTGATCATCCGATGCGCATAGTCGAATGTCTGCAGCGGTCCGGGCACCACGCCGCCCTCCCAGTACTTGATGCTGGCGGACTCGACCTCCAAGCCGATCATGCGTTTGAACCAGCCGGGCGTGATGTCGGCGTACTCGGCGGCGAAAGGTCCCGCCATGACGCGTTCCAGCAGCACGCCGACGTGCGCGCGGAGGTCGGGGCCGACACCGTAGAACGCGATCAGGTCGTCGACGTCGCGCTTGGAGGGGGTGTTCTCCCCCCGCTCCATCCGGCTCAGCTTCGACGCCGACGCCCGGATCCGGGGAGCGACGTCCGACAGGCGCAGCCGCCGTTCCTCGCGCAGCGTGCGCAGCACCTTGCCCAGGACCTTCGCCGCGCCCACCGGTCCGCTCCAGTGGAGCGTGCGCACCTCGTCGTCATCCGGGTCGTTCGGTGCGGGACGGTCCGGGTGGGCGGGCATACGGCACTCCTGAGGGCGCGGTTTCGGGAAAGTACTATCCCACGCCGCCCATCCCGTATACCCGCCGTTCTATAGATCCCGTGAACCCGGGCCTATCAGGGGTGGAACACGTGGTCGAAAGCCCTGTTCTCCATGCCCCAGGCGAACGCTGCGGCCTCGTCGCGGTTGAAGATAAGGGCGGGTCCGTCCTTGTGGCGGGAGTTGCGGAAGGCGACGGAGCCGTCCGGCAGCGGGCCGACTTCGATGCAGTTCCCCACGGCGCGGCTGCTCGGGCTCTTCACCCACTCCACGTCCAGCGAATCGGCGCGGACCCCGTTCTCCGGAATTTCGACATTCATTCGATTCTTCCCCTTCCCTTATCGCACGGACATGCGGACCTTCAGGCCGTCTGCAATCCCATGTGCAATTGCAAATGCCTGGCCCGGGAATGCTAGCGGCCGCCGATTCGAACGTGATGTCCTCCGAACGGGTGCCTTCCTGCCTCCTCCGCTTGACCGCCCTGGGGCGGTTGCGGCCCGTGACGGATGGGAAACGTTGCGCCGACACCCGCCGACACCCGCAGCACCGGAGGACACCTTTGACCGGGCCCCAGGACCGCGCCCACCCGCGCTTCAACCGTGACCTGGCCCTGGGCCTGGGGGTGCCCAGAGCGGCGGCCCGGCACCTGCCCGGCACCCCGGACGCCGTCGAGACCGCACGCGACTTCGCCCGGGCAACCACCGGCCAGTGGCGCACACCCGTCACCACGACAGCCCTCGACGAAGCCGTCGACGCCCTGCTGCGCGATCCCGAACCCGAAGGTGACTGGTTCAGCCTCCTCGAAACCCCCGACGCCCTCCTGCTCGTCCTCACCGGGAGCTATGCCCCGCCCGCCGAAGCGACCGCCTGCGTGCTGCCAGCCCCGCGGGACAGCGCCTGCAGCTGCCCGCCCGCCCGCCGCTGGGTCAGGATCCCCTTCCCCGACAGCCCCCGTAGCCACTACGCCCCGCCGACGATCGAGCCCAGGTGACCGCGGCGCCTGGCGGAAGTGCGGGGCCGTGCAGTCCCGCATCGGCGTCACACTGCTGCTTGAGCCATACCGATCAGACTCCCCACGACCGGACCGTGCGGCCGTCGGACGATGGGCACCATTCGAAGCGACCCTGGAATGGGCGCAGGGCCAGGCCGCGGATGCGATCCGGCAGTGGGGTGAAGGCTTCCGGCATTGCAGCGTCCCTCCCTTCCCGAAACCGCTGCCGCCCTTCCCCATGTGGCCGGCTTTCCCGGCCTCGGAGTACTACGGCGGCTCCGCCCCGTCCCGGACCGATCGGCGGTCGACGCGCCCAGCCCTACCCTCGCCACTGGAGGCGACGTGGAAGGCGAGACCCGGGACGGTTCCCGTGTTCACTGTGGTTCGCTCGACGAAGCAGGAGCCCGACTATGCCCTGCGGCCTCGCCACGAGTACGCCGCAGACCTTCCTCGTGGCCGCTCGGACGGCTCGTGCCCACCGTCCTGGGAGTTACCCGCCCCCCCGCTCGACGGGATACGCACCGCTCCCGGCCTAGATCCGCCAGGTTCGAGCCGGTGCCTAATCAAGGGGGTGTCACACGCCGGTTCCTCGCGTACTCCTCTCCATCCCGCTCGCCGAACCCGAACCGTCTGGCAGTGCCGGCCCGTCCCGGCTTTATCAGGGCTGCTTCCCACCCTCCCCGGCGTCACCCGGATCAGGCTGCCCCCAGCTCCACCGCCCTGCTGCGACAGGGTCAGCGGCGAAGGCCTCTCACCTCCACTCGAACCACAGCGCCTCACGGCGCACCCACGACCTCAGGCACACCGCCGCGGCGCTGCCCCTCGAACAGGAGGTCGAGCTTCGAGCTCGTGGCGATCAAGGACTCCCACATCGGCGTCACTGCCGCGGTGCACGCCCATGTCCGGCTCCGGCTCCAGCCCCAAGCCATCGGCACCCTCGGCGACGCCCTCCGAGCCACCGAGAGCCCTAACGACCCGCCAAGTGCAGAACCCGGTTTGCTGACGTTGCCGTCAGCGTTGCCGCCAAGACGTCGCGAGGCCTCACCGAATCGAAGTTCGGTGAGGCCTCGCGGCATTGGCTCAGGAAATCTCAGCCAGCCATTCCCAATCGCCAGGACGGGTGCGCAGCCGGTCTAGCGCTTGCTCGAGGCAATCGTTGAGACTGGAGGATTCGGCCCGGATAAATCCTTGCTCCCCCACGCCCTTTCCTGACATGACAACTGTCCACGGTTCGCCGTCTTCCGCTATCCTTTCGTCATCCACCTTGAGGATCACGGTGACGCCGGAGCGGCCAAGGTTCTCCATTAGTAGCTCGATATCCATCGTCTCAATTCCCGTCAGTAACCCCTCAATGCTGAAGCAATTTCACCAATATCGTGTAGTTGGCCCTTGCCGACCTTGTCAATGACGCTGCGCAGATCTGCGGACGTGGGGCCACTCGTGACCCCGTTGCGCTCCATCAACTGCTCGACGACTGCTTGTGCAGTCCGCTTATTGCCGTTGTTGAACATGTGACCTCCCGCAATGTCCCGGATTACAACCGCGGACTTCTCCCAGAAGCTGTTATATCGACTTGCGTTAACAAACATGTTCTCAGGGGAGCCGCTCAAAAGCGTTTCGCCACCGAACGCGCGGTTGATTTCGGTGATTTCGTCAGGGGTTACGCCAACCTTGAAACCGCCAAGGCCGAAGCACTCAGGGCCAGAGTTATGTACAAGAACCGGCGTATTCCCTGCCAGCACATAGTACGTGTGGAGTCCCTGGACGGTCAGGTTGTAAGCCGCGCCGAGTCCGGTGCGGTTCCTGGCCTCGGTGACGTCTGCGGTTCCGTCCAGGGTGCGTAGCGTGTCACCCCGGTTGAGGTTGCCAGCGTCGACCCACTTCCGGTCCTGCTCCACCCAGAAGGGGTGGTGCTCGGTGGCGGTGAGCGTTCCGCTCAGGCCGTCTGTTGATGCGATGGTGAGGTCGGTGAATTGCCGGTCGTCGGGTGTGTAGATGGTGGCATCCACACGGCGTCCACCAGCCTCGCCGGATTGGGGGTCGGTTGCCCACACCTGGTCGCCGACGTGGATCTGCTCGATCGGGAGGGTGGTTCCGTCTGCCATCAGGACGCGGGTGCCTGCGGGGAAGCTGTTCGGCTTCAGGCAGTCTGTCCTGATTCTCCGGAGCCGTGCTGCCCGTGCGGCATCCTCGACGTCTTTGGCCTTCTTCGCGAGTTGGGCGAGCTTTGCTGCCCGTTCATAGGGGATGAGGCCGGCTGCTGTTTCCAGGCATGCGGCGACACTCTTCTGTTTGATGCATTCCTCGGCGGTGTCGAAGCCGAGGATGGCCTTCGTAGCCCTTTTGAGGAGTTGGGCCATGTCGATGACGCCGTCGAAGAAGAACGACAGGTCTCCGAGGAGGTTCGTGAGGGGGCTCGGCTGGAAGATCGGGACCCGGTTCCTGTGCATCATGCACGCCCAGATGCCTGCCGCATCGTACGGTCCGTCGACGGAGCAGGGCGGGTTCAGGGCGAGCAGGTACCTGTGGACTTCCGCCTGGATCTGCGCTTCCAGTTCCTTCTTCGTCTCCTCCTCGAGCTGTGCGGCGTCGGCTTGGATTTCCTTCTCTTCGGCGGCCATTTCGGCCTGGCGTTCCTGGATCTCCTTTTCTACAGCGATGTCCCATGCCTGGTCGGCTGCCTGCTGCGCGGCGTTGGCGTCCTGGCCTGCCGCCCGTGCGGAGGCGTAGGCGTCGTTCGCGGCGTTGCGGGCGGTTGTGGCTGACCAGCGTGCGTAGGCGGCAGAGGCGGAGGCGCGGCCTGCGGAGGCGGTGGCCTTGCCGGCGTCGCGGGCGGCGCCTTGGGCGGCGTTGCGGGCGGTGGCGGCGGACTGGCCGGCGCGGGTGGCGGAGGCTTCGGCGTTCTGGGCGAAGGTCTTGGCATCCGCGGCGTAGCGGCCGGCCTGGGCCGCGTAGGAGCCGGCTTGTTTGCGGGCGGTCTCGGCTTCTCCGGCAGCGTTGCTCGCGTCGGCCGCGGCTGCGGTTGCTTCCCAGGCGTCCTGCTGGGCCGTGGCTGCGGTCTGGGCGGCCTCGGCGATCAGGTGGCGCATCTGTTCGGCGTGGGTGGCGGCGAGCTGGTCCTTGCGGTCGGCCATGTAGCGGTCGGTCTGCAGGAACGAGGTGACGAGACTTGGTGGGCCGGCGAGGGCGACTTTGGCCAGCGCCTGGGCCTCGGGGCCGCCGGCGGCGAGGAGTTGGGTGGCCTGGACGCGTTCGTCGATCTGGCGGGCGGTGTACTGGCCGGTCATCAGGAAGGCGGCGACGGCCTTCGGCGAGCCGTCCCGCAGGGCCTTCTCGCCGGCTTCCTTGACGCTGGTGCCGCCGGCGGCGATCAGCTGGTAGGCGCGGATGCGGTTGTCGGCGATCGCGGCCTCGTGCTGGCCGGTGGTGAAGAAGGCCTCGATCTGTTGGGCACTGCCCTTCAGTGCCTCGGTGGCGGCGGTGCGTACGGCCTCATCGGAGCTGTCTTGAGCGATCTCCTGCACGTTCTGGCGCGTGTCGTCCAGTTCGGCCTTGTGCCGTCTGGTGCGCACCCAGTCCACGACGGTCTCGTCGGGGCCGGACAGGGCGAGCTTGGCGGCTTCCTGGCTCCAGGGGCCGCCGGTCTTCGCCGTCTGGAGTGCGACCTTGCGGCCCTTGGCCGCGAGAACCTTGGGGTCGGCGTCGGGGTGGGCGGCCTCGGCGGCCAGGTCGGCGGCCTCTTGGTCGTGGGCTTTCCAGTCGGCGAGGAAGGTGCCGATGTTGCCGGTGGCCTCGTCCTCCTCTGTCTTCAGGGCCTGGGCTTCCACGATGGCTGCGGCGGTGCGGGCGGTGAGGTCCTCGGTCTCGGTCTTGCGGGCGAGTTCGTAGACGTTGCCTGCGGTGGTCACCGCTGTGCTCGCCGTTTCGGCGGCGGTGCGGGCCGCCTCGGCCTGGCGGGTGGCCTCGGCGGCCGACGTCGCGGATTCGCCGGCGTGTTCGGCCGCCCGGTCGGCGGCCGTGGCGGCGTTCTGGGCGTGGGTGGCGGCGGAGCGGGCGGCGTCGCGGGCCTGGTAGGAGGCCTGGGCAGCCTGGCGTGCCAGGGCACCGGAGGCGGTGGCGGCCCGGTCGGCCTCTTTGGCCTGGCGGCGGGCCTGGTTGGCTGCGGCCTCGGCGCGCTGGGAGCTGGCGCCTGCGGCGTTCGCCAGGCGGCCGGCCTTGTCGGCGGACCCGGCGGCCGCGTTGGCGTTGGCGCTGGCGCTCTTGGCCGCGTCCGATGCTTCGCCCGCCGCGTCGGAGGCGGCGCCCGCATGCTCTGCGGCATCTGCGGCGCGCTGGGCGTCCCTGGCGGCGTTGCGGGACTCTTCGGCGCGCTGACGGGCCTCGGCGGCCCGGCTCTGGTCGGCGGCGGCTGCGTTGGCTGCCTTGCGGGCGTTGGCCGAGGCGAGGGCCGCTCCGCTGGCGGCGCTGGCGGCCTGGGCGGCCGCGCCGGCGGCGGTGCGGGAGGCCTGGTTGGCGGCACCTGCGGCCGCGACCGCCTGGCTGGCGGCGGCCGCGGCGCCCTGGGCCGCGTCGGCGGCCCGGGCGGCTGCTGCTGAGGCGCGGGCCCGGTCCTGGCCGGCCGCCTCGGTCTCCTTGGCCGCGGTCTCCGCGGACTCCTTGGCCAGCCGGGAGGCCTCGACCGCGCGGGCGGAGGCCGCCTTGGCGGCGTCCTTGGCGATCTGGGCCTGCCGACCGGCCTCCTCGGCCTGGTCAGCCAACTGGGAGATCGTGGCGCGTTCCTGATCCCTGGCCAGGGCGGTGAACTGGCCGACCGACAGGAACTCGGCGATGTCGGCGGGCGTGCCCCGCAAGGCGACCTTGGCGGCCTCCTTCATTGCCGGGCCGCCGGCCGCGAGAAGTTGCATCACGCGGGCGCGGTCGTCGACCGCGGCGGCATCGAGGCGGCCTTGCTCGAGGAACTTTTTCAGGTCCTCGGGAGTGCCTTGCAGTGCGGTGGTGGCCTGTTCCTTGACGCTCACTCCGCCGGTGGCGATGAGCTGGAACGCGTCGATCCGGCGGTCCGCCTCCAGCGGCGCCTGCCAGCCGTCCTTGAGGAAGGTGCGCAGCTCTTCCTGCGTGCCTTTCAGGGCCTTGGTGGTGGCTTCGCGCACCCCGGGGCCGCCGAGGCTGAAGATCTGGTACGCGGAGACGCGTTCGTCGTGGTACTCTGCGAGGTCCGCCTCGGCGTCGAGGAAACGTTTGACGTCCTCGTCGGTACCGGTGAGTGCCGTCTCGGCGGCGGCCTTCACACCGGGACCACCATGCAGCCAGAGGCTTACGACGCGGCTGCGGTCTGTTGGTGCGGGAGTGCTCGGGTCGGGCCCGGGGTCCGTGGCGAACGCGGGAGCCGTGCCGAGCAGGGCGGCGGCGAGGGCCAGCGGCAGCAGGCCCGCGCATATGCGGCCAGGGACTGATAGCCGGACTCTGCGATACCGCTTCCTCCCCCTGGCTGCGGGGGCTCCCAAGGGCCGGATGGGATGGTTCACAATCAATACCTCCCAAATGGTGCATCTGTATTTCGGAGAAAGCTTGCCGAGTATCAGAAGCGGAATGGGCTGTACGAATTCGTGAGGCGTGACCAGAAGTCGCCGAATGGCGGAGCTCTTGGCCGATTCCGCGAACCTCATGGTGGCGGAGATTGCTGGTACTTTACGCTGGCTCCGCCGCCGTCCAACACCCCTTCCGGCATTGCGGAATCAACTTGGTCCCGCCAGGATCGAAGGAACTGCCTTGATCAAATCCCGCACTCGCACGGCTCTCGTGGTCGGCGCCACCGGAGCTCTGCTGGCATGCATCGGGCTAGCGTCCCTGTCGGCCGCGCAGGCCACGACCGGCACGGCATCGGCGGACACG
This sequence comes from Kitasatospora sp. NPDC034533, assembly GCF_055575155.1. NCBI lineage: Bacteria > Bacillati > Actinomycetota > Actinomycetes > Kitasatosporales > Streptomycetaceae > Kitasatospora > Kitasatospora sp. NPDC034533. The sequence continues at coordinate 79,161 of NZ_JBVITE010000017.1, forward strand.
GACATGCCCACCGCTGTCGAGGACTTCCAGTACCCGGAGGCCGAACGCATCCTGACGGAACGCAAGATCACGTTGAAGCGGGGCGACGGGCACATCCTGCTCAAGGAGGGACCCGGCCACACGGTTCCGACCAGTTGCCAGGCGGGGAACGAGATCTTCGTCGAATCGCGTCTCGACAAGCTCGGATACTGCTTCGTCGTTTCCGGTACGACCGGCTACCTCACCATGGAACTGCCGGACGCCTACGGCATCTGGACCGAGGACCGCTCCGTCAGTGCCAAGCTGGTCGCGGCCGGCCAGGAAAAGCAGGTGAACATCGGCCCGAACTCGGTCGAACCGGTCGGCGAAAGCCTGCCCGGTGGAAAGCGTTCCGTCCTGATCGAACTCCGCATCACCGGATGATCCGGGCACGCAAGGCCACTGCCACGCAAAACCGACACCGCGCAGATCAATTCGACCTGGCCGAAACGGCAACGAAAGGACAGCGCTCCATGTTTCGCACGCGATCACATTCGGCCTGGACGACCGGGGCGGTCACGGTCGCCGTGCTGACCGGTGCCCTGCTGACAGGCGGACCCGCTCCGGCCGTCAGCGGTGACACCTCACCCGCGGGCTCCTACGCGTACGCGGCCAAGCTGGACATCGGCAGCGGCGGGCGTGCCTGCACCGGGGCCCTGGTCGACCCGTACTGGGTCGTCACCGCCGCCGCCTGCTTCGCCGACAACCCCGCCCAGCCGACGACCGTCCCCACCGGCCCGCCCGCTCTCAAGGCCACCGCCACCATCGGCCGCACCGACCTCACCACCACGACCGGCCAGGTCCGGGACGTCGCCGAACTCGTTCCCCGTACCGACCGCGACCTTGTCCTGGCCCGCCTCGCCACCCCCGTCACCGACATCACCCCGGTGGCTGTGGCCACCACCGCACCCGCCACCGGCGATGAGCTGACGGTGGCGGGCTTCGGCCGCACCAGGACCGAGTGGGTTCCCGGCAGGCTCCACAGCGCCGCCTTCACCGTCGGTACCGTCGCCCCGACCGGAATCGGCATCGCCGCCAAGGCCCCCGCGGACGCCGTCGTCTGCAAGGGCGACACCGGCGGCCCCGCCCTGCGCAAGGTCGGCGACCACGACGAACTCGCCGCGCTCACCAGCCGTTCCTGGCAGAACGGCTGCCTCGGCAGCGCCGAGACCACCCGCACCGGCGCCTACGAGACCCGCACCGACGACCTCGGCGACTGGATCCAGCAGACCGTCTCCACCTGGGCCGCGACGGCCACCTCCCGCACCGGGGGCCGCAACACCGTCTACAACCCCGACACAAAAACGGCCGAGGTCTTCGCCCTGCGCACCGACGGCGCATTGATCCACGCCTACAACACCAACGGCGAGGGCTGGTCCGGCTGGCACGTCCTCGGCGACGGCGCCCGGTTCGCCAGCTCCCCGGCCGTCGTCCACAACCCGGTCACCAGCACCCTCGACGTGTTCGCCATCGGCACCGACGGCTCCATGTACCGGGCGACGTGGAGCCGCACCACCGGCTGGACGTCCTGGATCATGGCCGGCGACTGGAAGTACAGCGGCACCCCCACCACGGTCTACAACCCGGACACCAGGACGGCCGAGGTCTTCGCCCTGCGCACCGACGGCGTCATGGCCCACCTCTACAACACCGACGGCGCCGGCTGGCACGGCCCGTTCACCCTCAACCCCTCAGGCCAGTTCACCGGCTCCCCGGCCGTCGTCCACAACCCGGTCACCAACACCCTCGACGTGTTCGCCACCGGCACCGACGGCTCCATGTACCGGGCGACGTGGAGCCGCACCACCGGCTGGACGTCCTGGATCATGGCCGGCGACTGGAAGTACAGCGGCACCC
>NZ_JBVITE010000017.1:81133-139503 GCF_055575155.1 Kitasatospora sp. NPDC034533
CCTGCGCACCGACGGCGTCATGGCCCACCTCTACAACACCGACGGCGCCGGCTGGCACGGCCCGTTCACCCTCAACCCCTCAGGCCAGTTCACCGGCACACCGGCCGTCGTCCACAACCCGGTCACCAACACCCTCGACGTGTTCGCCACCGGCACCGACGGCTCCATGTACCGCGCGACGTGGAGCCGCACCACCGGCTGGACGTCCTGGATCATGACCGGGAGCTGGAAGTTCCGCGGCTCCCCCTCCGCGGTCTACAACCCCGCCAGCAGGACAGCCGAGGTCTTCGGCCAGGGCACCGACGGCATCATGGCCCACATCGCCAACCCGGCCGGCGCAGGCTGGACCGGCTGGTCCATCGTCGGCTAGCTGTACTGACCCGTGCCACCGCCTTCACGCTGTGCGGCGGCACGGAGCACGTGCCGCCCGTGTGTCTCGTCGTACGGCGCCGTTTCGGGCCCTGACCGGTACTTGGCGCCTCGGGACACACGAAGCGGCGGCCACCGTGCTGGCGGCTGGCGCCCAGGGGTGCGGGCAGGGCCGATCCGCTCGTCACTGCCGAGCACTCGGCCACGCAGCGCCCCTTCAGGTGTGGCTCCAGCGACTTCGCGATGCTGTGTAGGGAGAGGACGAGCTGCTCGGAGTGCGCGTTCTTGAGGTATGCGAGGCTTCGGCGGCCGGCGTTGACGGCCGCGTCGAAGTCGGGCCGTGCCCGGCGGGTCTGATGGAGCGCGATGTCGGCGGTGTAGAGGGCCGTATTGCGGGCGTGGCCGCCGACGAAGATGAGGGGTCCGTCTGACATGGCGTGAGTCAACCGGAGAAGGCCCATGTCACAGTGCCAGTGGTTGATACCGGGATTGAGAACCTACGACACCGTCGGTTCCGCGCCCGCCGAACCGTAGTCGGTCGGAACCCCCGGCCCCGTCCCGGCTGCTTCCGCTCTCGAGCCGGCCGCGCTCTGGGAGTCTGCCGCCGATGCCGCTGAGCATGGAGAGCACCGCCACGATGGGTGCCGTGGAAATCACTGTACACAGCAAATATCCGCGCCCTAGACTCCCTCGCGCCCCGCAGGTCCGCGCTGACCTATCTGCGGTTCCCCTGGCGAGGTACTCACCGACACGCTCGTATTCGTATCAACGGACGGGCCGTTCGCCTGTCATCCGAGAGGACTCATGCAAAAGCTATCAAGGCTTCTCGCCTTCATCGGTGCCGTTGCCCTGGCCGTCGGCGTCACCGTCGTCGCCGGCCCCCCGGCGTCAGCGGGCGGTTTGGGCGGATACCAGATCCAGAACAAGGCGACCGGCCTGTGCCTGACCGCGGTGATCGACACGCCGTCCGCCATCAACCCTGTCTACGAAGCCCCTTGCGGAACCAAACCCACGCAGCACTGGGGCAATATCACGAACATGCTCGTCCTGCTGGGCGCCGGAACGTCCAGCCTCTGTCTGACCGCGGACAATTACGCCGGCGTGGTCACCACAGGATGCCATCCTGAAGGTGACATAGGTTGGAACTACACCGACCAGGGGTGGAAGTACGCGTCGCTCCGGGGCGACTACACCAACCTCTACAACACTGGTAAGGCTTGCTATGTGCAGGTGATCTCCGGTCAGACCGCCTGCATGAAGGGTTGGGCCGGGGATTCCAAGCTGTTCCGTTTTATGGAGACTCCTATCGTGTCGCCTCCCAGCGAGCCGAACACGGTGCGGTTGGTGGACCTGCGGCCGGACGGCAGGCTGCAGAACGCCGAGGGTGACTTCTCGGCGGGCAAGTGGAGCTCGTGGAGCGACATGGGTGCCTACGGGGTCAGGGAGGTGACCAGCGCGGCCACCGGTTCCGTCAACCGGATCTTCGCGATCACCGACGACGGCCAGATCTACGAGAAGGACGGCGACTACGGGAACGGCCAGTGGTCGGGCTGGTTCCACCCGGCGACCGGGGACCTGCCGACCTCTGCAGTGGCGATCAGCGCGTCCTCGTTCGGCAACGTGGTGCACCTGGTCGTCGTGGGCGCGAACGGGCACCTGTACAACTCCGACGGTGACTTCACAGCCGGTCGGTGGAACGGGTGGACGGACCACGGCGGCAACTTCAAGCGGGTCGCCAGCGCCTCGACGTCCACCAACGTCAACCACATCTTCGCCATCGACAGCAACAACCGGGTCAACGAGCTCGACGCGGACTACGCAGCCGGCAGGTGGGGTTCCTGGTCGACAGCCGGATCGAACGCGTTCACCGCGCAGGATGTCACGGCGTCCGCGTCCGGCAACATCGTGCACCTGAGCGCCATCGCACCGGACGGCAGCTGGTCGAACACCGACGGCGACTTCAACAGCGGTCAGTGGAACGGCTGGACCAAGATGCCCGGGTCCGGCCTCAAGCGCATTGCCAGCGCCGCCGCCAACAACGTGAACCACATCTTCGCCGTCGACGGCAACAACCGCCTCCTGGAGATCGACGGCGACTACAACGCTGGCCGCTGGGGCTCCTGGAACCAGGCCGCCACCGGCGCCGACTCCATCGGCGTCACCGCCACCTTCACCCACTGACCGAAGAGCCCACGTACGGCGATGCCGTGATCGCCGTTCTCACCGCGCCCGGCGCGCCCGAGCCTCGTGCAGGGCTGCCGGGCGCGGTCTGTCCATACCGGGCGATATCCGCCGTCCGCCGTACGCGCCCTGCGTACGGCCCCCACCGCCACCTTTGGTGTGTCAGATCCGGAGCATGTCATGACCCGTCCCACCGCCCTTGCTGTGGCCACCGTTCTGCTGGCCGCAGCAGGAATCGCCGCGTCCCCCGCTACCGCAAGCACCTCGACCACCAGCCCGACGGCAGCCCCGCCGACGGTCCGGGTCCTGCCGTTGGGTGACTCGATCACCTACGGCCGAAACAGCTGCACCGGCAACGGCTACCGGGGACCCCTGCAGAACCTGGTTGCCGCCGAAGGGCGTTTCGCCATCGACTACATCGGCTCGCAGCAGAACGGCGTGATGGCAGACCCTGCGAACGAAGGCCATCCAGGCTACACGGTCGACCAGATCAGCAACAACATCGACGGATGGCTGGCGGCCACCCACCCGGACGTCGTGCTGCTGCACATCGGCGCCAACGACCTCAACCAGTACGCCAGCAGCTCGGACACCGCCGCCAAGGCGGAGCGGCTGGTGAACCGGATCTTCGCGGACCAGCCCGGCGTCACAGTCATCATGCAGGGACTGGTCCCGACCATGTCCGGCATGAACAGCCCCATGCCGGACATGGCGAGGAACATCCCGGACTACAACGCTGCCCTCCAACGTCTGGAGGCCACCGAGCAGCAGGCGGGCCGGCACTTCAGGTACGTCCCCGCTCCGGCGCTGGTACCGTCCGGTCAGGGCACGGCCACCAAGCCCGCACAGATGTCGGACGGCCTGCACCCGAACGACGCCGGCTACGCCCTGATGGGTCAGAACTTCCTGGCGCCGCTCGACCAGGCATACAACGCCGGCTGGTACACCGGCCGCGCCGCGCAGTCCCCGCAGCCGGCCAATACGGTCCGCCTGGTGAACCTGGCACCGGACGGCAGCCTGCACAACGCCGAGGGAGACTTCTCCGCAGGTTCGTGGAGCGGCTGGAGCAGCCTGGAGGCCTCGGGGATCAAGGAGGTGACGAGCGCGGCAACATTCTCGGTGAACCGGATCTTCGCCATCGGCCGTGACGGTCAGGTGTACGAGAAGGACGGCGACTATGGCAACAAGCAGTGGTCGGGCTGGTTCCAGCCGAACATCGGGACTCTCCCCTCGCCGGCCGTCTCCATCACCGCCTCCTCGTTCAACCACAGCATCCACTTGGTGGTGGTCGGTGCCGACGGGCACCTGTATAACTCCGACGGCGACTACGAGGCCGGTCGGTGGAACGGGTGGACGGACCACGGCGGCAACTTCAAGCGGGTCGCCAGCGCCTCGACGTCCACCAACGTCAACCACATCTTCGCCATCGACAGCAACAACCGGGTCAACGAGCTCGACGGCGACTACTGCGCCGGCAGGTGGGGTTCCTGGTCGACAGCCGGATCGAACGCGTTCACCGCGCAGGATGTCACGGCGTCCGCGTCCGGCAACATCGTGCACCTGAGCGCCATCGCACCGGACGGCAGCTGGTCGAACACCGACGGCGACTTCAACAGCGGTCAGTGGAACGGCTGGACCAAGATGCCCGGGTCCGGCCTCAAGCGCATTGCCAGCGCCGCCGCCAACAACGTGAACCACATCTTCGCCGTCGACGGCAACAACCGCCTCCTGGAGATCGACGGCGACTACAACGCCGGCCGCTGGGGCTCCTGGAACCAGGCCGCCACCGGCGCCGACTCCATCGGCGTCACCGCCACCTTCACCCACTGAGCCAGCGCAAATTACTGGCACAGGCGCCAACTCGTCGGTCAACTGGACGTAGAAGGCGTTCCCTCGCCCGCTGCGCTCCGCGCTGGGCAGCTGTCCCGCCGCAGCTGTCCGGCGGGGCCGTCGGGAGGGACAGGCGCGGGTGGCGCCGGCAGTCCGGTCGGCCTCGGGGGCGTGCTCGGCCGCCAGGCCGCCGAGCACGCAGGGCGGAAGGCCGCGGCGATCGCGCAGAGGGTGATCAGCGGCATCCACTCGCCGGGGTGGAGCCCGGACAGGGCGCTGATGATGTGCGAGCTCCTAGCCGACGAGCACCTGGCCGTCCTCGCCGTCACCTACACCCCCGGCGAGCCCACCGCGAAAGGCAACCCCGCCACCCGGCCGCCGCCCGCATCACCACCCTCGACCACACCGGCACCACCCTCTACGACCGCCTGCTGCGCCTGACCGGCCTCCGCATCTCCAGTGCCCCCTCCGACGCGCTCGACCCTGCCCCGGCTCTGGACGACCTCGCCAGGCGTGATTTCCCGAGGGCTCCAGCCGCAGGCGCCCCGAGGGGTCTGCCGGGCGGTGATTCTTCGCCAGGGCCCCTCGTACGAGCCGCCGCAGGGCTGGCAGTTCGAGCGGGCGCCACCCGCGGCCGCCCCCACCATGAGGAGATTGCCAGGTCAGCGCAGGCGCATGCAGTGCGTCGCCCGCGCGGGGACCGAACACGGTCGGAGTGTCATTCGCCCTCGACATCGGTGTGCCGGCGCGGCGGGGGGAGGAGGAGCGACAGACCTCCGGTGGTGAGCAGGAACAGGGCTTGCAGGACGGCGGGGACTGAGTTCGCGTCGTGCAGCGGCCAGGCCCAGATGCCGGGTCTGTTGTGTACCAGGCCGAAGGAGACGCACAGGAAGGGGAACAGCGCGGTGGTCACCGTGGCGACGCGGGCTCCCGCGAGCCGGCGGACGATGAGGGCGAGGCCGAGGTAGCCGGCGAAGTCCCGGGCCAGAGCGCTGGTGGCGCTGCCCGCGCCCGCCATGGATGCCACGGCGGCGGCCAGTGTGCAGGACAGGACGCATGCGGCCATGAAGGCCGCGTCCCATCCGCCCATGGCGCGGACCGCCACGCGCTCCGCGACGCCGTCGGCGCGGGCCTGGCCCTCCAGGATCAGGCAGACGGGTACCAGGGGCAGGAGCGAGGACATGGGGAGGTCGAACGTCAGCCCGCCGATCACCACCGGAATGGGAACCGTCACGGAGTCGGCGCCGCTGCCGAGCAGGATGCAGGCGAGCAGACCGACGGCGACGGCGGGAACGTACCTGATGCGCAGCCACCAGATCATCGGGGCGCCTGGAGGGAGGACGCGCCCGGCTGGTGGTATTGCGCCGGGTCCAGAACCGGCCTGACGTCGCAGCGGCCCACGGTGTCCGCGTTCTTCCGGAACCATGTGAGCTGTTCGGCCTGCGGGAGCGCCATGACCCGGCGGGCGAGTTGAACTTCCTGCGGTCGGTAGCGGCCTTCGACCGTGCTGGGGGTGACTCCGGCCGTGAGCTTCAGCCAGGACGACAGGGGGGCGACAGCCTCCGAGCCGAGCCAGCGGGCGAACGGCTCCTTGGCGCAGTCCGGAGCACGGTTGGGGATGTATCCCAGTGCAACGAGTGACTGCACCTCGTCCTTGCTGGGCTTGGCGGAGAGCGGTGACACCGTCGCGGTCTGCGTCAGGCCCACGGCGTTCAGGCGCTGCTGGGCCTCGGTCGCCCAGCCGGTGATGCGGGTGGCGTCGGCCTTCTGCTCGGGCCACAGACACACCCGCGGCGTTGTCGTGGCGCAGGTCTGCTCGCTTTCCGGGCGTGCCTGCGCCGCGCGGTAGCCGAGCGGCGCGGCGATCCACGCGCCTGCGGCTGTCGTGGCCGCCAACGCCAGGACCGCGGTGAGCCGGTTGTTCCCGCGCAGCCTCGTCCAGATCCAGGCGGCGCCCACCATTCCGACAGCCACGACGGCCGGTGCGAGGACCGCTCGGGTGGTCGGCACCTGGTCCAGAGCGCAGCACTCGGTGAGGTTGCGTCCGTTGAGCTGGCGGACCCAGAAGGCGTCGAGGGTCGACGGGTAGGCCATCCACAGGAAGCCGGCGATGAGGGTCAGGGGTACGGCGAGCAGCCGCGGCAGCATCTGCCCGAGGACGTAGCCGGCCACGGTGTGCGCGAGGACGACCAGCAGCTCCAGGAGGACGATGACGGGGACGGACCAGCCTGGAAGGCCGCCGGCCTGCGGCACGAACAGGGCGAGGGCGGCCAGGACGGACAGCGTGCCGAGGGCCAGGGTGGGGGCCAGCACAGAGAGGGCGATGACGGCGGCGGAACGGGTGGGCGCGGTACCGAGGACGGCCGACTGGCGTACCTTGAGGCCTTCCCAGGCCCCGCACGCCGCGACGGCGGGTGCGGTGAAGTTGAGCAGGAAGCTGCTCTGGGCGGTGACGGAAGGCCAGTAGCCGTCGGTGACCCAGTCGGCCATGTTGCCGCTGTACATCGCGATCCACACGAGCAGGACAGGTGCTGCCCGCAGGGCCGATGAGATCCGGATGATGCTGCGCCAGGGCATGGTCACACCTCCCCGGTGACGATGCCGGCGTAGGCGCTTTCGGCGCGCCGCTCCGCGGAGACGGTGTTCGGCGCGAGCGCCAGGAAGGTCTCGATGGGCCCTTGGTGGCGTACCTGCCCCTGGTCGAGGACGACGACCGAGTCATAGATCTCGGCCAGGTCCTCGGTCTGATGTGTGGAGACGAGGAAACTCGTCAGGTGGCGCAGCTCGCCGATCAGGTCCCGGAAGACTCCGCGCTGGACCGGGTCAAGCCCCGCAGTGGGTTCGTCCAGAAGCACGATCTCGGCGCCGTGCACCAGGGTCTGGGCGATCCCCAGGCGCCGTAACTGTCCACCGGAGAGCTCCCCACTGCGCCGGTCCGCGAGCGAGGCGAGCCCGACTTTGCGGATGGCTTCTTCGGACTGGTCCCAGGCTTCGCTGCGCGACATGCCCTTGAGCCAGCCCGCGTAGGCCGCTTGTTCCCGTACCCGTAGGCCGGCTACCGGCCGCACCTGCTGGGGGAGCCAGGCGACCTTCCGGCGGTAGGCCTTGAGGTCCTTGGACCTGCGGGTGTCCAGGCCGTCGAGGGTGATGCGGCCGGACTCGGGCCTGAGAGAGGAGGCGATCAGGCCCAGCAGGGTCGACTTGCCCGCGCCGTTCGGACCGAGCAGGACACTGCACCCGGAGCCCAGGCTGAGGCTGAAGGATTCCAGGACTCGGGACCCCTTGCGGTAGCCGAAGGAACAGTCAGTTACTTGAACAGGCATAATCACCGATCCGCTATGCGTTCGAGCTGGGGAGAGGCGGGGAGGGTCCAGTCAACTGGACATTCTTTGGGACAGATACGTACACCACTAGGTTCCCGGGCGGGCCTGTAGGGCGGTGCACGCACGTTGGATATCCGTGCGTTCGCACTGGGAGGGCGCGCAGGTTCCCGGCAAGGGTTCCCGGCATCCTTCCAGTGCGAGGGGCTGAGGCCCCGGCGCGCCGATCTTTGGCGCGTATGCGCTGACGGAGAGTACGCCGGGCCCGCTGGCATATGCCGGAGCCTCCCTCCTCGAAGGGAGACCGGAAGCGTGCTCATGCCTGTTGATCTGCACTGACCTCCTCCTGATGACCTGCGCGCGAGACCTACGGCGAGAGTTCGGGTCCGATCATGCCGTATGGGCGCCACCTCCGCAGTGACTTCAGGGAACCCGATCGCATGAAACATGACAAAGTCGACCATTCGATTACCAATCGTATTGCACAGTGCAATATGCAGCTTGCGCCTATGTTCGTAAATTTTCCACCAGCCTCCAGGATCAATTGACTTGACCTGGAATTTCCGCTCCATTGGGCACCGCAAAGTGATTGGCGAAAACCGGCCAACCGAGCAGGAATTTCAGAAAGGCATTCGCTCGGCCCTCGTACGTGTGCATCATTAATCCGGCGCTCCGGAGCTTCCCGGGTGCCGGCTTCGCTGGTTGGCGAAGCCCCCACAGAAAGGGATTAGTGTGCAGGTCACTGGATTCATGCGGCGCCGCGCGGGCGTCGTCCTGGCCGCGATCGCGGCGGCCACGCTCGCCGGAACGGTGCCGGCGAACGCCGAGGGGGACTGGAGCTCCTCCATCTCCTACTGGGGGTACAACGCCGAGTCCCGCCGGTGGACCGACAACCACGTCGATGGGAACTGGACCACCGTCAGCTTCAGCGGCTGCTCGGACAACAACTCGGGCTGGTTCGCCTCCGGCCGTCCCACCACCGTCGAGCTGGACAGGGACATCTCCTGGTCCCCCGACACGAGCTACGGCGGCCGCGGCAACTTCTGCAACACCGTCGACTGGGGCGAGCGCACCGACAAGGGCCAGTACTACTTCATCCACAAGAGCGACTTCCGGCTCGACGTCAACTCGGTCTACACCGCCTACTAGCAAGGGGAGAAGCGACATGCAGCTCACTGGATTCATGCGGCGCCGCGCAGGCGTCGTCCTGGCCACCATCGCGGCTGCCACACTCGCCGGAACGGTGCCCGCGAACGCCGAGGGAAGCTGGAGCTCCAGCATCACCAACTGGACGTACAACTTCGAGTCCCGCCGGTGGACCGACAACCACGCCGACCGGAACTGGACCACCGTCAACTTCAGCGGCTGCTACCACAACGGTTCGACGGACTACTTCGACCGAGGCGGACAGGCCACCGTCGAGCTGGACAGGGACATCTCCTGGTCCCCCGACACGAGCTACGGCGGCCGCGGCAACTTCTGCAACACCGTCGACTGGGGCGAGCGCACCGACAAGGGCCAGTACTACTTCATCTTCAAGGATGACTACCCGCTGAGCGTCGACAGGGTCTACACCGCCTTCTGACCGAACCGGCCCGATCGCTAGCCGCCAGTGTGCCCGGCGGCGCTGATACCACCGCCGGGCACACGCAGGCCAGGCCAAGAACGGATCAATCGCACCGCCTCGGAAATGGCCGGGTTCCTCACGCTGGAATCGAGAGGGACCCGGCCTCAGCATACGGAGTCCCAGATCAAGGCCGGTGCCTGTTCAAGCGGAACACCCCCTGCTCCCCGGGCCCGGCCGCCTGCGCCACGCCTCCTTCAGCCGCGGAGCCGGCGCGCCTCCGCGTACGGTAGCGACGCCGTCCACGTCCGCGACCACCACCAGGCCGTCCGCGATCTCACCGGCCAGCTCGACCCCGCCACGCTGCGCCGGGTCATGGGATGGCTGGAGCGCACCCGCGCTGCGGTCTTCGCGCTGCGGGGCACGGAACAGGCCCCGCCCGCCCGGCCCGTCGTGCGGCGCGCGGCGCGCGGGTTCTGATCGGCACCCCGGTGCCCAGGTGCCCTGGGAACAGGTGAAGCGCCGGCCGCCGTGATGGTGGCTGGTGCTTCACCTGTTCCGTCCTGTCCGGGTCTGGGCGGGGTGAGGGCCTGTTCGTCGGTATCGGGGACGCTGTCTCAGTCCAGGTCGGTGCTGGCGGGTTCGACCGCGTGGACGAGGTGGGGGACGGCGTCCAGGCGCCGGTCGGCCGCGGTGTCGGGGCCGGGGGCGGTGCGCACCTCCTGGAGGGGGAGCAGGGCGGCCGTCACGCATTCGTCGGTCGCCGCGTCCAGGACCTCCCACGCGGAGAACTTGCCTCCGGCGGTGAGTTCCAGGGCCGGCGCGGCGCCCTCCGCGGGGTCTCGCGCCACCGTTCGGCGACCTCGGCGCCGGCGGCCGCGAGATCCATCGCCGCGCCCTGTTCGACGACCGGCACCGGCACGGCTGGCCCCGGAGCTTTCGCCCCGTCGCCGATGGGATCTTCCCGGCCGTCGTGGTGGGTGTGGTCCTGGGCGGCGGCCACCGCGCACCGCGCCGCGTAGGCCAGTTCCGACTCACGCCGCTCGCGGATGACCTCGCTGGGCCACCGCTCGTCGTTCTCGGGACGGGCATGGTCGAGCAGGACCGGCGCGGCGAGGCCGACCCGGACGCACAGTCAGGTGGCGGCCGTGGCCCCGTCCCTGGCGCGGCGGGGCCGCGGCGATCGGCTGGTACACCTCGCCGGCCGCTTCGGGGAGGGCGCCGATCAGGGCGGTGAGGACGGCGATCAGCCGCGCGCGGCGGCGACAACGGGGCGGGGCCAGGTCTGTGCTCCTCCTGCACCATGCCGCCGGGCTCCCGCCCCGCCGCCCCCGCTTTTCGGGACATCCGCCCGCACCTCCCGAGAGCCTGTGCCAGCCTCAGGGCATGTCACCGCGCCAGACCAGGGTGCCGGGCCGGCCCGGGGCCGGGACGTAGACGCTGCGCCCGCCCGGGTAGGAGCAGCCGTTGGTGATCAGCGCGAAGCCTTCCTCGGCGTCATTGGGGTCCACGCCGGTGGTGTCCAGGAAGCGCCCGTCGAGGGGACCTCCCCGCAGCGGGACAAGGCCGGGCCCGGCCGTGGTGGGGTAGAGATCCTCGCCGTCCTGGGGCGGGATTCGGATGATGTCGTGTGGGCTGTCGAACCGGTCTTGGTTCACGAAGGCTCCTGGAGGCGCGGCTGCTGTCGGATCTCATGATGGGCACGCAGCGGCTGCGCTGTCTGGCTGTCCGGTCCGCGCCGACGCCGGCCGTCGGCGGCTACGCCGTCTCGTTGGCCGGCGCCGGGTTGTCGATGTGGCTGAGGCGAGAGCGGGCGGTTACCCGGTCCTCGCCGGAGAGTGTGGCCCAGTACGCGTCGGCCCACACGGTGTGGGAGGCTTGGCGTTCGGCTTCCGCGAGCCGGGCGGACTCGGCGAGCCGTTCCTCGCTCAGGCCCTGTCCCGCGGTCTCCAGGTCGCCGTTCCAGGGGCCGAGCGCGGCCAGGAACGTGCGCCGCTCGGCCTGCACGGCCGCCAGCGCCCGCTGTGCGGTCTTCAGGTCGTCGGGGTACTCGAAGGTCTTCTGCTTTCCCACCCCGCCATCGTACGGCTGGTCGAAAGCGCTCGGCCGCGACCCGTTCGGTGAAGGACCCGGGGTACGGGCCGGTACCGCCTCCGATGAGGGAACGAAAGCCACGCCCTGTCGCTGGCCTTCAGCCCGCGCCGCCGCTGCTCGCGGTCGGTAGCACCAGCAGCGGGGATGGTGTGCGGCTATGGGACACCACCGACCCGGCCAGACCAGCCCCGGTCACCAAACCGAACTACACCGCGGATCCGTCCTACTCGACCGACCCCGTGAAGATCGCACCCGGTCAGCTCGTGGGGACGGCCGGGTTCTCCTCGGACGGCCGGACCCTGGCCCTCGGGGCCTCCAACGACGACGGCTACCAGCTCGGCCGTGCCGAGACCGTCGACACCACCGACCTGCACCAGCCGACCGTCCTGACCGACTTTCCCACCCCGGGGATGCTCACCTCGGTCCAGATCGACGACCGCGGGTCCCTGTTCAGCGCAGGCGCCGAACCGGAGATGCGGCACTGGTACCCCTCCATCGACTTCACCCTGCCCAACACCCAGGCATTCGGCGACTACTCCCCGATCGTCCGCACCCTCCTGGCCTTGCGACGCGTCGAAGGCCGAGTCCCTCCGCCCGCTGCCCTCGACACGTACGAGAAGACCTTCCACCTGCGGCGGCACATGTCAGTGGAAGCAGTCGATGACAGGCAGCACCCGCAGGGATGGCACAGCTACCTCGTCTTCCAGAACGCCCCAACCGTCTCCAGCAGCCTGGCCTTACCGACCACGACGAACCGCACACGACGACATACCAGTGGTACGGGCAATCCCGATGGACGGACCTCGCAAGGGAGGCATCAGTTCTTCCTTCGCTGCATACCGTGCACGGACCAGTGCGTATCTCGCGTTCCCGCGAAGGACTTTGGGCGCCCATTGGGCTGTCCTCGGATTCTCCCTGCGACTTCCTGTCCCAAGACGCTCTTGATACCGGCCCTGGCAGCACCCTAATGCTGTTCGCCGACGGAATCGTCGAACGAGGCGGCCGGCCGCCTCGGACGGACATGGAGTTTCTGCTTGATGAACTGCGTCACTCGTGGGGCTACCTGCCCGCACCTGCCCGCCTGGGAGCGGACAACGGGTATCCACAACCGTCCGGTTCTTCGCGCAGGCCCCGGGTCGCGAGGTCGGAGCGTCGCCGTGCCAGCTCCGCCAAACCCACGTCGCGCAGCGACACCCTTCCCAGTGCGATGCCGAAGGATCACCGCCTTCGCTTTGCCACCGAGACAACCGACACCGGCACGACTCTCCGAGCCCGGGCCCACATGCAACTGCTCGCCCCCGACGAGCAGCACATCGACGTGCCCACCGAGCTCGTCTACCGCTCCCGCGACCCGTACGCCGTGGAAATCGCTTTCGCCCCCACCGGATTGCCGCCAGTCACGTGGACCGTTGCCCGTGACCTCGTCGCCGACGGCCTTGCTGGCCCAGCCGGCACCGGCGACGTTCGGATCTGGAGCGACCCGCACGAGCTGTTCGGCTCCAACGACGACCGCAAGGTGCACCTGAGCCTGGACTCACCCCAAGGACACGCCGACCTCACAATTCCGTGGAGCGACCTCGAGGAGTTCATCACCGCTACGCGCAAGATCGTGGCACCGGGCCGGGAGCACACCCACGTCGCCCCCGCGTTCGACGACTTCGCGGCGACCATCCACAGCAGCACCCCCTCGCCGGCATCGCGCCCTGTCAGCTGACCGTAGGTGTGGACACGGGCCATTCGCGGACACACGGTTGTCGACAGGCATGGCTTGTCAGACCGCCGCAGTTCCGCTGCGGCTACACGCCCAGGGAGAGGTGGCGCGGGGGCGACGTGGTGCTGTTGCCCGGGCTGGGAAGGCTCTTGGGTACGTCTCACTGCCGTACTGTTGGTGGCCATTTGGAATTCTCCGCTCGCGGCCAACGTGTGGGGACCTAACTGGCCGCGGATTCGCTACTTGCTGTAGCACCGTGGACTGCTCAAGTTCGGTCGATCTCAGTCAGATGTGGTCGATGGCCCGAGAGCAGCCCCGACTCACTGACGAGTCGTTAGATTGAATCATGGCCACGACCCATCTACGAGCCTCCGACGTTCCTGAGCTGCGTCAGGACCTGGTCCGCTGGGCGGACGAGAACGTGCAGCGCGCTAAACCCGTGCTGTTGCACGGGTTCACCGACCCCCGCCTGGTGCAGTCGGCCGTCCGCGGCGCGGAGCTCTACTTCATCACCGACGACATGACGTGGCTGGCCCGTACCGTGGGCGAAGGCCTGCCGGTCTGCGCCTTCGACGCGGACGACCTGCCGGATCCGCTCGGCTTCCTGCTGTGGTCCGACGACCCGAGCGCGCATACCACCACCCTCGGCCGACCCCGGGCGGTGTTGTGGTCCCGGGCCGGGGAGACCTTGCGGGTGCTGGTCCTGGACGACGCCAGCCCGTACCGGCGCGCGCTGGAGGAGGCGGGGCGACAGGCCCATCCGACCTGGGCCCACCAGGTCACCAGCACCCTCGCGGGGGACTTGGCCGTCGCCTTCGGCGCCGTCATCCCGCTGGGCGTCGAGACCGACTGGGACCAGGTCCAGCGCGCGTGGTCCCTTGACCGCAACGGCAACTCGGCCCAGGACCGGTACGGCCTGGGCGACACGGGGATCACCACCATCACCCACGACCAGCTGCGCGTGCTGAGGACCTTGCTCGGCACGCTGCTTCTGATCCGCCAGCCGGCCGACGAACGCCGCACCTTGTGCCAGGCCGAGGACGTCCAGCCCGACCCAGCCGCCCGCAAGCGCCTGCGGCGAGCCGGTGCCGAACGTCTAGACGCGACGGTGCGGTACATCACGCTGCGCCAGTCCGCCCGTCCCGAGCCCGGGGACGACTTCGGCAGCGAGGACACCGCCGGCCGGGTTTACCGGCACCGCTGGGTCGTCAAACCGCACCGACGCACCTACCCCGACAAGGACCACCCCGCCGGCAAGTCCCGCCGCTGGGTGGGTCCCTACCTGGTCACCCCGGCTGGCTGTGAAGATGCTCCGATCCTCGGCACGGAGAAGGTCAACGTCCTACGACGCTAGCGGTGACGCACCGTGCAACTGGCCGTGAGCGGGGAATCGTGAGGCTCTGGCGCGAGTTCCGTGAAAGCCGCCCGCGGTGATCCTCAGGCGAGGAGTACACGTTTGCGGAGGAGGTCGAGCTTGGCGCGTCCGAACATCTGCCGCTTGAGCATCTTGATCCGGTTGACGTGACCCTCGACTGGCCCTGAGTTCCAGCGGAGTGTGAGGCCGGCCATGACCGCGTCCCAGTCCTTGCGCAGCCCGGTGGCGAAACCTCGCAGTTCGGGCATAGTGCTCGCCTCAGCATCTGCGGTCCACTGTTCGAGGTCCTCCTGGCCGCGCCGGTTTACGAGGATCGAGGCGAACCGGGCGACGAGGTCACACGCATCGCCCAACTCCGCGCAAAGGATGCGTAGTTCCTTCAGGAGGACTTGCTGTTCCTCGGACCGGTGATCGGGGTGGGTGAGGATCAGCCCGGTCACCTCGCGGACCTTGGGGACCGGCACGCGGGTGGTCGGCTTGGCGTTCTCGCGCAGCCGGTGCACGAACCGGCGGACGGTTCGCTCGCTGACGGCCAGGCCGCGCTCGGAGAGTTCACGGTGGAGCCGCAGTGCGCTGTGGCAGCCCTCATTGAACCGGGCGGTCAGGTAGCTCGTCCGCAGTAGCGGCCCTCATGAACTTCCGCACCGTCTTCGGGTCCAGATGCAGCTCGGCGACGATCTGGCTGTGCCCCATGCCGCTGGCCATCAGCGCGTGGACGGCGGCGTGGCGCTCACGGGTGCGCCGGGCCCGCGGTCCTTCGGGCAGTTCCACCTTCTCCTGGTCCGGGGCGGGCGGGACCCAGTGCGGGCGCAGGCGGGCGACCAACCGCTCGGCCGCATCGCCTAGGTTCGCCCAGAGGTGATACCTGTCCGCGACCTGGGTCGCGGTGCCGGCTCCGCGGGTCGCTCCCTCGGCGTAGTAGGCGGCGCGGTCGCGGCAGATCACCTCGACACCGGGGTGCTCGGTGAGCCAGCGGGCCAGGGCGTCGGCGGACCGCTCGGGCAGGACCTCGACCGGGCGATGGCCCTCGATGTCGATCAGAACGGTGCCGTAGTGGTGGCCCTTGCGCAGGGCGAAGTCGTCGACGCCGAGCACGCGGACGCGCCCGGCGGCCGGGTCCGGGAGCGCACGGATCAGGCGTATCAGGGAATCCCGGCCGACCCCGGCTGACAGGTGCTCGGCCAGGCGGGCTCCGGCTCGGCCGCCGAGGGCGAGGGCGACGGCCTCACGGAGCTTCCGCAGCGGTACCGTGCATCGGCCGTAACGGAACGTCAGACCGGGGATCTGCTCGGCGAAGGTCCGCTGCCCGCAATCGTCGGCGTCGCAGAAGAACCGGCGGACCCGCAGGTGCACCAGCAGCTCCTGACCGGAGACCGCCGTGTCGCTGACCCGCCGCTCGTAGCCACTATGGACGCGCTCGGACCAGTTCCCGCAGCCCGGGCACTCCGCCCCCGGCGCCCGACCCCGGGCGTACACCCGTACCGACCGGCCAACTGGCCTGATCAAGTCCACGCTCAGCAGCGCGAACTGGGGGAACAAGACGGCCAGAAGGTCAGTGACAGACACTCATCATGATCGACAATTTTCAAGATCCACGGAGGGCTTTCATGGAACTCACACCAGGGCCAGTCTGCTGCCGTGTCCTCTGACACCCACGGGTTAGAACCTGCACTGGTCACGCGGAAATAGCCGCTCCAGATGTGCTTGAGCAGCCATGCGTACAGTAGCGCGGTCATGGCCGCGAACAACCACGCGCCTGCCTTGTCCGGGTCCGTTCCCGTGCTGTTTGGCTCCAGACCTGGCGACCGCCAGCCCTGGAGCCAGGTTGGCCCGGCTGCGCCCCCGGTTCGAGCGGCCCCGAGCGTTGCACCCGTCCCGTCACAACCTCCCCGCTCCGGGGTGGTGCACTACCAGCCGATCGCCGTACGGAACCGGTCCACGGCCTCGGCCAGGCCGGTCGCCCCGGTGGCCAGCGCGGTGAGGTTCGTCAGCCAGCCCTGGGCCCGGTCCGCTGAGGGAGCGTCAGTCAGCCGCTTGACGTACATCTGCGCCTCTTCCTTGTCGCCGTCGGGCAGTGCGCTGGCAGCGATGGCGCGCAGCAGGTCCGCAGCCTCGGTGCCGCCTGCTGCAGCGTTGAGCTGGACGCCGATGCCCTGCACATTGCCGTTCCCGACCTGTCCGACGGGCCCCTGAAAGACAAGATTTGGCTGCGGTTTGTGAGTGTCGGTCATCGCGAAGTAGTTCCCTCCGAAGTGGTTGATGCAGTGGCGTCCGTAGTCGGTGATGAGCCATCCGCCGAGGGCATCCTTCGACGCGATCAGGCCCCATCTAGTCAGATACGGCGCATAGTTCGACCAGTCATCGCGCTCAGCATGGGAGACAGATCCGTGGCCATAGAGCGGGGCATACCCGTTCGGGGAGTATCCCGCGCTGATGGCGCTCATGTAGGCCCTGACCCGGGAGTCGACTACAGCTCGCGCCGCAAGGTCCTCCCCGCTGAGCGCTGCGGCAACCATCGCATGGAAGTCCGCCTCGGTCTGGCGCCGCCGAAACAGTCGCGACCGGCCAGCCTGGTGTCTGGTGTCCCCCATACACACATACTTCCCGGCTGTGCCCGGACCGTCTAGGGGGGAGACGGGTCCCGTCCGAGCGGCTTGACCTGCGGGCGGCTCTCACGGAACTCGCGCCAGAGCCAGATCCCGGTGGCCGCTGTCGCCGTACCCAAAGACAGGAGGCGATCCGGGTCCCAGTTCAACGCCGGCGCGGTGGCGAGCTTCCCGCGACGGTCAGCAGATCGACACCGGCGAGACGCAGCTCGCGAGAATCGGCCTGCCGCCCGGTGATCGCGGCATGCCGACCCGCCGCCCCCGGCTCCATTCCACTGTCCGGTGGTTTCCCGGGACACGCTCACGTTCGTCGCGTGACCGTCCCAGGCCGTGATCGTTCCCAGGGCGGCCGACCACCGTCACCTGGGAGAACCGACATGCGCCTGCGTCCCGCCATCACGGCCCTCGCCGTCACCGCTCTACTCGGTATCACCACCGCTCCCGCCCACGCCGCACCACACCACCGCGTGGCCGGCGAAATGGTCACCACCACCCTCTACAACGCGATCGACAGCCTCCCGATCGCGGAGGAGGACCGCACCGGATACGAGCGCACCAAGTTCAAGATCTGGGTGGACGAGGACGGGAACGGCTGCGACACCCGCAAGGAGGTCCTCATCGCCCAGGCCGTCGAGAAGCCCGCCATCGGCTCCAAATGCGCTCTGACCGGGGGTGTATGGCTCTCGCCCTATGACAACCTCATCCTCAACGACGCGAAGCTCCTCGACATCGACCACGTCGTACCCCTCGCCGAAGCCTGGGACAGCGGGGCCTCGAACTGGAGCCCGAAGGAGCGTGAGCGGTACGGCAACGACCTCGGAGACCCCCGCGCGCTGCTCGCTGTCTCCGCCAAGACGAACCACTCGAAAGCCGACAAGGACCTTGCGGATTGGATGCCCCCGGCAGCGGGCTTCGCTTGCACGTACGTCAGCGACTGGGTTGTCGTGAAGACCCGCTGGGGTTTGAGTATCGATCAGCGGGAGGCTGACGCGTTGCACCGGATCGCTGCCGGCTGCGAGGACGCCGAGCTCCAGGTCGTACTCGCCCGATGAGCTGGTAGGTGCCCGAGGCGATAGCCGATCAGCCACAGTCGACCTCGGACCCAGGCTGCCGGCCTTCCTCTCCGTGGTGGTCTGCTTCGCCGTTGCGGTCGGCGGCCGGCTCGAAGAGCGCCGACCGCCAGTGCGGGAGATCGGGGCTCCGGTGGGTAGAGCCAAGGCCCTACCCACCGGAGCCCTTGCTTGACGGTGTGATGATCAGAGGCTGGTGGTGATCACGGTGCCGGTGTGGTTGCCGGGGATGGAGGTGAGGTTGAGGGTTTCGGGGGCGGCCCAGGTGCCGTTGGCGTGGCGGGCGGTGAGCAGGACCTTGTTGTCGGTGGTGGCGATGGCGAACTGGGCGTCGGTGTCGAGGGGAGCGGCGCTGATGCTGGTGCCGGTGACGTTCCCGATGACCCCGCCGAGGGAGGCGACGGGCTGCCAGCTGCCGTTGGCCCAGCGCAGGGTGTGGTACTGGCCGTCGCTGGCGATGAAGGCGAGGTTGAGGTCCCCGTTCTGGCGGGAGATCGCCGTGGCCGTCACGGGTGCGGTGGCACCGGCAGCCTCGGCGACCGACCCCCACGTGCCCCAGTTCCCGGTGGCGGTGCGCAGGGTGTGGTAGATCTTCCCGCCCGTCACGGCAGTGATGTGCAGGTTGCCGCCGTCGGCTCCGGCGGCGGAGATGGAGGTGATGCCCTTGAGCGGGCCGGCGACGTCGGTGACCACGCCGAAGGCGCTCCACTGGCCGGCGCCGTTGCGGACGGTGTGGAAGAGGATGTCGTTGGCGACGACGACCACGTGCAGGCTGTCGCCGATGGGGGAGACGGAGACCTGGGTGATGTTGCCGAGGTCGTTGAGCGCGATGTTGAGGTCGACGAAGCGCTGACCCCAGCTGCCGTCCAGGTTGCGGATGGCGTAGTGGAGGTGTCCGTCACCGCACAGGGCCATGATGTGGGTGGAGGTGTTGATCCCGGCCGAGGCAACGGCGCGCACGCCGCCGATGTTCCCGGCCGCGGCCTGGACCTCCTCGTACGGGGGCCAGGAACCGTCGTAGAGGCGGCTGGCGAAGTTTCGGCGGCCGGGGTGGGCGGCCATCTGGATCGCGGCCTGGCGGTGGAGGGCGGCCATGACTCTGGGGGAGAGGCTGATCCAGGCGCGGCTGGCTTCGGTCTTGGGCTCGCGGAGGTGGATCTTGCCGTTGTCGATGGCGGCGAGGGTCCAGCGGACGTAGAGCTTGCGGTCCATGAGGTAGACGTCGGACCAGTGCAGGGCGAGGACCTCACCGCGGCGCATGCCGGTACCGAGCAGGACCTCGAACAGATCGGTCAGCTGGTCCGCGTACTGCTCCGCACCGTGGCGCAGGAAGGTCGCTGCGTGCTCGGGGGTCCAGCAGGTGCGTTCGGCGGCGCGGGGCTTGGGCGGCACGGAGTGCTTGGCCGGGTTGTAGCGCAGGCGCCACGAACGTACGGCGGCGTTCAGCGCGTTG
The DNA here is from genome assembly GCF_055575155.1 of Kitasatospora sp. NPDC034533. Lineage (NCBI taxonomy): Bacteria > Bacillati > Actinomycetota > Actinomycetes > Kitasatosporales > Streptomycetaceae > Kitasatospora > Kitasatospora sp. NPDC034533. Next base: position 100,707 of record NZ_JBVITE010000017.1, read on the forward strand.
CGCAGCGTGGACACAGCCCGGTAGACGGTGACCTTGCCGCGCTGGGCCTTCAGCTGGGTGGTGACCCAGGCGTCGACGTGCTCCGGGCGCAGGTCGAGGAGCCGGAGGTGGCCGAAAGCGGGGATGAGGTCCCGCTCGACGCACGCCGCGTAGCCGGCGTACGTGTTCGGCGCGAGGTGCGGCTTCCTCGTGGCCAGCCACTCCCGCAGGTAGCTCGCGACGGTGGTGCGACGGTTCTCGTAGACCCCGCGCAGCTCACCGTCCAGCACCGCCCTCATCTCCCGAAACGCCTCCGCACGGCTGGCGAACCCGCCACGCCGGCGGGTCTTTCGCTTCCCGTCCTCCGGAGCCAGGTCGACGCAGTACGTCCACGACCCGTGACCCGTCTCCTCCAACAACCGCACACACCACGGACCCAACTGCCTCCCGTGCCCGTCCGAACAACCACACCGCCGGTACACCCGACCACGCTGCGCACGCTGTTCCATGAACTTCCCCTTCCCTCGGACTGAGTGGTGACTCTGGGGCAAGAGTGGCTGCTGTGTCGGGTGTGGCGGCAGAGCGCGTTGGGAGGTGCGCGAAGCACTCAGAACCGGATGGCGAGGACACGCTCAAGACGACACACCGTCCGGAAGATCACTATCCGTATCCGGTGGGTAGTCGACCCTGATCCGACCGGACCGCCTCGTCTGCCAGGGGCAATGCACGACGGGCCGCGGCGGTCGGCAGAAGGGTCCTGTTGAAGAGGCGACAGATTGCTGTCACTCGCGGTGACGAAGGCGGGTCCGGGGGCCTGGGGACCATTTGGGGACCGCACCTGGTGGGCGCCCATGAGCGCCCGTGGGCGCTTACGGACATCTATGTACGAACTTGAACCCGGTTGGGCATCGGCCGGGTTCTGGCTCTGTCGGCCATGGGTCTTCATGGCGAGTCTAAACTTCCGGTGTTTTCAGTGTAGTTGGGCAACAAGAAAGCCGAGGCCTCAAGGCCTCGGCTGGGGGTCAAGGGGTCGCAGGTTCAAATCCTGTCGTCCCGACCGGCATTTTCGCAGGTCGGAGGCCGTTCTTATCGAAATGATAGGAACGGCCTTTTCCTTTGGTGGTCGCAATGTGGTCGTGAACGCTCGTTCACATCGCCTCGCTGGGCACGTTTCCGCAGGCCTGGCCCCTCCGGCCTGGCCGTGACGGGGCATTTGTTCATTCATCTGGGAGTCCGCGTGCCGTCGATCGCGGACTGGTTGCCTCTTCGGCGCGGAAATGGGCCAGGATTCCCGGGAAATAGGCATGCCGACAGAACCTGCGGCGTCATCTGCTCCGACGGGCCGCACGTTTATCGGGTGTCAGCTATGCGCCGGGGAATCCCGGTTGCTTGTCGGCTCTGGTGGCCGGAGCGGCCAGGAGAGCCGAGCCGGCTTCAGCGGTGGGGCCGTCAGGCCGCGTGGCTGAACAGCGGGTTCGGCAAGCCGGCGCCGTGGGCGGGGGCGTCGAGGCCGGACTGGGTGCGGGCTTCGACGAGGTAGAGCCTTGCCTCGATGGTGTTCACGGCGGCCCTGGCGACGTCCCAGGTCAGGTGGCTGTAGATGTTCGCGGTGGTCGACAGGGTGGAGTGCCGCAGGGTTTTGGAGATGACGGCCATGGAGACGTTGCCCTCCAGGGCGAGGGTGGCGGCGAGGTGGCGCAGGTCGTGGATGGTGACGTGGGGCAGTCCGGCCTGTTCGCGCAGCTCGTGGAAGCGCCGGCGGACAGCGGCCGGGTGGAGGGGCTGGCCGTCGGGGCCCTGGAAGACGTGGCCGTTGATGCTGGCGGTGCTCCGGTCCATGGCGCGCTGGAGGGCGGCGGCGACGCGCTCGGACAGGGGCACCCAGTTGCGGCTCTTCTTGGTTTTCGGCGCGGTCAGGACGAGTTCGTGGTTGTCGACCGCGGACAGGGTGTGGCGGATGTACATGACGCGGTCGTCGAGCCGCACGCACGGGCGCTGGAGACCGAGTGCCTCGCCCTTGCGCAGGCCGGTGCCGATGATGACCTCGAAGAGGTCGGCGAAGGCGGGGTCGACGTTGCGGCAGTGGGAGAGGAAGGCGACGGCCTGGTCTGCGGTCCAGGGCACGCGCTCGTCGGGGCGGGGCCTGCGCATGGGCAGGGGCTGGGCGGCGTTGAAGGGCAGGCGGTGGGTGCGCACGGCCGTGCCCAGGGCGCTGGAGAGGGTGGCGAGGCAGTGGTAGACGGCCTGGCGTCCGCGGCCGGCTTCGAGCTGCTCGTGGGCGTAGGCGGAGATATGGTCGTGGGCGAGCTCCTCCAGGCGCAGCTTGCCGAAGACGGGTATCAACTCGCAGAGCACGTAGGTGCGGTAGCGGGCGTAGGTGGTGGGCTTGAGCAGGAACTCCATGCCCTTGAGCCACTTGGTGAGGTAGGCGGCGACCGTCTCGTGCGGGTCGGCGTCGAACCCCAGCTTGCGGCCTTCGAGGAAACGCCGCAGTGCGCTCTCGGCGGCGAAGTCGTCCTCGAACCCGCCGCGGCGCACGGTGCGCCTGCGGCCGCTGAGAGAGGGCACGTCGACGGCGAACGTCCACGTGCCGTGTCCCTCCTCGGCCAGGCGCGGACACGACGCTCCGAGTTGACGCCGGTCGGCGTCCCGGCATCCGCAGCGGCGGTAGACCCGGCCCGGCCGTTCTGACGTGCGCACTTCCTGCTCCTCCAGCGGTCATTGGCTCTTGATCGACTCGCGGAGGCTACCGGTGCGACCGGCGGGAGGGTCGCCTGCGACCACCATGCGATCACCAACGCCGAATCAGGCCCCTGACCTGCGGCTCGCGGTGAGGACCCGCACCTGGACGTGCCAAAACACGGGAGGACCGCCGCGCTACCTCGGTGGCCGGCGCGAGTACCCGGAAATTACTACCGTGCGTAACCGTGAGCCCCCGAAGTGCACCCCGGAGAGGGCCCCGAAGCGGCGGCCGTGCGAGAGGGGGGCGGATCACTTTCTATTGACGAATGCTCATATAAGTGATATGGGAATCTGCCTCTCTGGCGCCTGTTCGGCCTGCGGGCTGGAGTGTCCCGTGACCTCGATTTGGTTACGCAGCGCTACCAGAAATCGGCTCGGACGGGTCACCGCCGGCTCCCAGTCGAAGAGGCTGGGCGTGCCGACGTCGGGGAGCATCCCGTCGGCTGGCCCGTGCGTGGATGTGTCCTTGCGGAGGTTGCGTGTAGGCCGGAGGTGCTGCTCGTGTGGCCGGGCCGGATGGTCAGACGAGCCGGTCGCGGTTGGCGGCTGCCGCTTCGTGAACGAGGCGGGCGAATCAGCTGCGGTCGATGCCGGGCTGTCCGGCGTGCTCGTCGCCGGGGGGTGACGTGAAGGGGGGCTTGGGTTCGGTGCTGCCGCGGTGTCGGTCGCTCCGGCCGGCGCGGGCGCTGTGTCAGGGTTTCTGCGCGGTCCAGGGTTGATGGCGGATGTCGATGACGGGTGTGCCGGCGGCGAGGGCCGCGGTGACGCCCTCGTCGGTGTTCTCGAAGGCCAGGCACCGGCCGGGGGCTGTGGCCAGCTTGGCTGCGGCGAGGAGGTAGGCGTTGGGGTGGGGATTGAGGCGGGTGACGTGCTCGCGGGCGACGACGGTCCTGAACAGGTCGGCCAGACCTGTGGTGGCGAGAGCGGCTCGAACAATCTGGCCGTCGTTGGCCGAGGCGACCGCCGCGGGAACGGCGGCGGCCAGGTGGCGTGCGGCGGCCGCGACCCGCGTCACGGGGTGAACCTCGTGGACGTGGGCGAGCCAGTGTGCGCGGGTCCGGTCGACGAACTGGGCGTCAGTTTCGGGCAGGTGGAGTCCGAGGTCGTCGCGCAGGTGCTCGCGCAGCAGCGTGAGGTCGGCCAGGGGGGGCGAGTGCAGCCACCGTTCGGGGACGGTGAGGTGCAGGTTGGTGAAGGCAGCGCGGAGGGCATCGATGTTGAGGGCGTCGGTGTGGACCAGGGTGCCGTCGAAGTCGAAGATCACGGCGGCGGGGCGCAGGGCGGCCAGAAGCTTCCGGTCACCGTCAAGGAGGGTGGGGCGGTTCATCGGCGGGCTCCGAGGGACGGGCGCGTCGGGGTGAGCGTGTCTCGCAGTCCGCGGGCGGCGAGGGCGTGGACCTGGGTGCCGGTGACGCTGAGGAAGGGCCGGGGCCGTGCATGACGGGCCGGTCCTGCCAGGTGCCGTCGCCGGTCTGAGCGTCGATGAGGAAGTGCAGCGCTCGCTCGACGGCGGATTCGGGCGGGCGGGGGCCGACGGTGGCGAGGGCGGTGAGCGCCAGGCCGGTGGCGGTGGGGCTGGAGTACGGTTCGCCCGGGATGCGGGGCCACCCGCCGTCGGGGCGCTGGGCGGCCAGGAGCGCGCGTGCGGTGGCGGGTTGCTGGTTGGGGGAGGCGATCTCGGCCGCGCCGTAGGCGGGTGGGATATACCAGTCGGAGTCCCAGTGGCCCTGGGTTCCGTGCGCGGCGGGCGACGGTGAGGTCGATGTCGGGCAGAGCGGTGGCGTGGATGCCAGCGGCCATGTGGGCCACGACGTCGGGGGCGGGGGTGTCATCGCTGGAGTGCCAGGTGGTCCACAGCCCTTCGGGCGTCCGGCGGCGTCGGGCGTAGCGGGCCGCGGCGGCGCGTCCGCGGTCGGTCCATGGCGTGCTGGCCAGGGCGAGGAGGGTGTTGCCGGTGGTGTCGTTGTCGGACTCCATCGCCGCGTTGCAGGCCCAGCCGCTTTCCGCGTTCTGGGCCGTGGTGAGGTAGGCCAGGGCTCCGGGGAGGGCGGACCGGTCGAAGTGGGGATGGCCGCGTAGGGCGCGGATTATTAGGCCGGTGTCCCAGACGTCGGCGACGAGGAAGCGCCAGGTGCCGTCGCCCTGTTGCGTCGCGAGCAGGCCGTCCAGGCAGCGGCGGGTGACGGGATGGTCCGGGGCCGCGAGGTTGAGGGCGAGCTGGAGGATGCCCGTAACGAAGGGCATGGCGTAGAAAGTGCCGTCCGCGGACTGGGCCACCGCGTACTCGTCGAGCGTGCCGCCGGGGACCGGCCGGCCGAGGGTGGAGCTGGCGATGGCCTCGAAGGCGAGCAGCATGGCGCGTTGCCACGGCTTGATCCGGTCGCCGTGCTCGGCGGTGTCAATGGCGTTGCGGGCGGTGTTCAGGAGCCGGCGGGGATCGGCGCCGGGGGCGTGGAGGGCGCAGGCGACGGCGTGCAGGTACATGGCTCGCCGGGCGTGCGGTCCTTCCGGTGCGGGCGGGTGGGCGAGGGCTGTGGTGCCGCCGGTGGTACGCTGATGAGCCATCGGTCGGCGGCTTCGACGAATGGGTCGTGCCACTGCGGTTCGGCGTCGGCCAGCCAGCGCACGGCGCGAGTGAACTCCTCACTCACTTGCGCGAACCCACGCTCCGAACGGCCTTGTAGCCGTGACGATCGGCTACAAGGCGGTCTATCCGGAGGAGACTATCAGGTCCCACCTGGCCTTCCTTGCCCGCCGCAGATCCCTGCGTCCCAGCGAGGAATACCGCACACCCACCGACTCCGAGTGGCAGGAATTCCTCGGCCACTTCGAGCGGCGAAAGGTCGCTACTGGGTTCTGCGGCCGCGCTTTCTCAACCCCTTGCATTCATGAACACGCCTGCCTGCGATGTTCCATGCACTGGCCAGACCCTGACCAGCGCTCCCGCATCGAGGAGATTCGCGACAACCTCATCGCGCGCATCGCCGAAGCCGAGCGCGAGGGCTGGCTCGGCGAGGTCGAGGGCCTGCAAGCCAGCCTGGCGAGCGCCAACGACAAGCTCGCCCAGATCGACGCGCTCGTCAACAGGCGGTCGACCGCCGTCGAACTCGGCATGCCAAGTCGGGAGTCATCGCCGGCATCTCGGAACGTGTGTTTGAATAAAGGAAAATTATAGTTGACTCACGATAATCGAATCATGATTCGACGGAAAACTCGAAGTGCTCTGCTCGTCGCGGCGACGGTGCTCGGTGCTGCTCTGCCTGTCGGCGGCACGCCGGCCATGGCTGATGCGGGATCCACATCCTGGCAGCAGCTCCCTCTCCCGTCGACGCCGGGAAAGATGGACAGGGTCACCGCTTTCAGCGCCAACTCGGCGATCGCCTTCAACGTGGAGAGCTGTCCGCCGTGGGACGGCAAAACCTGTTCTCGACTGGTGCAGCTGAGGGGAGGAGCCTGGAGCTACTTCAAGAACTACCTCGCTTCTGTTTACGCCTATTCCGGTCCCGTCAGGGGGACCAGCGAAAACGACGTATGGGTCGTCGGGATCAAGTTCGACTACCCTGCCGGCGACCCCGCGGTCATCTCCCACTGGGACGGTCAGAAGGTGGACGATCGCACCCCGGGGGATGCCGGGTACCGCATCGTGGACGTCGCTCCGGTGTCACCCACCACTGCGTGGGCTGTCGGAACGTACGGCGACAACCAGGCTGCTGTCAGCCTCTGGGACGGGGCCAAGTGGACCATCACCAAATTGCCGAAGGAGGCAGGCACGTCCACCAGGCTGTGGAAGGTTCAGGTGTCGTCGGCCGACGAGGCCTGGGCCATCGGGAAGCAGTGCACCGTTGTGGGGAGCGTCGAGAGCAACTGCCGACTCTACGTGGTGCATTGGGATGGCAAGCAGTGGTCGCGGGCGGATGTCCCGGACGCTCCGGCGTGGGGTGACGACGTGATCAGCCGCGGTGGCGAGGTCTGGATCGCGGAAAGGGAATCCGGGGCAAGTCCCACGCAGGACCGGTTCTATGCCCTGCACTGGGACGGCCGGAGGTGGACCAAGGACTACCTTCCGGTGGGCGCGAGCGCGGCCGACGGCCTGACCTACAGCTATTTCAAGGGGTTCGCCTTCCACGGCACAGAGCTGTTGGCCGCGATCGGTGACGCGGGGAACGAGGGCATGGCGCGCTGGAACGGCCAGGCCTGGGAGAAGTTTTCCAGCCCACTGCTGGCGACTTCGACCATCCGCTCCATCTCCGGAACGGCTGACGGGGGAGTCTTTGCCGCTGGTACCACGCTGGACGCGGACGGCAGGCATGATTTTCTGGCCTTCCTCCCTGCTCCAGCCAAGTGATGGAAACTTTCCCGTATGGAGAAAATAGATATGGGGGTACCAGCCTGATGGGCATGCAGAAGAAACGGAACTCTCTGAAGCTGGTCCTCGCTGCTGCGACAGGGGCGGCGCTCCTGGTCCCGGCCGTGCCGGCCAACGCTGCCGCCAATGCTGGTGCTGTGACGGCCGATGTGCCCTGCGGGGCCTCCTACCCGAGCCAGGGAAATTCGTACTACCGGAACTGTGAAGACCACGCCGTCAAGGTCCGCGGGCAGTATTTTGATGGCTTAGGTTTTCAGTGGTGCCTTCAGCCTGGCGAGACTCAGCACTTTGGTCCGGATACGTGGTTGGTGGTCAAGGTAGCGGACTCCTGCTGATCCTCCGCCTGGAAACGGCCGATCGGGGCGCTGCCTGAAGAGACAGCGCCCCGATCGGTTCGTCCCGGGTTCTACGGGCGGGCTCTGGCTGGAAGGTGGTCGCGCAGCGGGCCGACCACCAGTCCTTCTCGGGCGCAGTGCTCCAGGAGTCGGGGCAGTGCGCCGAGGGTGGCCCGCCAGGAACCGGGAGCGGAGGTGACGTCGGAGTCGTGCAGGAGGACGGTACCGCCGTCCAGCGGGGATCGAATGACGGTCCGCAGCACGGAATCGGGAGTGGCTCCGGCAGTCCAGTCGCGACCCCAGTGGGTCCAGAGGACGGGAGTCAGCTCCAACCGCCGGGCGGCTGAGAGTGCGGAGAGACTGAACACTCCGTACGGCGGGCGGTACCAGCGTGGTGCGGTCCCGGCCAGGTCGGTGACGAGGTCTCGGGCGCGGTGGACGTCGTCTCGGGCACAGCGCGGGGAACGGAGCAGCATCGGACGATGCCGGTAGCCGTGCACGGCGACCTCGTGGCCGGCCTCGACGAGGTCGCGACCGAGCGACGGGGCCCGGAGGAGCATCCGGCCAAGCAGGAAGAACGTCGCCTGGACGCCTGCGCGCTCCAGCTCTGCTAGGAAGAGCGGTGTGGAGCGGGGATCCGGGCCGTCGTCGAAGGTGAGGGCCACATGACCTGGGCGGCCCAGGCCGCTGAGACTGGGGGCGAGGTACGGGCGCAGCGGACCCACTGCGGTGAGGGCGGGCAGGCTGTGCACCGCGACGGCACCGGCGGCCACGGCGGCGGAGACGGTCAGGGCACGGCCGGCGGTGACGGGTGGGCGGTTCACGAGGCGGCGTTCAGGCTGAGTGAGGGCGGCTCCTCCGATGCGAACGGCGCGAGCCGAGCCGAGCGACCGGGGCCGGCGTGTCCGGACACGGGGCGCGGGTTCACGAGTCGTGCGATCTCGCGGTCGGGCGACGGCCAGGCGGAGAACGCCTTCAGGGGACCGGTCGCCCACTGGCCGGGAGCTGTGAGCACGGCTCGCAGAGCGGGAGCGAGTGCGGTCCGGTCGCGGATCCACGGTGCGAGCCCGGCCTCGTCCAGTGCGGCCGCATTGCTGACTCCGTGACCGGGCAGGCATCGGTAACTCACCACAGGGACACCGCTGGCCATTGCCTCCAGAGAGGTGAGACCACCCGCGTTCTGGACGACGACATCGGTGCTGCGCAGCAACGCGGGCATGTCGTCGACCCAGCCGAGCGGCACACCGACACCGGTCTTGAGCAGGTGGTCGCGTAGAGCCGTGTTGCCACCGCAGGCGATGACGGGTATCGCAAGGCGGGTGGCGGCGATGTCCCGAGCCGTCTTCTCCACCTCTCCCACGCCCCATGAACCGGCTGTCACCAGGGCCAGTCGAGAGCCTGTCGGCAGCCCGAGACGGGCACGCTCGCTGCGGCGTTCTTCCTCACTCCAGGACGGGCGGAACGCGGGTGGCACGAGTGGTCCGGAGACGACGACCTCAGCTGCTCCGCGACGGCCGGCCTCGGCGGCCGCGACGGGGTGCAGGGCGAGGTGGAGGTCGACACCGTCGGCGACCCAGAGCGGGTGCACGGACATGTCGGTGAGGAAGGTGGCCACCGGTGCGGCCAGTTGCCCGGTGCGGCGCAGTCTTCCGAGCGCCTGGCTGGCCAGCGGGTAGGTGGAGACCACTGCCGCGGTGCCCGGACCGGTTACTGCGGCAGTGCGTCGGGCGGCCAGTCGCGCGAACATCCCGCCGACGGCACGTCCGAGGCGGCCGTGCCGTTCCAGGACCCTCAACATCCGCCCCCACGCCCAGGGAGTGGCGTGCAGTTCGAAGGCATAGGCGTTGCGGAGTGCTCGGCCGAGTCGCGGTGGCAGCAGATTGAGGAAGTCGTGGCGGTCGACCTCGTAGCCGGCATCCGTCAGGCGGCGGGACAGCTCGTCGGCCGCCCCGTCGTGACCGGCTCCGATCTCGGCCGAGATCACGACGATCCGCCTCGGTGGTGATGCCATCTGAGTCCTTCCGGCGCGGCGAAGCGCGTCAATGTGAAGCGGCGCGGCCGCGCCAGGGCTCGTTGCCGTCCGGCAAGGGGACGTCTCCCCGGGTGTGCGTCGTCCTGGTGGGCAGGGCCGTCAGTGGATGTGGATGCCGCCGCTGGCGGTGGTGACGGTCAAGGAATGAGCGGCGTTGCGGGCGCTCGGCACATCGACCTGCGGTGTCGTACCCGTGCTGCGGGTGGTGACGTCGTAGCCGGCGCCCGAGGGCACGGAGAGGTCCACCGCGCCGTCCTTGGCAGTCACGTTCACGGTGGTAGGAGCAGCCGCGAAGGTGGCGTCGACCGCGCCGTTCTCGGTGGTGATGTCGGCCTTCTGGGAGGCGGCGTCGGCGACGGAGATCCCGCCGTCGCGGCTCTGCAGGGTCAACGGGCCGGTGGAGTGGGTGACGGTGATGGAGCCGTCGGTGGTCCGCAGGTCCAAGCTCCCGCCCGTGCCGTTCGCGACGATGGCGCCGTTGCCCGCTTCGACCTGGACGCGCAGTGCGGCCGGCAGCGTGATGTGCAGCTGGAGGTCGCAGTCGCCGGCGCAGGATCCCGAGACCACCGCGGTGGTTCCCGTCGTGGTGGCCGTCACCTGGGGCTTCTGGTCGGCGTAGTTCCCGGTTGCGGAGACCCGCACCTTCGAGTCGCTGCCCGTGCTCAGTGTCACGCCGATGTTCCGCGCGTTCACTTGGAGGCTCGTGCCGGGCTGGGCGTAGATCTCGTTCGTCTGCGTGAAGTCGGTCCGATTGAGCGTCTTCGTGGGATTGCAGGCCGTCATCACCCCGAGGACCGCGAGTGCCGCGAAGGTGATGCCGACGTGTCGACGGCGGAAGGCAACTGACGTAGCGATGACGGAACTCCTTGCTGTGGGGAAGAGCGTTTCCGCTCCCTAATTCCCATGGTGGCCCCAGGACTTGGCATATTCGAGCCCACCGTCGAAACCTCTGGGTTCACGCTATTCGCCGCTCGGCCGACGCTGCCACGAGGTCAGCCCACGTAATGACGGTAGGGATAACCCACCTACGGCAGCGCCACGACGGTGGCGGCGTACGAGAGGCCGGCGCCGTAGCCCAGGAGGAGCGCCAGCCCGCCCGAGCGGACCGAGCCGGCGTTCAGCAGAGCCTCCATGGCGAGGGGGATCGACGCCCCCGAGGTGTTTCCGGTGGTGACGACGTCCCGGGCGACCACGACGTGGTCCGGCAGGCCGATGCCCCGCGCCAGCCCGTCGATGATCCGCAGGTTGGCCTGGTGCGGGATGAAGGCCTCGAGGTCGGCGGCCCGGACTCCTGCGGCGTCCAGGGCCTGCTGGGCGACCTCGGCCATCTTGTAGACCGCCCAGCGGAAGACCTTCTGGCCGTCCTGCCTGAGCGCGGGCCACCGCACGTGGGGGTCGTCCCGGAGCGCATCCCAGGGGACGGTTTGGGAGATCGCGTCGGCCTGGGAGCCGTCCGCGCCCCAGACCACCGGGCCGATGCCGGACACGGTCGCGGGCCCGAGGATCACCGCGCCCGCGCCGTCCCCGAAGATGAAGGCGGTGGACCTGTCCTCGCGGTCGAGCAGGTCCGTCATGCGCTCGGCCCCGACAACGAGGACGTGCCCGCCGCGGCCGCGGACCATGTCCGCGGCCAGGGAGAGGGCGTGGACGAAGCCCGCGCACCCCGCGGAGATGTCGAAGGCGGCCGCCGCGGTGGCGCCGATGCGGTGGGCGACCTCGGTCGCGACGGCGGGGGTCTGCTTCAGGTGGGTGAAGGTGGCGACGACGACGCAGTCGACGGCCGCAGGGCTGATGCCGGCGGACGCGAGGGCCTTGTCCGCCGCGATCTCCGCCATGTCGGCGAGGGATTCGTCCGGGCCGGCCCACCGTCTCGTGGCGATGCCGGAGCGGGACCGGATCCACTCGTCCGAGGAGTCGATGCTCCGGCAGACCTCGTGGTTGTCGACCACGCGGTGCGGCCGGTACCCGCCGATGCCGAGCAGGGCCGGTTCGGAGTGCGGCGGCGAGGTGTTCAGCAGCTTGGTCACGTTACTCCCGGTGGACGTGCGCACGCCTTCGTCAGGCCCGTGCGGTGAGGGTGTCGTAGAGGAAGGCCGTGATGGCGTCGATGGTCGGGTGGTCCCAGGCGAGGGTGGCCTTGATCTCGATGTCGTACTCGTCCTCGATGTCGCCGCAGAGGGTCAGCGCGAAGATCGAGTCGAGCCCGTACTCGACCAGCTTCACGTCGGACCTGATCTCGGTCACGGGCTTCTCGAGGTAGGAGGCGACCAGGCCGAGCATCAGGTCGCGGATCTCCTCGGGGGTGACGGTGTTCAGGGCCGGTGCGGGAATTGACGTCATGATGGGACGGCTCTCCTGTGTCGGATGTCTGGTGTGGGAGCGTTGCCTTGCGCGGGTCAGTGGAGCCGCCGGCCGATCAGGTCGAACGCCCGGTGCTCCGCATGCCGCCGGAGGAGCTCGGCGAACATCCGACCGGCGGCCGACTCGGCCTCCGGCAGCGGGTCGTACCCGAGCCGGCCGGTCAGCCGGTTCAGGGCGCAGACCAGCCACGCCGTGTCGCGCATGAACAGGTCGGGGTGGTCCTGGTTGTGCCACCACATGCCCAGGCAGGCGGCGGCCGCCAGCACCACGGTGTAGCGTTCCGCCAGTTCGAAGCCGATCGGCCCGGCGAACGGCGTGCGATTGCGCGGCGCGAGCGCGCGCCAGCCGTCCGTCAGGGAGCGCAGCTCGTCGAGCAGACGCGCGCACAGCGCCCGCAGAACGGGATCGGCCCGGACCTCCCGTTCGACGGCCGGCAGGGTCGCGATGACCCGGTCGTCGGAGCCTGCGTTGGCCTCCAGCCGCTGGAAGTCCAGGTCCGGCAGGGGGCGGGCGAGTTGGTAGAGGGCTGCCTCGGGAGCCTCGGAGGTGAACCAGCTCTTGCGCGCGAGCCGGGGCAGCTGCGGGATGATCGTCGCAAGGCAGACCGTCGCGCCGGAGTGCGCGAGGGCCGCGACCGGGAGGTCCCTGAGGTTCTTCTGGAAGGCGGCGTGCGGGCCTTCGCGGAGGAAGGAGCGAGCGCCGAGCACCACCGTGAGACGGTCGGCCGCCGCCTGCTCGATCTCGGGCACCAGGTACTTCGTGGCCGCCGCATACACGCTGGTCTGGCGGGGCAGCACGTGCAGCGCCCGGCAGGCGGTGGTCGTCATGGCGTCGCAGATCAGCAGATCGGTGAAGACGCCCGCCAGCTCCGCCTCGACGAAGGGCAGATCGGTGACGGTTCGGTCGTACAGCTGGCGGTTCACGCCAAAGTCGGCCACGGTGCGCAGCATCGTGTCGACCATGCCGATGCTCGCGGCGCCGGCCACCGACTTCGTGACCTGGAAGCACCGCAGGATGGTCTCCATGGCGTTGCCGTACCCGCCGACCACCGCCGAGGAGGGCAGCGGGCAGTCGACGAACTCCACTCCGCCGAGGTGGCTCGCCCGCATCCCCGAGGTGCGGAACCTCGGCAGGAAGCGCATCCGGTCGCGCGGCACGGACGCCGGGTCCACCAGGAACAGGGTGTGACTGCGGCTGCCCTGGTCCGCGCTGGTCCGGGCCAGGACGGTGAAGGCGTGCGCCCGCGCGATGTTGCTGATGACCTCCTTGCGGCCGTTGAGCACGACGCCCTCGCCCCGCTCGGTGGCCTGCATCCGGGTGCGGGCCAGGTCGTCGCCGTAGGCCAGCTCGGTGATCGCGCCGGCGGTCGGGCCGTTGCGCAGCAGCACGTCCGCCATGAAGCCCTGCTGCTGCGTGTCGCCGGCGGCCCAGACGGTGGAGGAGGCGATGAGGTTGATCGCGCCCAGCCCCAGGGCCAGCGAGCCGTCGTGGCGGAAGACCGTGCGCAGCACCCTGGCGAGCTCGTCCACCTGGCCGAGCCGTCCGCCCAAGGCCCGGGGCACGAACTGCGCCCCCATGCCGAAGGACTCCAGCACCTTCCGACCGGCGGGGAGGAAGTCGCCGCGCTCGTCGGCGTCGAGGAACGCCTGGTGTCCGACCGGGTTGTCGGGATCGTACGGGTCCCCGAACAACCGGTCCAGGGCGTCCGGGCTGTCGAGTTCGGTGAGCGGGCCGGCGGACTGCACCGACTGCCGCCGGGGAGGTGTGCCAGTGACGGTCATGTGCGGGTCCTCGGGAGTGGGTACGGCAGTAGGGCGGGCAGTTGGCCGGTGGAGTGCTGGGCCACGAGCGGCTCCACCAGCCGGTCGAGGACCTCGTCGGGGTCCCGGCCGCCGTCGGTGACGAGCTGCGCGGTGCGCGGGGGGCACAGCGAACGCAGCAGCCGGGCCAGGCAGGCCTCCAACCAGAGCCCGGACTCCCAGAGCCCTTGGGTGGCCTGCGGATCGACGGCGGACCGGTTGCGCAGCCATAGATGGAGGGCGGCTGCGGCGGCGAAGCAGCGGGTGTAGTCCTCGGCCAGCTTGAAGGAAGCTGCGGGCACCGCGATCGGTGTCGGCCGGTGGCGGCCGATTCCCGCGACCACGTCGCCGACGACGGCTTCCAGTTCGGCAGCTCGCTCGATCAGCGTCGCGGGCACGGCGTCGCCGAGGGCCCGCAGCTCGTCGAGTGCGGAGGGCAGGGCCTGGATCAGGCTGCTGCCGCGCCGGGGTACGAGTTCCAGACGCCGCGGGTCGAGAGCGGGCAGGGTGTCACCGAGGGTGGTCGCAGCGTGAAGTCCGGGCTCGTCCACGAAGCCGCGCCGGTGGGCGCGGGCGATGGCCGGGAAGTGGTTGATCAGTGTGTGCAGATTGATCACCGTGCTGCCGTCGAAGATCCCCACGATGCGGTGGTCGCGCAGCACCTTCTGGAACCGGCCGTGCTCGAAGGTGTCCCCGAGCAGCAGGGAGCGGGTACCGACCAGCCGCGACAGTGTGCTGAGAGCCTGCTGCACGAGGGTCGGCACCAGATACTTGGTTGCCGCGGAGACGGTCGCGAGGTCGCCCGGAAGCGCGTGCACGGCCCGGGCGGCGACCAGGGTCAGCGCCTCTGCGGTCAGCAGGTCCGCGTACGACTGTGCGAGCAGTCGCCGTGACTGGGGGAGTTCGACCAGGGGCCGGCCGTGGTTGTGGCGGGTCAGCGCGTACGACGTCGCCATCTCCAGGGCCTGGTCGGCGGCGCCCAGTGACAGGCCGGCGCACAGGGTCCGGGTCAACTGGAGGCTCTTGACCACGATCTCCAGGCCGTCGCCCTCCGCGCCGACCAGCGCCGCCGAGGGCACCTCCGCCCCGGAGAACGTCACACCGCTGATGTCGGCGCCGCGGATTCCGTGCAGCCGGACCTCCGGGAGCGTGCGGAACTGTGCCGGGTCGAGCCTGCGCTTGTCGACCAGCAGCACGCTGAAGCCGCGTGCGCCGCCTTCCGGCGCGGTCCGCGCCAGGACGCACAGGAGGTCGCCCCGGGTGGCGTTGTTGATCAGCCATTTCTCGCCCGACAGCGTGTACCCGTCGCTGTGCGGCTCGGCGACGACGTCGCCCGCGAGCAGGTCGCTGCCGTGCTGCTGCTCCGTCAGGGCCCAGGAGACGGCGGTTCCCTGGGCAACCTCGGCTCCCAGAGCCCGGGCCTGCCGGGGATCGCCGCCGACCCACACCGAGGCCGCTCCGAGGAAGGTCTTGCCGTGCGCGATGGCGGTGCTCAGGTCCCGACGGGCGAGGGCCCGGACGATTTGGACGAGATCCTCGAAGCTGTCCAGCGCCCCGCCGTGGGCGGCCGGCACGTAGTGCGAGGGAAGTCCGAGCAGGTCGAGCTCCCGGCAGAGTTCGAGCGGGAACTCCTCCCGTTCGTCCAGCGTGGCACAGCGGGCATGTGAGAAGAGCCGCCCGGTGTCCCGGGGATCACCCAGCAGATGGTCGAACCGGGCGGCCGCGACGTAGGCGGGATGCCTCATGCCGTGTCACCCGCACCGATCTCCGTCGACGGGTTGTCGGCAGCGGCTCGGTAGCGGAGCCTGACCTCGGTACTGAGGTCCTCGTGGACGGCCTTGAGCCCATCGGTCATGAAGAGCTCGCGCATCAGTGCCCGCTGTACCTTGCCGCTGGTGGTCCGCTGGACGTGGCCGGGGCGCAGCAGGACCACGCTGGGCATCCGGACGCCGAGGGACGCCGCGAGCTCCTCCCGGATGTTGCGGGCCAGGGCGCCCAGGTCCAGGTTGGCGATCGCGACGGGGCTGACCTCGTGCATGACGACGATCTCCTCCTGGTCGGCCGGCACCGAGCAGGCGGCGCCCTGGAGGCCGTGGAGGGCCGGGTGCAGGTCGGAAGTCTCGCGCTCGATGTCGTGCGGGAAGAGGTTGCGTCCGTGGACGATGAGGACGTCCTTGCTGCGCCCGGTGATGTAGAGCTCGCCACCGTCGAGGACGCCGAGGTCCCCGGTCCGGAGGAACCCCGCCTCGCCGTCGGCGGTGACGGCGTTGAAGGCGTGCTCCGTCTCCGCGGCGTTGTTCCAGTAACCCGCCGCGACGCTCTCACCGCGTACCCAGATCTCGCCGATCCGGCCGTCCGGCTGCACCACCCCGGTGGCCGGGTCCACGATGCGGACCTCCAGCCGGGTGAGGGGGCCGCTGCTCACCAGGAGTCGGCCGTCGGCCGATTCGGACCGCCGGGTGAAGCCGAGCAGCTCCAGTTCGGCGCTGTCGACCGCCGTGACCAGCGGGTGGCGGCCGTGGGGGGTGCCAGTCACCAGCAGGGTGGCCTCCGCCATGCCGTAGCTGGGCTTCACGGCGTCGGGCCGCAGGCCCGCCGGGGCGAAGCGCTCGTTGAACCGGGCCAGGGTGCCGGCCATGACGGGCTCGGCGCCGTTGACGGCGGCCGAGAGCGAGGAGAGGTCCAGCTGGGCGAGCTGCTTGTCGGTCACCCGCGTCGCGCACAGCTCGTAGGCGAAGTTGGGCGCCGCGGTGAAGGATCCCCGATGGTCCTGGAACAGCCGGAGCCAGGAGTGCGGCCGGCGCAGGAAGTCTCCCGGGGACATCAGGACCGCGGTTCCGCCGAGGAGCAGCGGAGTGAGGAGCATGCCGATGAGGCCCATGTCGTGGTAGAGCGGCAGCCAGCTGCAGGAGACCGTGCCCTCGGCCAGACCGAAGGCCTCGGCGATGAACCGGAGGTTGGCGGTCAACGAGCGGTGCGGAACGATGACGCCCTTCGGGTCACTGGTGGAGCCCGAGGTGTACTGGAGGAAGGCGACGGTGTCGTTGCCGGGCTCCGGGCCGTCCCACGGGGGGACGCCGTCGGAGTCGACGGCATCGGTGGCGACGCACGGCACGTCCTCCGACCCTGGCTGGTGGACGGCCTCGTTCACTGACTCCAGGTGGCCGGAGTCGGTGAGCACCAGGCGTACGTCGGCATTGCGGGCGATGGTGGTGGTGCGGGATCCGCGGCGGCCGTTGTTGTCGGGCACCGGGGCGGGCACCGCGATGGTCCCGGCGTAGAGGCAGGCGACGAAGGCCCGGACGAACTCGAGCCCGCTGGGGTAGAGGAGGAGGACACGGTCGCCCTCCGCACAGTTGGTGCGCAGCCAGCCGGCCATGGCCCGGGCTTCGCGGTCCAGCTCCGCGTAGGTCATCCGTTCCGCGTGTGCTTCGGACCCGAGCATCCGGACAAAGACGACGGCGTCCCGATCGGGTGTCGAACGGCTGTGCCGCCGGATCAGGTCCACCAGGTTTTCGCGCATGACCGAGGTCCCTTTCTTGGTGCGTCAGTGTGCTCAGGCGTGAACGGGGGCCGCGTCGTTGCGGGGGACGGCGACGTCGGGCCCCGGCGACTGCGGGGTGGTGGCGTCCCAGAACCGGGCCGCGGCCACGATGGAGTCTGGGTTCCGCGAAGCGATGTCGATCGCCCGCAGGAAGTGCCGGGAGAGCCGCTGCACGCTCTCGCGCTCGTAGAGGTGAGTGTCGTAGCGGAAATCGAAGGCCAGCGTCTCTGCTCCCAGAAGAACGTCGACCGCTAGGTCGAGCTGGCCCTCCTGCTGGGGCAGGTGGTAAGGGCGCAGGACCAACCCGGCGTGGTGCGTCGGACGCTCCGGGCGGGTGGTGTCCAGGGCGGGCTGAAGTGCTGCGTCGAAATGGGTGGTGGCCAGCATGTTGAACGTGATCTGGTACAGGGGGGAGCGTCCGGCGGTGCGCTGGGTGCCGGCGGCGCGGGCGATCAGGGAGAAGGGGTAGCGCGCCGCCTCCATCCCGTGCTTGAGCTGCTCGTCGGCGGCCAGCACGTAGTCGCGGAACGTCGAGCGCGGGTGGGGCCGCGACCGTACCACCACCGTGTTCATGAAGTTGCCCACCACGTCGCGCATCCGGCTGGTCAGCCGGGTGGTCGTCGGTACGCCGAGGAGGAAGTCGCGCTGTCGGGTGTGGCGGTGGAGCACGGCCTGAAAGACGCCGAGCAGCGCGGAGTACGGGGTGGCGCCGGTCGCGGCTGCCAATCCGGTGACCGCGTCGGTGAGTTCGTGACCCGCGGTGAGTCGGATGGTCTCGCCCGTGAAGGACTGCACGGGCGGCCGGGGCCGGTCGGTGGGCAGGGCTGCCGGGACCGAGCCGCGATGGACGCCCTGCCAGTACCGGGCCATGCCGGCGCCGCGGGACGATGCGAGCAGCCGGCGTTCCTTGTCGACGTGGTCACCGTAGCCGGCGGACAGCGGCCGCGGGGCGGTGTCGGAAGCGCCGGTGATCCGTCCGTACTCCTCAAGGAGGTCGCGCAGCAGCAGCGTGTTCGACACGGCATCGGTGGCGATGTGGTGGCCGGCGATGAGCAGGACCGCGTCCTCGGGGCCGTTGGTCAGCAGCGCGATGCGGAACGGGACGTCGGTGCGAAGCACGAACGGGGCTGTGAGCTCGGCGCGAACGGCCGCGTGGAGTCGTTCCGCCGTGACACCGGGGTGTTCGCGCAGAGTCAGCCGGAGTGGGCTCGTGGGCGACTCCAGGCGTACCGGCAGGCCTTCGGCCAGGGCGTACCGCGAGCGGAGCATCCCGTGCCGGGGGCCGAGGGCCACGACGGCCTGCCGCAGTGCCCCGACGTCGACGGTCGAGGTGACGCGGACGGCGACGCCCGCGTTGTACGCGCCGCTGGCCGGGGACAGTTCCTGGAGGAACCACTGGGCTTCCTGGGCGTGGGAGAGCGGGTGGACGGTGTTCACCGGGCGCCCCCCGTCCGCGGGCCGACCGTGGGCTGCGCCGTTGCGACCGGGTGCCGCCGCGCGCCTGCCGCCCGGACCACCCGGGCCAGCCGCAGGTCGTCCCGGAGGTGACCGACCACGTGGAGGAGCAGGTCGGTCTCGCGGGCCTCCAGGTAGAAGTGCCCGCCGGGGAAGGCGCGATACTCGAACCCCGCGGTGGTCAGCTCCGACCACGCGGTGACGGCGTCGGGCCGGCAGTCCTGGTCCCGGTCGCCGGCGTAGGCGACGATCGGGCTGCGGACCTTCGCCGTCCCGGGGGAGTACGTCTCGATGAGCCGGAAGTCCGACCGCAGCATGGGCAGTGCCAGCTCCAGGAGTTCGGGATGGTCCATGGCATCCGCGCTCGACAGGCCGAGCCGCTTGATCTCGGCGACCAGCGTTGCGGTGTCCTCGCGGTGCAGGTTCGAGGCTGGTGCGCGGTGCGGCGCCGGATGCCCGGAGAGGAACAGCCGGACGGGCCGGACGTCGTACCGGGCGTCGAGCCGCAGGGCCACTTCGTGGGCCACAACGGCGCCCATGCTGTGCCCGAAGAGCGCCAACGGGGTTCCTGTGTAAGGGCGGAGGGCCTCCGCCGCCTGGTCGGCCAGTTCCGCCATGCTCTCGGCGAACGGCTCGTCGAAGCGTCCCTGCCGGCCCGGGTAGCAGGCTGTCACGAGTTCCATCCCGGCAGGGAGGTGGCGTGCCCAGCCGTTGAAGAAGCTCGGGACCCCGCCCGCGTGTGCGAAGCACACGAGACGCAGGTCGGGGTCGGTGGTCCTGCCGTGCTTCTGGTACCAGGTGCCGCCCGTGTGGGTCACCGTTCTCCTCCAGGACAGCCGGGAATGGGCGTGGTCAGTTCACCTCTCCACCGTCCAGGAGCGTCCTATATGCGGACTATATGGATCGGTGGAGAGGGAAGTTCGGATACGGCTACCGCGGTGGCGGTGCCGCGGTGGGCCGGCCCGCCCGCCCGGGGTCCGGCAGCGCGCGGTGGTCGACCTTGCCGCTGGTGTTCAGCGGGACGCGGCCGATCGCCACGAACGCCCGGGGGACCATGTACTCGGGCAGCGTCGCGGCCAGGTGTGCGCGCAGCGCGGCGACATCGGGCCGGCGGCCCGCCACGGGGACCAGGTAGGCCGTGATCCGTTTGTCCCCGGGGTTCGGTTCCCGGACGGTGACGACCGCTTCACGCACGTCCGGGTGATCGGCCAACCGTGCCTGGATCTCACCGAGTTCGATCCGGTACCCGCTGATCTTCACCTGGTCGTCGATCCGGCTGACGAAGCCGAGGCCACCGTCGGGGGTGCGTCGGACCAGGTCACCGGTGCGGTACATCCGGGCGCCGGGGGCCCCGTTCGGGTCGGGGACGAACCGCTCCGCGGTGAGACCGGAGCGGTTGGCGTAGCCGCGGGCCAGGCCGACGCCGCCCAGGTGGAGTTCGCCGGTTCCGCCGAAGGGCACCGGCCGGCCGGCCGGATCCAGGACGTACGCCCGAGTCGAGGCGAGAGGGTCCCCCAGGAGGACGTCGGACGCCCCGCCCGGAACCGGCCAGAAGGTCGACCACACCGTTGTCTCGGTCGGGCCGTAGACGTTCGTCAGACGGTGGGTGCGGCGGACCAGTTCCTCGGCCAGCGCGGTCGGGAGGGCTTCGCCTCCGACCAGGGCGCGCACCGCCGGCCGGTCGAAACCGGAGGCCAGCAGGAGCCGCCAGCCCGACGGCGTGGCCTGGACGTCGGTGACGCCGTGCGTGTCGACCAGCGTGATCAGTGCCGTCGGATCCTTCGCCTCCCAGTCGGAGGCCAGGACGACCCGGCC
Organism: Kitasatospora sp. NPDC034533; assembly: GCF_055575155.1. NCBI lineage: Bacteria > Bacillati > Actinomycetota > Actinomycetes > Kitasatosporales > Streptomycetaceae > Kitasatospora > Kitasatospora sp. NPDC034533. The sequence goes on from NZ_JBVITE010000017.1 coordinate 121,135, forward strand.
ACCGGTCACCAGCGGCACGTACATCTCGACTGCGGAGATGTCGAAGGACATCGAGGTGGCGGCGAGCCAGGTGCCGCCGAGGCCCACCCCCGCGTCGTCCACCAGAGAGCAGACCAGGTTGGCCAAAGCCCGGTGGCGGACCATCACCCCCTTCGGAGTACCGGTCGACCCTGAGGTGTACATCAGGTAGGCGAGCTGCTCAGGGTCCGTCGACCGCGGCGGCGTGGTGGGCGGTTGGGCCGAGAGGGCCTCCTGGTCCTCGTCGAGGGCGAGGATGGCGCCGCGGTAGCCCGCAGGGATCACGGCGCCGGAGCGGGACGAGCAGATCAGGACGGTCGCACCGCTGTCCGCGAGCATGTACTCCCGGCGTCCGGCAGGCAGCGCCGGGTCGAGCGGGAGGTAGGCGGCGCCGGCCTTCCAGACGCCCAGCAGGGCCGGCAGGAGGTGACCGCCGCGTGGCAGGCACACGGCGACCGGAACGTCGGGGGCCGCTCCCAGGGCCCGCAGCCGGTGGGCGATCCTGTTGGCGTTCAGGTCGAGCCGGTGGTAGGTGCTCGCGGTGCCGCCGGTGATCACCGCGACCGCCTCCGGCACGGCGGCCGCCTGCGCCTCGACCAGGTCGATCACCTGCCGCCCGGTCGATGCCGCAGGGGCCGGCCACGGGCGGGCCACCAGGGATTCGTGGATGCTCATGCCGGACGCTCCGTCGTGGCCGTGTCGTGGTCGAGCAGCTCTCCGTCGGACATCCGGTCGATCTCGGCCCTGATCTGGTCCTCGACCGCCTGCGCCAGCGAACGGATGGTGGGGTGCTCGAACACGGTTCGCAGGGTGAGGTCGATGCCGAACACGTCCTGAAGGCGCGAGGTCATCCGGATTGCGAGAATCGAGTGCCCGCCGAGCTCGAAGAAGCGATCCTCCACACTGACCCGCTCCAAGCCGAGGATCTCGGACCAGACCTCCGCGATCCGCTCCTCGGCCGGCGACCGTGGGATCTCGTGATGACCGACCGAGCGGTCCACTGCGGGCAGCGCGCGGCGGTCGAGCTTCCCGTTCGGTGTCAGGGGCAGGGCGTCGATGACCGCGAAGGCCGAGGGGACCATGTAGTCGGGCAGCACGGCGGCGAGCCGGTTCCGGACCGCCGCGACGTCGAGCTCCGCACCGGCGACCGGGACGAGGTAGGCAACCAGCGACCTTTCGCCCGGCAGGTCCTCCCGGACGACCACGGTCGCGCTCCGCACGCCGTCCTCGGCGGCCAGCGCGGCCTCGACCTCGCCCGGCTCGATGCGGTAGCCGCGGATCTTGACCTGGTTGTCCGTCCGGCCGAGGAAGGCGATGCTGCCGTCGGCTAGGCGCCGCACCAGGTCGCCCGTCCGGTACAGGCGCGATCCCGGCTCGCCGTACGGGTCCGGGACGAACCGTTCCGCCGTCAGGCCGGGCCGGGCCAGGTACCCCCGGGCCACGCCGTGGCCGCCGACGTAGAGCTCGCCGATCACCCCGGTGGGCACCGGCCCGGCCGTGTCGTCCAGCACGTGGGCCGTCATGTTCGGCAGCGGCAGTCCCAGCGGGACCGTCGCGTCCCGCACCTCGTAGACGGGGTGGATCGTGGTGCCGATCGAGGCCTCGGTCGGGCCGTACTCGTTGATCAGGCGCCCGGGGCCCAGCACGTCCAGCCACGTCCGGGCGGTCCGCGCCGACAGCGCCTCCCCGGCGACCAGCACCAGGTCGGCCAGTCCGGCCATCTGCTGCTCGGTCAGCTGCTCGGCCAGCAGGTCCAGGTGGCCCGGAGTGAGCTTGACGAAGCTGTACGGGCCCGACGCGGCGAGCGCCCGTCCCAGGCCGCTCAGGTCGGTGCGGTCCGACAGCAGGTGGACGGGGCGGCCGGTGATCAGCGGGGCGTAGAGGTTGGTGGCCGGGAGGTCGAAGGCGATGGAGGAGAACAGCGGCGCCCCGCCCTCGCCGGTGACCAGGTCCCGGGCGGCCCAGCGCAGGTGGTTGGCCAGTCCGTGGTGCGTCACCATGACGCCCTTGGGCCGTCCGGTAGATCCCGAGGTGTAGATGAGGTACGCCAGGTGCTCGGGATCCACCGACCGCGGCGGGGCGGTGACCGGCTCCCCGGCGATCCGCTCAGCCTCCCGGTCGAGCAGGACCCGGGTGCCGGTGAAGGCCTCCGTCAGACCGGTCAGTGCCGAGGTGGTCACCAGGACCGCGGCCCCGCTGTCGGCCAGGACGTGGCCGATCCGGTCGGCCGGGTTGGCGGGGTCGACCGGCACGTAGGCGGCTCCCGCCTTCCACACGGCGAGCAGGGACCGCACCAGATCCGGCCCGCGCTCCAGGCACACGGCGACGAGGGTGTCCGGGCCGGCCCCCAGCGCGCGCAGCCGGTGCGCGAGCCGGTTGGCCGCGCCGTCCAGCTCCCGGTAGGTGACGCGTCGGTCGTCCGCGACCAGGGCGACCGCCTCCGGAGTCCGCGCGGCCTGGGCCTCGATCAGATCGATCACCGAGCCGGACTCCCACGCCGCGCCAGTGGCGTTCCAGCGGTCGGCGGTCTCCGTCAGCTCCTGCGCCGGGACGACGTCCATCGCGGACAACCGCGTCCCGGGCGCGGCCACGGCCGAAGCGAGCAGCTGGACGAAGTGCTGGGCGAACCGTTCGACGGTGGCGCGCTCGAACAACGACGTCGCGTACTCGACGACGCCTGTCAGGGATCCGTCGTCCTCCTTGCGCAGGTACAGTGTCAGATCGGTCTTCGCGACCTGGCGCGAGCTGAGGAGCAACTCGTGATCGGCCTCCTCGCCGGGCATGCCGCCGGAGACCTGCGCGTCGTTGAAGTTGAAGGCGACCTGGTACAGCGGCGTCCGGGACAGGTCGCGCTCCGGGCGCAGCTCCTCGACCAGGTGCTCGAACGACACGTCCTGCCGGGCGAAGGCCGCCAGGCTGGTCGTCCGGACCTGTTCCAGCGCGTCCGAGAAGGCCGTGTCCGGATCCAGACGGCAGCGCAGCACCAGCGAGTTGATGAAGAACCCGACGACCGGCTCGGTCTCCGGCAGGTTGCGGCCCGCGACCGGGACGCCCACACTGACGTCCCACTGGCCGCTGTACCTGGCGAGCAGGGTGGAGAACGCCGTCAGCAGGGTCACGAACGGACTGGCCTCGTGGTGCTGGCCGAGCGCGACGACCTCGCGCGCCAGCGGGGCCGGGATCCGGACGGGTACCAGGGCGCCGCGCGGATCACGCTCGGCCGGCCGCGGCCGGTCGGCCGGCAGCTCCACCGGCTCGGACCCGCGCAACTCATCGCGCCAGAAGTCGAGTTCGTCCGCCAAGCTCTCCTTGTCACGGAACCGCCGCTGCCACACCGCGTAGTCCGCGTACTGGATACCCGGCTGGGCCGGCTCGGGTTCCCGGCCCTCGTGGTAGGCCGCACAGAGCTCACGGAACTCGCGCTCCAGCACGGTGGCGGACCAGCCGTCGCAGGCGATGTGGTGCACGGTGACGAACAGCAGCTGTTCCGCGCCGGCCTCCGTCGCGAGCAGGGCCCGCCACACCCGGCCGGAGGCCAGGTCGAAGCCGGTCTCGAACTGCTCCTGGACCAGCGGGCCGAGGCTCCCCGGCGGGCCGTCGACGACCCGCAGCTCGACCGGCGCCGGCGCCTCGACGATCTGCATCGGCTCGCCGTCACGGCTGATGTACCGGGTACGCAGCGACTCGTGCCGGGCGGCGAGCGTGTCCAGCGTCCGGCGGACGGTGTCCGGCGCGATGTCCCGGGGCAGCCGCAGGAAGAGCGGGACGATCCACTCGGTGCTGTCGGGGTCCATGGTGGAGAGGAACCACACCCGGCGCTGCCCGAACGACAGCGGCAGCGCGCCGTCCCGGGCCACGGTGTCGATCACCGGCGCGGCCGTCCCGGCGGCCCGGACCAGCTCGGCCTGCTGCTCCACGGTCACGGCCGTGTAGAGGTCGGCGAGCAGCAGCGACTTCCCGGTGGTCAGCCGCAGCTGCTCGACCAGCTTGGTCAGCAGCAGCGAGTAGCCGCCGAGTTGGAAGAAGTCGTCCAGCGCACCGATCCCGTCGGTTTCCAGGACCTCCGACCACGCCACGGCGACGGCGTGCTCCTCGGGCGTCCGCGGCGCCAGGTACGGCGGGCGCTCGGAGTCCAGTAGCAGCACCGGCTCCGCCCCGAACTCCTGGTCCGCGTCGAGCCGGCCGAAGTGGTCCAGCGATCCGTCGGCGCGCTCGCGGACGAGCACTCCGGTCGGCCGGGTCCGGCCAGGCGCCGTCCCCGGGCTGCCCAGGTGCAGCTCGCCCGGCACCCCCGGCGGCACCGGCTCGCCGAAGTCGTCCAGGACGACCACCCGCGCAGGGTCCACCGGCCGGCCCAGGGACGGCGAACCGGCCTCCGCACCGGGTGCGAGGGTGTGGACGGTGACGGCCAGCCCGTGCTCGCCCTGGCCGTAGGCGCTCGTCAGACCGGCGGCGGTCCGTTCGGCCAGGCGCCTGCGGAGGGCGGGGTCCACGCCGGGATCCAGCCCGGGCTCGCAGCACAGCAGCAGCCGCAGCGACGGCGACCAGTCGGGAAGGTCCGCCAGGTCCTCCAGCAGCCCCTGGGAGACCGACAGGACGTCGGCCCGGTGTTCCGCGACGGTGCGCAGCAGCAGGGCTCCGTCGGCCGGGGAGCCGGCCGGTGCGAAGACCGCCGTCGCGCCGCTCAGCAGGGTTGCCAGCAGGGCCCCGTAGCAGCTGGCCTCGTCGACCCGCTCGCCGTACACCACCTGGTCGGAGGCCGACAGTCGGAGCTGCTCCGGGAGGCGCGACGCGTAGTCGGCGAGCATCCCGTAGTCGACCACCAACCCCGCGTCGCCGGAGCCGTAGCTGATCAGCGCGGCGCCGTCGGGGTTCGGCTCCTCCACGTCGTCGTCCGGGGCGGACGCGACGTCGTCCCACGCGTCGGCGTCCAGTACCACCTCGATGTCGGCGTCGTCGACGATCCACTTGAACCGGTCGGTCGGCAGCTCGCACGGCAGCAGGACCAGCGTGGCCCCCGTCCGCCAGACCCCCAGCAGCGATGCCGCCAGCAGCGCCCCCGACGTCGGCCGGACACCGACGGAGTGGCCGGGGCCGATCCCACGGGCCCGGAGGAAATGCGCCACCCGGCGGGCATCGGTCTCCAGCTCCGCGTAGCCGATGCGGAGACCGTCCTCGACCACGGCGACCGCGGCCGGGGACCGACTCGTGTGCTGCGCGACGGTTCGATGCGGAAGCGAATGCCGGGTCACTACAGCTCCTGTGATCAACAACGAGTGGATGGCGGAAGAGGGAACCGGGGAGAGTAGCCGTTCGGCTGACGTCCGACCGTGTTCCACCGCAGCGAGGCGAGTCTGTGCGGAGGCTCTATAGCCGCCCTATACGGCACCGGGCCGGGACGCGAAGAAGGGCGGCGGACCGGGAACGATGCTTCCCGGCCCGCCGCCCTCCTCGGCTCGTCGCGAGCGGCGCTCAGCGGACCCGGATCCCTCCGCTGCCGGTCTCCACCACGAGGCTGTGCGAGGCGTTCCGGTCGGTTGGCAGGCGGACCTCCGGCGCGGACGACGCGCTGCGCGCCTCGATGTAGTAGTCGGCGTCGTGCGGGACCTGGAGGTCCACGGCGCCGGATCGGGTACGGAAGTCCACCTTGGCTGGGGCAGCCGCGAACGCGGCGTCCACCGCGCCGTTGGAGGTGGCCACGTTCACGTCGGAGGACGTGCTGTCGCTGATTGTCACCGCTCCGTCCTTGCTCTGCACCCGAAGCTGCCCGGACGACTTCTTCACCTCGACGGCTCCGTGCGTCGTCCGCAGGTCCAGTGCTCCGGAGATGCCCGCCGCCACGATGGCGGCGTCCCCGGTGTCCACCTGGGACGCCAGGCCGGCCGGGATCACGATCTTGAGTTGGACGGAGCAGTCGTCGGGGCAGCCGCTCGTGACCGTGAGGTTGTCTCCGGAGGCCGCCACGGAGACTTCCGGTGCGCTGCCCGAGTAGTCTCCGCTGGCGGTGATCTGGACCTGCTGGGTGTCACCTTGGCTCAGGGTCACGCCGATGCCGGCGGTCTTCACGGTCAGCAGCGTCGTGCCGCTCGCGTCCTGCTGCCACGACCGGTCGAAGGGGTGCTGCCCGGGAAGCATCTGGACGACGGCCCAGGCGGCCAGCGCCGCGATGACGACGAGTGCGGCGATTCCGCCGAGGACCACCCGGCGGCGGTCTTTCGATGACGTACTGATGTCAGGCTCCCAGAAAGCGTAGGACGGCGAGGACGCGGCGATGGTCGCCCGCCTCTGGCTGAAGACCGAACTTCGTGAAGATGCTGCGGATGTACTTCTCGACCGCCGCCGTGCCGATCACCAGATCGCTCGCGATGCCCGCGTTCGAACGGCCTCCGGCCATGGCGTTCAGCACATCGCGCTCACGGGGCGTCAGGTCCGCCAGCGGATCCTTCTGTCGGCTGCGCGCCAGCAGCTGCTTGACGACCTCGGGATCGAGCACCGTCTCGCCCGCGTTGACCCGCTCCAACGCGTCCACGAACTCGTCGGCGTCGGACACCCGGTCCTTGAGCAGGTAACCGACGCCGTTCCCGTTGTTGTTGACCAGGTCGAAGGCGTACCGCTCCTCCACGTACTGGGACAGCACGAGCATCCGCACCTCCGGCCAGCGGGCGCGCACCGCGAGCGCGGCTCGAAGTCCCTCGTCGATGAAGGTCGGCGGCATGCGGACATCCACCACACAGATGTCCGGCCGATACTCGTCGACCGCACGCAGCAGCGCCTCACCGTCGCCCACGGCGGCGACCACGTCGACACCCTGCTCGGAGAGCAGGAGAACGATCCCTTCGCGCAACAGCGCGGAGTCCTCGGCAATCACGACTCGCATGGCAGCTCCACTTCGATCACGGTCGGTCCACCTTCCGGACTGTTGATGGCGAACCGGCCGTCCACTCCGGACACCCGGCCTTCCAAGCCGGCGAGACCGCTCCCGTTCGCCAGGACGGCCCCGCCGCGTCCATCGTCTCCGATCGTGACCATGAGCCGGTCGCCGTTTCGCCGGATCTCCACCCACGCCCGACTCGCCTGGGCGTGCTTGGCCACGTTCGTGAGCGCCTCCGTCACCGTGAAGTAGGCGACGGCCTCCATCCGCGCCGAAGGCCTGGGGTCGGCCTGCACCTCCAGGTCCACCGGTACCGGCGCCAGGGCCGCGACTGCGGACAGCGCCGCCCCCAGGCCCCGGTCGGTGAGGACCGGCGGGTGCAGGCCGCGTGCCAGATTGCGCAGTTCGGTGATCGCGTGCAGGGCTTCCCGCCGGGCGTCCTCGACCAGCTTCCCGGTCGCCTCGTCCCCGGACTTCTTGAGCCGGGAGTTGGCCCGCGCCAGAGTGATCGACATGGCCACTAGCCGCTGCTGCGCCCCGTCGTGGAGATCGCGCTCGATGCGCCGCCGCTCTGCCTCGGCGGAGTCGACGACTCGCGACCGACTCTCGGTCAGGTCCTTGACTCGCTGCTCCAGTACCAGGCCGTGCGGACGGGACAGGAGGGCGCGGCCGAGCGCGATGTCGAGGGAGACGAGGGCTTTGACCACCAAGGGGGCGACGAACACCCCGAGGAGCAGGGCTACCACTGCGACCAGTAGGGCCGCAGGGAGACCGTCGACGGTCAACGGTCCGACACCGGCCTGTCCACCGGGCAGCAGCGGATAGTAGAGCGGAAGCAGTGCCAGGGTCGCCGGTACGGCCCAGACCACCGCCACAGCGGTGGTGGTGACGCAGGCGACCGGGATCAGCAGCACGAAGTAGCCGATCAGCTGCCAGGTGCCGCGGTCGCGGGCGAGTTCCGCCAGCACCCCCAACGAGCGCCAGGACCAGGCCGGCCGTGCCGGTCCGGCGATCTCCAACTCGCAGGTGGCGGCGAACCGCCGGCGTTCGAGGGCCGCCAGCCGGTGGACGGCCGCTCCCGAAGCGAGAACGAGGGGCACACCCACCAGCCCGAGGGGCACCGCGCACAGGGCAAGCGCCAGAACGGTGAGCAGTGCCAGCCCCGCCAGTGCCACGAAGCCGTCCAGAGCCAGGTGTGCGGTCGCCCGCCAGAGGCCCGCCGAGCGCCAGGCCCGTAAGGGATTCACGGGCAGAGCGGCACCCGGCGGCTCCACCCGGTCACCGCCTCCGACCGCGGTGCGTCCGGTGCTGTTCTCAGTCAATGCATCGACCTGCTCTCGTGCCGTGAGAGCGCGGTGAACGGCTCACCTGCCCCACTCTGCTCCGTCGACAGGACGCTAGTTGAACGGCGCTCCGGTGTGCAGAGAGGGCAGCCGACGGTTCCGGGGTAGGGATAACCAGCCATGCGGTCGGTGGGTTCACGTGGTCGCCGCGGAACGGACCGCGTGGAACGCTGGACGCATGACAGAGAGGCACCGGACTGCGGACGGCAGGCGCAACCAGCCCGACAGGGCCGACGATCTGGAGCAGTTCCTCGCGCACTACGGGGACACCATCGACGACCGCGTCGGCGAGATCGTCGACGAAGTCGTCCACGAGCAGCTGAACAGGCAGCGGTACTCCCCTCTCCTGCCGGTGCTGACCACCGTCCTGGCGGCGACTGTCGTGTCGCTGGCTCTCATCTGGGTGAATCCCTGGCCGGCCGCGGTGGTGTGGGCGGCCGCCACGGTCATCTGCGTCACGGCGTCACGCACGGCTCGGATGTCCCAACGGCGATGGTGAGATGACCGCGACCTTCGCGAGGCTTCGGTCCGCCCAGTCCCGGAATGGCTGCGGCGGAAGGTGCGTCCGGTCCGCCGGCCGGGGACGGCTGTCCGGATCGGACGCCAGCAATCGCACCAGGTCGTGGAGGCGGTAGTGCAGTCGCTCGTCGCCGTCCACGCCGGTCACCTCGACGAGGGCCTTGTCGACCAGGACTTCCAGGAAGAGCTCGGCGAGTTCCGCCGGCATCGCCAGGGCGACGGAGATGTCCAAGGAGGAGAAGGTCCCGCGGGTCACCCGGGCCAGTCGGCGAAGGAAGACCTGTCCTTCCGGTGCCAGGCGCCGAACGGACACGAGAAGGCTCCGTCGGACGTCGAGGTCCCCGAGGCTCAGTTCGGACAGTCGGACACCGGGGTTCCCCAGCCGTTGTGTCAGACGAGCCGCGGACGGGTGGGAGCGGGCCGCCCATCGCGCGCCGGCGATGCGCAGTGCGAGTGGAAGCCCGGCACAGTGCGCCACGATCTCCTGGGCCTCGTCGAACGACCGGGACATCCGTTCGTCACCCGCTACCGCGGACAGTAGCGCGAGGGCGTCGGTGTCCGGCATCGGACGGAGGACCAGGGTATTGGTCTCGGAGACGGCGGCCACCCGGGTGCGCCCGGTGATCAGGACGGTGGGCCTCGCGGTGCTCGGCAGGAGCGGCTCCAGCTGAAGGTCGCCGACGGCGTCGTCCAGGATGAGGACGATGCGCTTGTCGTACGTTGCGATCCGGTACAGTCTCACCAGCTCGTCCAGATTGTCCGGGTGATCGCCGGGATTCTCGCCCAGTGCGCGCAGGAGTGTGGACAGCAGGTCCCTGGGATCTCTCGGCTCCCCGTCGGGATGGCAGAGGTTGACATAGAACTGGCCGTCAGGGAAGTATTTGCGCACCTCGTGCGTGACGCGCAGTGCCAGGGCGGTCTTACCCACCCCGCCCATGCCGGTGATGAGGAAACGGCGTGACCCGTCGTGAGGACCGGCCTGTGGATCTGGCGACAGGAGTTCGCAGAGCCGTTTGAACTCCTCCTCTCGGCCGACGAAGTCCACCAGGTCGGGGGGCAGCGTGATCGGTTTGATGTCCTGCTCGGCCGAGTGGGTGGAGGGTGCGGACTCCTCAGGAGCGTGCATGCCGAGAGGTAACTCTCCGTCCAGGATCGCCTGGTAGGTGTCGACCAGCGTCCCGGAAGGGTCGATACCGAGCTCCTCGGACAGCACCTGACGGCCCGCGTGGAAGACGTGCAGTGCGTCGGCCTGTCGGCCGCAGCGGTACAACGCCGTCATCAGGAGGGCCCGCAGGTGCTCCCGGACGGGGAACTCGGCTACGAGGCCGGTGAGTTCCGCGATGAGCTCCTGGTGAAGCCCCAGTTTCAGATCGGCCTCGATGCGCTGATCGAGGAGAGTGGCCCAGGTCTCCTCCAGAGGTGGTACGTAGGCCTGTGCCAGTTGTGGTGTGACGTTGGCCAGAGGGTCGCCGCTCCATAAGCCGAGCGCCCTGCGCAGCATCTGGGCGGCCAGGGCGGCGTGGCCGTCCTGCAGGGCAGCCTTGCCGAGCCGACCGAGGCGTTCGAAGTCGGCGATGTCGATGCGGGATCCCGGGGCCTCCAGCACGTAGCCGGGCTGGCGCCGGACGAACTCGACATCGGGGCCCAGGCGCTTCCTGAGCCTGGAGATGTAGGTGTAGATCTGTGCGCTGACGGTCCTGGGCGGCTCCCAGCCCCACAGCAGCTCGGTGAGCCTCTCGTCGGAGACCACCTTCCCACGAGCCAGCAGGAGGGCCGCGAGCAGAGTGTTCTCCTTGGTTCCCGAGATCTCGATCAACTCCGTGCCGCGCCTGGCTTCCACTGGACCTAGCAGTCGAAAATCCATGTCGCCCCCCATGGTCGCCCCCATGCGAATGTGTGTGACCTCAGGTGAAGTGCGGCCGTCCGCGGCCGATGCCGGGGGCTCCCACTCCGCCGGTCCGCCGGCCTGGTCGGGGCCGGGCGGATCGGTTGCAACGAACAGTGGGCCGGCGGGCGCGTGGCGCGGGCCTCGCCGACCGGAACGTCCGGCGGTGCCGAACGATCGGGTGCTCGGCGCTCGCCGGCGGACCCGTCGGCAGACGACGGGGATCCGAGCGGGCCCCGTTCAGCGTCAGTCGGGTCTCGTCCCGGTGTGCACGCGGGAGCGTTGCGAACGGCCCATGACCCGTGCTCGACTCTGCGTGATCACCTCGCCGCCGGTAGGACTCCTGTTCGCGAGGTGTCCAATATATTGGCAGCCTGTTGATTGTTCGGTCAAGTACGCTTAGATGGTGCCTAGTTGACTGCGTATCGGGGGGTGACGTCACGGACAGTAGGGGATGGATCCGGCCGGAAGGGCGTGATCATGGTGGCCGAGTCGGGCAGTGGGCGGTCATTGGCCGAGCGGTTGAATGCGCTATTCGCGATGGTGCGGTGGACCGACAAGCACGGTCGGCGGCGGGAGTACTCGACCGCCGAAGTGGCCGAGGCGGTGACCGCGAATCCGTCGCATGCCGCAACCCTGTCGCGGAGCTATCTTGCAATGCTTCGCAACGGTTCCCACGCGAATCCGACGTTGATCGTGTTGGAGGGATTGGCGAAGTTCTTCGACGACCATCGCGAGCCCGGGACGCCACCGATCACCATTCGGTCGCTGGTCGTGGGGGAGGACCCCGAGGACGAGCTGCTGAGACAGCAACTGGCCAGTCGTCAGGTACGGATGATCGCCATGCGGGCAGGCGTGATGACGCCCGCGATGCGCGAGGAGCTTCTCAAGATGATGGAGATGTTCGACCCGGCCGATCCGGCCGGCCCTGATGAGTGAGGAATGTTTCGTGGCCGTACGTGAACGCAGGCTCCGTCGTTCCTGTCGCGAGTTGTTGAGGGGGCTCGACATTCAGCCGCCGCTGAGGGTCGAAGAATTGTGTCGGAAGCTGGGTGAATTCCGAGGAAAGCCCATCAGATTGATTCCCTGGGAACTTCCGATACCGGGTCCGTTCGGAATCTGGATGTCCAGGCCGGGCGAGGACGTCATCTTCTATCAACAGGAAACAACCCGACTGCACCAGGATCACATCATTCTGCATGAGATCGGGCACATTCTTGCCGAGCACGCCGACGACACTGCGGGCGACGATACTGTGGATCTCGGTCCCGATTTCCCCGGAGATCTTCTCAATCGCGGCTTCCGGCGCACCTGTTACACCGATGACTACGAGCGCGAGGCCGAACTCGTCGCGACGATCATCCAGGAATGGGCCGTCGTCATCGACTCCGCCGCCGACCGGACACCGGAGGGCTTTGTGCTCGGCCCTCTGCAGTCCGCGCTGAACCCCCGTTGGGGGTGGACGTAATCTTCCAGGAACCAGTGACCTGGATGTTGGTCATCGGGTCGGTGTGGAAGACCATCGACCTGGTGCGCGCACCGCATGACAAGGTCCTGCGCATGCTGGTGTGCTGCCTTTTGCTCCTGGCGGCCGGAGAGCTGCTCAGCTTCCCGGAGTTCAGCGGGCTGATCGACTGCTGGACGGTCCCCGGTGTCAACAAGATCCTGTTCAACGGGCTCTACATGGCGGGACTGGCTGCGCTCATTCTCTTCTTCGTCTCGGCGGAGTCCGGCGAACAGTCCCGGTACCGGCGAAGAGCCCGGTTCGACCTCGCCCTGCTCGGCGGAGTCCTGCTCGTCATCGTCGTGCTCGTCGCGGCGACACCGGAGTCCATGCGTGGTCACACTCTGAGCACCCCGTACATGGCGAGGCCGTCCATCTCGTTGTTCTATCTGGTCGGCAACTCCTACTTCATCTACGCCTACCTGGCCTCGGGGTTGTGGACGCTGCGGTTCGCGCGCATGGCGGAGCTGCACCTCACGGTGGGCCTGCGGATCGTTGCGTTGGGCCTGCTGGGAATGACGGCTTCCGCTGTGGGACGGATGGTCCTGGTCTGCCTGCGGATCGGACAGCCCGGATCGCATCAGTTCTTGAATCAGCTGAACTGGTCGCTGACCGACTGGTCCATGGGGATCACGCTCGTCGGCATCAGTTACTCCGCCTGCGCCCAACTGCTGGCCCACCTACGGTCGGTGGTGCGTCACCGGCGCATGTATCGCGAACTCACCCCTCTCTGGACGGTTCTCTCCGGTGCGTACCCGGAGCTCGTCCTCCGTCAGGAGGCCGGCGCACGGTGGAGCCGGTGGTGGGTCCGCCGGACCCACGAGCGGTTCTACCGCCGGCTCATCGAATGCCGCGACGGACTGGTTCGGCTGAGTCCCTATCTGGTCCAGGTCGCGCCGACGGCCGACCTCGCTCGCATCCCGGCGGATCAGCTCGCACGGCTCATCGTCGAGGCCGTGGCGTTGAAGCCGGTCTACGAGAATGGTGAGACCTCCTATTCCGCCGCGCGCATCGCCTTCCCTGCGGCAGACGGCTTACGGGCCGATGCCGGCGAGCTCATTGCCGTTTCCCAAGCCTATGCGAGAGATGATCGTGAAAAAGCTGCTGATTACCGCTGACCGAGTTGTCACCGGACCCGCCGGCCAAATGGTCGAGGGCGGTGCGGTGTTCGTCGATTCGGGTGTCATCCGTGCCGTCGGCACCGCGGACGATCTGGAGTCATCGGTGGGTGTGGAAGTGGAACGCCTGCGGTGTCCAGGGGCCACCGTTCTTCCCGGCCTTATTGACTGTCATGTGCACCTCGCATTCGACGCTGGGCCGGATCCCGTTCGCGCGGTCACCGAAACCGCACCGGACGAGTTGCTCGCCGCCATGACCGAACGAGCCGGGAAGCTGTTGGTAGCGGGTGTGACCACGGTGCGCGACCTCGGCGACCGCGACGCGCTGACCGTTGCACTGCGTGACGCGATCGCCGCCGGGAAGACGACCGGTCCGACCGTCGTGGCCGCGACCACCCCCCTGACCGTCCGGGGCGGCCACTGCTGGTTCCTGGGCGGAGAGGTCGGAACCGAGGACGAGATCCGGGCGCGGATCGCCGACAACGTCGCGGCCGGGGCCGATCTGATCAAGGTGATGGCCTCCGGCGGCGCGCTGACACCAGGTGGGCCGCGCATGTGGGAGTCGCAGTTCACCCCGGGACAACTGCGCCTCATGGTCGAGGAGGCCGCCCGCCACGGCCTTGGGGTGGCCGCACATGCGCACGGTACGGATGCCATCGCCGACTGCGTGGAAGCCGGTGTCCGGACCATCGAACACTGCTCCTGGCGCACCGCCGAAGGGCTCGTGTACGACCCGGAGACCACGCGTCGGATGGTCGATGGCGACGTGGCTGTCTGCCGCTGCGTCTCGGGGGACTGGCGGTTGTTCCTGGAGCAGATGGGGCCGGAGCGGGCGGAGGCCATGATCGCGGCGATCCGAGCCATGCGAACGGCCGGTGTCAGGTTCATCGGCGGTACGGATGCCGGCGTGCCCGGGGCTCTGTTCGGTGACTACGCGGGCATGCTGGAGTTCTTCGCCTCCCTCGGCTTCGACAACGCCGAAGTCCTCGACATGGCGACGACGAACGCCGCCCACGCGTTGGGGCTGGCCGACACCGGCCGGATCGCTCCCGGTATGCGCGCGGACCTCATTGCCGTCGACGGCGACCCGCTGACCGACCTGTCCTCCCTCCGTAGGGTGCGGCACGTGTTCGCCGCAGGTCGGCCTGCCCCGAGGTGAGGTGGCCGACCGAATGACGGTCACTCATGTTGCGGCCCGGGGGCCGGACCGCGGTCCGGTTCCTCGGGCCATCCCCGGGAGACGCCGGCCGTGACGGTGAGGACCGCGACGAAGGCGCCGGTGGCGACGCCGGTGGCGGTGGCGCCGAGCCGGTCGAGTAGGAAACCGCCCAGGAGCGCGCCCAGCGATCCGATGCCCGACATGAGGAAGCTGCTGGCCCCGCTCACCCGGCCCTGGAGTTCGTCCGGGGTGATGCGCATCTGGTACACCGTCCCGACCACGTTCAGGACGCCGACCACGTAGGAGATGGCGGCCAGGACAGCGGCGAGTGCCAGAGGGCCGTCGGAGACGATCGCCGGTGGAGTGAGCACTGCCCACAGCGCGAACCCGGCCACCACCGTACGGCGGAAGGACATGCGCCGGGCCACCCAGGCCGCGCTCAGCGCGCCCAGCACCCCGCCGAAGGCGCCGATGCCGAGCACGACGCCGACGAGCGCCGGTGAGCCTCCGTTCTGGTGGATGGTCACCATCACGGCCAGCAGGAGCACCCGGAACACCAGGTTGCTTCCGGCGAACACGCCGGTCAGGATCCGAAGGAAGCTGCGCTGCCACAACCAGCGCAGGCCTTGGGCGACGCCGACGTGAAGCGGCGGATGGGGGCCGTCCGGCTCTGTCTGCAGCCTCCTCCGCAACAGGACCAGGAGCAGTACGGCCACGGCGTTCGCGCCGGCATTGGCCGCGAACGGGAGCCAACGGGCCAGCGAGAACAGCATGCTGGCGCCGGGTTGGCCGAGCAGTCCGATCGCAGCTCCGCGCGCCTCACTGCGGGCCATCGCCGTAGGCAGCTGGGCGGTCGGCACCACGTAGCGGACCGCTGCTCGCTCGGTCAGCTGGTGGACCAGCGCCAGCGAGGCCTGGACGAAGGCCGCGACCATCAGAAATGGTAGCCAGAACCATGCGAAGGCCTCCGCCACCGCGACGCCGCCGACCGTGACGAGGCCGACGGCATCGCACCCGATCATCAGTCTTCGGCGGTCCCAACGGTCGACCAGCATGCCGGCCGGCAACTGAACCAGGAAGGCCGGAAGTGCGGCTGCGAATGTCACCAGCCCCGTTGCGGTGGCCGATCCGGTGTGCCAGAGGACCAGGAGCGGATAGGCCACCATGGTGACGGAGGTGCCGAGCCGGGAGATCCCGGCGCTCACCCACAGGCGGACGAAGTCCCGGTTCCGACCGAGCGGTTGCAGGGACAGGCCGGCCGTGGCCGAATGATCGGCCACGGCCGAGGAGTCCGTCATCGGCGCAGGTCCGGGTTCGCGGCGGCGCGCTCCCGCTGCACGGCGTCGTCGATCGCCTGCTGCCATACGCCGGCCATGCGAGTGCGCCCGGACAGCACGGCGGAGATCAGGTGCCGAACCAGCTCCCGTCCGGTCACCGCGTTGCTGAGCATCACCAGGCCGAGGCCGGAGTGCACGCGCATCCAGGTCATCGCCTGGTAGCCGGCCGCCTGGCCGCCGTGGCCGAACTCCAGGTCCTCGCTCGTGGTGTCGAGGATCGTGCTCCATCCGTATGCGCGGTCGGACTGAGGGCGGAGCATCTCCTGGACGAGGGCCCGGTCGACCAGTCCGCCCTCTGCCCCCAGGTAGCAGCGGCGTACCTCGGTGGCGAGGTTTGCCAGGTCGGCCGCGGTTGTCCAGAGGCCGCCGGCGGCCGCCTCCGGGTTGACGTAGTAGCCGTCCGGCGCCGGACGGCCGGCGGCGTCGTGGCCGCGGGCGTAGCGGCGTCCGGCCTCGTCGGGCAGCAGCGCCGCGTACCCGCTGTCGGCCATGGCCAAGGGCTCGAACACCAGACGGCGTGCGAGGTCCGGATAGGACTCACCGGTGATGTCGGTCATGGCCTGCTGGAGCACCGAGAAGTTGAGTGAGTTCAGCTGGAAGGCCCTGCCCGGGAGCTCGGCCACCGCCAGGGCGGGTGTCCGCGCCGGGGCGCGGCCGTTCAGGACGTCGAGTACGGTCGGTACCGGATCCTGCGGACGGTAGCCCTCGTACAAGGCCGGACTCTGGGCGAACCCCGCCAGGTTCGCCAGCAGCAGACGAGCCGTTACCGGGTGGTCGGGGGAGCTGGGTACCTGCCAGGACGAGAGGTACTCGTTGATGTCCGCGTCGAGGTCGAGCAGTCCCTGGGACACCAGGCGGAGGGCCGTGAAGGTCGTGACGTGCTTGCTGATGGAACCGGCCGCGAACAGGGTGTCCGGGGTGACCGGCTCGGAAGACCCGGCTTCGAGGACACCGAAGCTGTCCACCGCCACGGTCCGCCCGTCCTGGATCAGTGCCAGGCTCGCACCCGGGATGCCGTTCCGGGCCATCACGTCCACGATCCCCCCGGAGATCGAGCGCAACGGGTCGGCCGTCGGCGTGCTGGGCGAACCGCCGGGCTTACCTGATCCGGTGGAGGGATTGCCGGGGTCCTGCCGCAGGAGTGAGACCAACTCCTCCAGCTGGTCGGCGACCAGGCGCTCGACCGTCTGACGGTCGTGCACGGCGCTGTCGTGGGTCCACCGGAGGTAGAGCCGGCCGCCGCGCACGTCCGCCTCGACGTCCAGCAGATGCGGCATGGGATCGCCGGGAACCGGTGCGATCCGCTCCGGGACGAATACCAGGCTCTCTTCGTCCGAGCTCAGCTGGGTGGGCGGGACGAAGGCGAACCCGACCTCGGCCTCGGGCAGTTCGGCCAGCTCTGCCGCCAGGGCGGCGTCGGGCGCCAGGTACCGGAGCAGCTCGAAGCCGTGCGCCGGGGCCGGGAGCGTGCGCAGCTGCCTGGAGACCGACCGGTAGGAGTCGGCGGCGTCGCCGGTCTTCGGCACGCGGAGCGACACGGGGAAGGTGTAGCTCAGCAGACCCACCGTACGGGCCAGGGCGTCCTCCCGAGCGCGGTTGTGGCGTGGATCGGCGGTCACGTCTATGTTGACGCGCTCCGATCCGGTCCAACGGGCCAGGGTTCGTGCCAATGTGCCCAAGACCAGGCGCTCCGGGTGGGGATCGGCGAGCAGCTTGTCGGTCAGCTCGGGCGGGAGAGTGGCGGTGACCGTCTCGAAGGCCCCGTGCGAGTGCTGGTTCCTCCGCTGGTCGGTGGGAAGGGCCGGGGCTTCGGGCCGGTTCAGCCAGAGGCCGGCCTGGTCAAGGATCTCCTCCGAGTGCGCCAGCTCCGTGAGCGCACGAGCCCACGAGCGCAACGGCGTCGCCACGGGCGGGAGGTTGACCTCCGGCCGTCCTTCACCGTACTGGCGGTAGGCGGAGTTCAGATCGCTGAGAACGACGGACCAGGACGACCGGTCCGCAGCGAGGTCGTGGAGCGTGATCCAGAGCTCACCCGGAGACATGGGATCGAACCGGACCAGCCGTGCCTGGACCAGGACGCCGCGATCCGCGTCGACCGAGGCGTTCACCTCCGACAGCGCCTGGGCGATGGCGGGTCCACGGTCGTCAGCCGCCACCGTACTCAGGTCGAGGACCTGGACGATCGCCTCGTCCCCGAGTTCGGTCAACCGGGCAAGCGGGTCCTCACCGGTGACCCGGTACTGGAGGCGCAGCGCCTCGTGGTGCCGGACGACTGCACGCAGGGCTCGTTCCAGGAGCTCGGTGTCCGCAGCCCGCGTGAGCGGAAGCCGTACGGTCCGGCCACCGGCCGCGCCCTTTTCCAGCTGTCGACGATGTCCAGTGAGCAGCGGCACGTCGTCCTG
The DNA here is from genome assembly GCF_055575155.1 of Kitasatospora sp. NPDC034533. NCBI lineage: Bacteria > Bacillati > Actinomycetota > Actinomycetes > Kitasatosporales > Streptomycetaceae > Kitasatospora > Kitasatospora sp. NPDC034533. The sequence goes on from NZ_JBVITE010000017.1 coordinate 139,291, forward strand.
GGCCGGGAGCGGGTCCGCAGCTGATTCCACCATGCGCGCGAGCTCGGCCAGGCTCTTTGCCTGGAGCACCATCCAGACCGACAGTGGCAGTCCGGCCGTCTTCGCAGCGGACAGTACACGGATGGCGCGGATGGAGTCGCCGCCGAGGTCGAAGAAGCTGTCCTCGATGCTGATCTGCTGGAGGTTGAGGATGTCGGACCAGATGGCGGCGAG